>NZ_JBYISM010000006.1:0-323329 GCF_057708605.1 Nocardia sp. bgisy118 | reverse complement strand
GGGTGGGGGGGGTCGGCCACCCCCCCCCCCCCCCCCCACCGCCCCTCCCACTTCGAAGGGAAGACATCGATGGTCCATTCGGCCGAACGTCAGATCGCGACGTCGGTACTCGTGATCGGCACCGGCGGCGCGGGCCTGCGTGCGGCGATCGAGCTGGCCGAGCGAGGTGTGGACGTGCTCGTGCTCGGCAAGCGACCGAAGGCGGACGCGCACACCACGCTCGCCGCGGGCGGCATCAACGCCGCACTGTCGACGATCGATGCCGAGGACAGCTGGCAACAACACGCGGCGGACACGATCACGGAGAGCTATCTGCTGGCCCGCCCGGATATCGTGCAGGTCGTCACCGAGAATGCCGCTCGCGGAATCGAAGATCTGGAGCGGTGGGGAATGCCGTTCGCTCGCGAGTCCGACGGGCAGATCTCGCAGCGATTCTTCGGTGCGCACACCTACCCGCGCACCGCGTTCGCAGGCGACGGATGACGAACATCGGCGTGCATCCCGATCCCGCCGGATTCCAGGATCTGCCGCACGCGTTCGATCTGAAATCGTCGGCGATCGCGGCCCGTGCCACGTTGGAGGTTGCCCTGGAACGACGCGAAACACGCGGCTGCCACAACCGCTCCGACTCTACGTCACCGATAACGAACTGGTCGTGATCGCTGTGGGTGGGCACTACGACGACTGACTTCGGTCGTCGTCCCGTGTGTTCGAAGTCATTTGGAGCAATACCTCCAATTCCTTTGCGAGGCCGCCTCATCGGCGTCGTTCGGACTGGCCGGTCGACTCTCTTCAGTCCCCGCGCCTCGGTGCCGCGGCGAGTTCCGAGGCTGTCGAGTTCACCCTGCCTTGCGAAGGCCGAAGGCGTTCGGTGGCAACGATGTTCACTCGGCGGGATGCGCGATGGTAGCTGCTCGGGGAGGTGGGCGCGACATGAATCGTGCATCGTGAGTCTTCCGCATTGTGGGCAACCTAATTACGCAACGCGAAATGACTAAAGTCCATTAACTACCGGTAGGTTTGAAATACCGGAGGGTATTCTTTTCGCGTATCCGGGGGAAATGCGTTGTGTGCTGAGAAATTTCCCGTCGATAGCTGTACACAGCTCCCGGGCCGTGTGTAGCGTCGGGACTCGCTAAAACCCTCACAGACAAGCGGTGGCACGGTGATCGGTATCGAGGGCTGCTTGAAACGCATCATGGACATTCCGGGTGCGCGCAGCGTGACAATGGTGGACGGGGCGAGTGGTCTTGCGATCGCGGCGGCCGGGCAGCACGATCTGGTCGATCAGCACGAAGATGCTGCGGCCACAACGGATGTGGTTCGTACAGTGCTCGGCTGCTCGGCGCTGGCGACCGGTTGGGACGGTGACGATCTCACCGAGATCATCGTGTCCGGGTCCCGTGGATTTCACTTGCTGAATCTGGTGGACGGCGACTTCGACGGCCGGCTTTTCGTGCACGTGCTGTGTGAAGTCGACACCGGCAATCTGGCGATGGCTCGATATCAGCTTCGGGCGATTCTCGCGGAATTCGCCGAGGACGGTTATGGGCGTTGACCTCGCCGTCGAACTGCGGCGGCTGGAAAAGGAAGGGAGTACGGGTGTCTTACGCGCCGGTGATGGCGCATTTCATCTCACCGGTGGCGTGATCGCCTCCGCCGATTGCCGCAGAACGACCGGGCTGGACCGGCTGGTGGTGGAGGCGGGCGTGGCGACAGCGGAGGATTGGCGGCGGGCGGGTGCCGGGGATCCCGGGCAGGTGCTGGCGCGGCCGCGACTGGAAACCCTTGCGCTGCTATCGGTTTACGATGCGGCCTACTTCTTGTTCGCGTCGTCCGCCGTCCCCGAATTCCGGCCTGCGCCACCGCACTGGCTCGCGCCGGTCTGCCACATCACGCCGCGCGCGCTGGTGCAGGAATGCGAGCGGCGCGGCGATCCGGAGTCCGGGCCGTGGCCGGCGGACCTGGTGGACCGCGTCCCGGTGGTGCCGGTGCGCCGCGTCCGGCGCCGCCACGTGGTGCTCACCGCGGGTCAGGCCGAGGTGCTCGCGGCGGCGGATACCCAGCGCAGCATCACGGGTATCGCCCGTGACCTCGGCCGCACCACGTACGGATGTCTGGAGGCGGTGCGGGAATTGACCGCGGCGGGCTTGCTCGAGCCGCCCGGCCCGGCCGTCGTCGAGCCCGGCAGGCACGCCGCCCCGTGGGGCGCGGGATTCGCCCCCCACAGCGGACCGCGAGAGGTCGGGCCTCCCGCGCGCATCGAGTCGCGAAACGGCAAGCACTCCAAGCTGACCGGGCCGCGCGTCACCGAGCCCGCGATGTTCACCGAGCCGGGATCCGCCGACTCGGCCGAGGTGCAGGCCGCGGTGCTCGCCGCGCGCACCGACTCGAGGCTAGCGGAATCCGCTGCGCTCGCGGTGGCCGGACCTGCGGTAATCGCCGATCCCGATGCGCCACGCATGACGCCTGTAGCGCCAGGAGAGCCCACCGTCCCGCCCCTACGCCGTCGGGTGCGTACGGTCCCGCCGCCGTCGGCGGAACAGTGGGAGCCCGTGGACCGCGACGTGCTGGTTCGCCTGCGGGCGGCGTTGGAGGAGCTTGCGTGACCGCGCGAAAGAAATTGTTCGGCGAATGGATGGGAAGGTTGACCAAGGTGGCGATGTCCGGACCCGGACCGACCGCGGCGGTGCTGGCGGAACTGAAGATGCTGCGGGATCGGGTGCCACAGCTGACCGGCGCGCTGGTCGCGTCCGGCGACGGTCTATTGATCGCGCACGACCTGCCCGCACACATCGAACCCGACGGAATGGCAGCGCTGTCGGCTTCGCATCTCGCGCTGTCGTACCGGCTGTCCGCCACCGCCAACGGCGGCGGATTCCACGAGGTCGTGGTGCGCGGCACCGACGGGTACGTGGTGATCTACTCGGCGGGCTGGGCCTCGCTGACCGTACTGGCCGGATCCGAAGTGAACGTCGGCCGGCTCCATCTGGAGTCGCGCCCGGTGGCCCGCGCGATCGCCGACCATCTGGCGGCGATGGCGAACAAGCCCGGCAGGGACCGGGCAACGCACACCCATCGAAAGGAATGAAATGACGAATCTCGATCTGGCTCTGAAGGACATGATGGTGATCGACGGCGCGATCGGCGCCGCCGTCGTCGATTACAACAGCGGTATGGCCCTCGGAATGCTCGGCAGCTCCAAGGCTTTGGACCTCCAAATCGCCGCGGCGGGCAACACCGAGGTGGTGCGCGCCAAGCTTCGCACCATGGAACAACTCAACCTCAAAGAAGACATCGAGGACATCCTCATCACGCTGTCCGGCCAGTACCACATCATCCGGCCGATGACCGGCCGAAAATCCAAAGGCCTGTTCCTCTACCTCGCCTTGGACCGTGGCCGGGCGAACCTCGCGCTGGCCAGGCACCACCTCAGGGGTATCGAAGAGGAATTGGAGGTCTGATCGGCCGCCCAGGGCTCGCGCCGGCCTTGGGCGAGGTCGCGGTGCGGGGTGCAAGTGTCGTTTTCGCAGTTGTCAGCCGAGCATCAGGGGTGGCGGAGGTGTAACTGGCGACCGTACTTGCGCGGGCCCGGCGGGCGGCGAACGATTGACGGTGCGGCGGCGGCGTGTGTGGGCCGTGCGGTTTCACGCGCTCGGTGGACCACTACGCATAGACCCCGCGCCATTCGCGGAGTGATTGCTCCACGCGAGGAGGACCAGATGTTCATCCAGGTGATTCAAGGCAAAGTGTCCGACGCCGACCGGCTCAGTCGGTGCATGGATCGGTGGACAGCAGAACTGGAACCGGGGGCTGTCGGATACCTCGGCACAACGTACGGACTATGCGACGACGGCACATTCATCGCGCTTGCCCGTTTCGAATCCGAGGACGCGGCGCGACGAAACAGCGCGCGCCCGGAGCAGGGCGCCTGGTGGGCCGAGACCGAGCAGTGCTTCGACGGGCCGGTCACCTTCATGGACTGCCCGGAGGTGACGCAGTGGATGAGCGGCGGCTCTGACGAGGCAGGCTTCGTGCAGATCATGGAGGGCCATACAGCCGATGGGCGCCGGATGCGCGAACTGCACACGCAGACGGGTGATCGTCTGCACGAACTGCGCCCAGAGATTCTCGGTGGCACGTTGTCGACCTACGGCGCCGACGGGTACGTCGAGGCGGTGTATTTCAGGTCCGAAGCCGAGGCTCGCGAGCACGAGAAGATCGAGATTCCCGACGATCTTCGGCCGTTGCTCGAGGAGGAGCGCAGGCTCATGGGCGAGGTCACGTACTTCGACCTGCACGAGCCGATGCTGGTGTCGGCGCGGAAGTAGGACAGCTGCGCGACCGGCCATTGCCCAAGGAGCACTGGCTGGCCGCGGCGACCTTACTGATATGCGGACCTCAGCGTTGCTTCCTCGCCACCAGAACGGTGTCGTGAAGCTCGATCTGGTGACTGCCGTGGGTCATCGTGCGAGATCTCGTCTCCGCCACCGTGATTTCCCAGCGGTTGGGTTCCAGCGCTGCCGCCAGATCCTCCGCGCTGACGTGCACGCCCGTCGCGTGGGTGGCGGAGTGCGCGTCCGACGGATGGTGGCCGACGATGAGAAGCGTGCCGCCGGGGGCGACGGCAGGAGCCAGCCGGCGAAGCAAGGTTTCGGCTCCCGTGACGGGGTGGGCGTAATGCGAGCAAACGAGGACGTAGCCGTTCTCCTCGGGCGTCCACTCCGTCAGATCCGCTGCCAGCCAATCGATTCGGCCGGAGATCTCGGGCCCGCGGAGGTCGGCCAGCTCGCGGGCGTGATCCAGGGCGGCGGTGGCGAAATCGACTGCCGTCACACGCCAGCCGTGTGCGGCGAGCCAAACGGCTTCCGCGCCTTCGCCGCAGCCCGCGTCCAGGGCGCGGCCCGGGGTCAGGTTCGCCGCCTCCACCGTGAGGTGTGGATTGGGTTGCGGGTGCGGGGTCGTCGAGTGGGCGCGATAGCGGGCTTCCCAGAAGGCGTGGTCGAGTTGTTCTGGCACGGTGATCCTAATCAGTTCTGGGAGTGAGCCATCGGGCAAACTCCTGGTGGTAGCCGACCGGCAGGTGAGCACTCTGTGTTCCTTCGTGGTTCAGAGGCCGTGGCGGCCGTCGCCTGCCGCCTCGCACAGGAGTGCTTCGATGTCGAGTGCGAACGGATACGCGGCGACCGCGTTTCGGGTGTCCTCGGCGACCAGATCGGCGTTGATGTGCCCGGCCGCGGTGGCGCCCGCGGCGGCGGCCGTGCCGACTTGGGCGGCCAAGTCGGTGACGTTCCCCGCCGCCCACACGCCGGGAACCTCGGTGCGGCCGGTCGGGTCGGCGGCGATGAACTCGCCCATGGGATGTTCGGAGCGGCGCAGCCCGAGCGTCGCGAGGAAATCCGCCCGCGCCACCATCCGCGACCCGACCGCGACGACCTCGCGGTCGATCACCGTTCCGTCGCTCAGGCGCACGCCGGTGATGCGATCCTCGGCGATCTCCAGTCCCGTTACCTCGCCCTCGACCAGCCTGACGCCGCGGGCCGCCAGCTGCACCGTCTCCTCCCGCGTGGGTGACGTGGTGTGGGCGAAGAAGGTGATGTCGGCGCTGAGCTGCCGGAACAGCAGCGCCTGGTGCACCGACATCGGACCCGTGGCGAGCACGCCGATGGCCCGATCGCGCACCTCCCAGCCGTGGCAGTAGGGGCAGTGCACCACGTCCCGGCCCCAGCGTTCGCGCAGGCCGGGAATGTCGGGCAGTTCGTCGACCAAGCCGGTGGTGACCAGCAGCCTGCGGGCGTGAACGGTCCGGCCGTCGGCCAGAGTCGCGACGAAACCGTCGCCGTCGCGGTCCGCGCCGCGCACTTCGCCGGACGCGAGCTGAACGCCATACGCGCGCACCTCGGCGCGGCCGCGTTCCAGCAATTCGGCGGGCGGCGTGCCGTCCCTGGCCAGCAGGCCGTGCACGCCCTCGGCCGGAGCGTTGCGCGGCGCGCCAGCGTCGACCACCAGCACCGAGCGGCGCGATCGGCCGAGCATCAGCGCGCCGCTCAACCCCGCGGCGCCGCCGCCGATCACCACCACGTCGTAGCTGTCTTTCCGCTGATCGGTCACCATGACCACCTCCTGGCGACGACTATGCGAGTACATCCGCGGAGACGGCAACATTCTTTGCCAATCTGGCAAGCTGGTCGCATGGACGACGATCTCGACCAAGCACTCGACGCGGTCGGTCCCCGACTGCGTGCCCTGCGGCGGCAGCGCGAAACCACGCTGGCCGATCTCTCGGCGACCACCGGGATATCCGTGAGCACCCTCTCCCGGCTGGAGTCCGGTGACCGCCGCCCGACGCTGGAACTCCTGCTGCCCCTCGCCAGGGCGCACGGCGTCACACTGGACGAACTCGTGGACGCACCACCCACCGGTGATCCGCGCGTCCACTTGCGGCCGCTCACCCGGCAAGGCATGACCATGGTTCCGCTGACCCGTCGCGCGGGCGGCATCCAGGCCTACAAGATCGTCCTCCAGCCCGCCGACCCCGGCGCGGAACCCCGCCTCCAGACCCACGAGGGCTACGAATGGCTCTACGTGCTGAACGGGCGCCTCCGCGCCATCATCGGCGAGCACGATCTGGTGCTGGTACCCGGCGAAGCGGCCGAATTCGACACCCACATACCCCACTGGTTCGGCGCCGCCGACCGCGAACCCGTCGAATTCCTCAGCCTCTTCGGCAAACAGGGCGAACGCGCCCACCTCCGCGCCCGCTCGAAATCGAAACGCGAGGGGTAACGCTCGGCCGTCGCTCAGTGCGCGGGCCGGCTCGGTCCATGCGACGAATCCACTTCGCCCGCTGCCACGTTGGAACCGGGCAGGGGTGAGTCGAACTCGGCCGGGACCAGTTCGGTTGCCAAGGCCGAATCGACAGCTGGTCGGGTGCCGTTGGCTGCGGCTCGGACGGATTCGGCCCGTGCGTCGACATCGGCTGCGGCAGCGTCGAAAATCGCGGCGGTATCCCTCGATTCGAGCACCGGGCTGCCGGATGCGACCGCTGACGGTGCGGAATCCGTCGCCAACGGAGCGGGATCTGCGGGCATCGGCCCCGAATCGTCCACCGCGAGACGCGTATTCATCCACGCTCCGACCAGCATCAACCCCGCTCCGATCCCTTGCAGTGGTGAGATGGATTCACCGAGGAGCACCCATGCGCACGTCAATCCGAAGGCCGGGACGAGGAACATGGCGGACGTCGCCATGGTGGGGCCGACCTGGCCGACCGCGTGGTAATACAGCACGTAGGCGAGCGCGGTCGGCAGCGCGCCGAGATAGGCCTGGTTGAGCCAGAATTCGGGGCCGAGCTCCGACCAGCGGACGTCGGCGAGCGCGGGGACGGCGAGCAGTCCGAGGGCGGTGGCGCCCGCGGCGGTCGCGTAGACGGTGACGGTGGCTGCGGGCAACCGGCTCAGCAGCGGCGAGCCGAGCAGGGTGTAGGCCGACCAGCAGGCCGCGGCGCCGAGGAAGAGGAGGTCACCGAGCAGGCGGGTGTCGCCGGAGTCGGGAATGCCGAGGAAGAAGACCACACCGCCGACCGCGGCGAGCGTCAGCCCGAGCAGTCGCGCACCGGACAACCGCACGCGCCCGAGCAGGACGCTCACCGCGACCGTGCAGACCGGAGCGGCCATCGGCACGATCACGCTGCCGTCCGCGGCGGGCGCGAGGGAGAGCGCGAGGAAGAACAGCGCGTTGTAGCCGAACACGCCGACCATGCCGAGACCGGCCACGCGCGGCGCTTCCGCGGCGGGCAGCCGGGGCGCGCGCAACACCACGAGCAAGACGAGGGCGCCGATGAGGAAGCGCAGGAAGCCCGCCACCTCGTGTGGGACATCGCCGACGGCCGCCTTGGACGAGGCGAACGCGCTGCCCCACAGGGCCATGACCAGGATCAACAGCAAACGGATACGCACGGTTCGATACTCCGCGCGGGCCGCCCCGAGGTATTGAACGCTGGTGCGGTGAGAATGGAGCCGTGAGCGAATGGGTCGAATATCGGCGGATGCCGGATCGCCCGGTGGAGGTGATGCGCGCCCATTTCGAGCGGCACGTCTATCACCCGCACGCGCACGAGACCTACTCGTTCGGGCTCACCGATTTCGGTGCGCAGAGTTTCGACTGCCGCGGCGCGGCCAGGGTCAGCTCAGCGGGCATGGTGATGGCGTTCAATCCGGACGAACCGCACGACGGGCACAGCGCGACCGAGGCGGGCTTCACCTACCGGATCGTGCACATCGGCACGGAGCTGATCACCGACCTGCTGTCCGACCGGGCGGGTCGTCCGGCGGGCCTGCCGCTCTTTGCCGAACCCGTGCTGCACGACCCGCTGCTGGCGGGCGCGCTCGGCAGGCTGTACGCGAGTCTCACCTCGCACGCCACCGAATTGGCAAGGGACGAGGCGCTATCCGCCACGGTCGCGGCGCTGGTGCAGCGCGGCGCGCGCACCCCGCGCGAGAGAACGGTGATCGGCGGCGGCAACGGCGCGATCGCGCGCCGCGTGCGCGATGTGCTGGACGAGCGCTATCTGGACACGCTGTCGATGGACGATCTCGTCACCTCGACGGGCGCCAGCCGCTTCGCGCTCTACCGGGCCTTTCGCGCGAATTACGGTCTGGCGCCGAGCGATTACCAGCGCATCCTGCGGCTGCGGGCGGCGCGACGGCTGATCGCGGCGGGCCGTCCGGTCGCCGAGGCGGCGGTGGCCGCGGGCTTCGCCGATCAGGCGCACCTGACCCGCTGGTTCCGTCGCTGCTACGGCATCACGCCTGGCGTGTACTCGCGCGCGGGCTGACCGGTCAGGCTGTGGCGCGCGCCCACCGCCGCTTCGCCCAGCGGCGCACGGTCGGGCTCACCAGCAGCGCGGGCAGCAGCAGGATCGAACCGAGCAGCATGCCGACCAGCAGCAGCCCCGCGAGTAGTTCGCCGATCGCCTGCACCGCGGCGGGCGTGGCGAACAGCACCGCGAACGCCGCGACCGCGATGGCGGGCGGATGGTGCCCCGCCTGGGCGAGGATCGCGGCCGCCGTGCCGAACGCGACGGCGAAGGCGAGGCCGACGACGCCGATCAGGTAGTTGTCCCAGGCGAACCAGCTCGGGCGGACCGTGCGGGGGCGCCGGGAATGCCGAAGTTCTCCCATCGTCGGGAGCTTAACGGCCACGCGGCGCCGTGCCGTGGATTCGGCGAAGTCGGTCCAGAAGTCAGCGTGCCGCGGGCGGTCGCGGCCACGGATTGTGCTCCATGTGTTCGATGGACTCGTTGAAGCGGGCGACCAGCACGCCGAGCTGATCGATGTCGTGCTCGGACCATTCGGCGACCACGGCCCCGATGCCGTCGTGGCTCTGGGCGCGGTCGGCGGCGAGCAGATCCATGCCCTTGGCGCTGGTGCGGATCTTGCGGGCGATGCCGCCGTCGGGGTCGGGAACCCGTTCCACCAAGCCTTGTTTCAGCATTGCGCCGACCTGCCGGTTGATGGTGGAGACGTCGAGTCGGAAGGCGTCGGCGAGTTCGCGCAGGCTGAGCGGGTGGTCGATTTCGAGCCTGGTGAGGATCAGGAAGGCCGAGCGGTCCAGCTGGAAGCCGGGGCGGCGCAGCACCGAGGCGGGGAAGTGCCGGGAGAGCAGCGTGAGCTCGAAGACGAGGCGCGTGAGCGCTGCGTGGTCGGCGGGTTCCCGGTCTGACATGGCACTCACTATGTCGCGCGGATCACTCTTCTACCAAATTGTGCAGCATACACACCATGTGTAGCGTACACATCCATGTCCTTAACTGCCGAGGCGTCCTCGATCGTCACGGGCGCCGAGACCCGGCGTCGCCCGACCTCCGCCCTGCTCATCGCGACGCTCGGCATGGTCGGCGTCGTGGTCTCGCTGATGCAGACGCTGGTCATCCCGATCATTCCCGCGCTGCCGACGCTGCTCAGCACCTCCGCGTCCAACGCGTCCTGGGTGATCACCGCGACCTTGCTGGCGGGCGCGGTGTTCACGCCGATCAGCGGCCGCCTCGGCGACATGTTCGGCAAGCGCCGTGTGCTGTTCGCGAACCTGCTCTCCCTCATCGCCGGTTCGGTGGTCTGCGCGAGCTTCTCCTCGCTGCTGCCGGAGATCATCGGTCGGTCGCTGCAAGGCGCCGCCGTCGGCGCGATTCCGTTGGGCATCAGCATCATGCGCGACGAACTGCCCGCCGAGCGGGTCGGCTCGGCCATGGCGATCATGAGCGCGACGCTCGGCGTCGGGGGCGCGGTGGGCCTGCCGGTGGCCGCGGCGATCGCGCAGAACGCGAACTGGCACGTACTGTTCTGGACCTCGGCGGCACTGGGCGTGCTGTGCGCGGCGCTGGTCTTCGTTTTCGTGCCGGAATCGCCGGTGCGCACCCCGGCTCGTTTCGATTTCGGTGGGGCCGTTGGACTGTCGATCGCCCTGTTGGCGCTGCTCGTGGCGATCACCAAGGGCGCGGACTGGGGTTGGTCCAGCGCCTCGATCCTCACGCTGTTCGCGGTCTCGCTGGTGGTCTTCCTCGGCTGGGGCTTCTTCGAATTGCGGCAGCGCGCACCACTGGTCGACCTGCGGGTCTCGGCGCGGCCGCGAGTGCTGTTCACCAACATGGCATCCATCGCCGTCGGCTTCGCGCTGTACGGGATGTCGCTGACCTTCCCGCAATTGCTGATGGCTCCGGAGGAGACCGGCTACGGCTTCGGGCTGTCCATGGTCAACGCCGGATTGGCCCTCGCGCCAACCGGTTTGGTGATGATGGCGCTCTCGCCCGTCTCGGCGCGGCTGTCGGCCGCGCGCGGGCCGAAGCTGACGCTGATGCTCGGATCGGCCGTGATCGCCGTCGGCTACCTGTGCGCGGTGCTGTTGATGAACAGCGTCTGGCAGATCATGCTCGCCGCCGTGATCGTCGCGGGCGGCGTCGGCCTGGCCTACGCGGCGATGCCCGCGCTGATCATGGGCGCCGTGCCGATCACGGAGACGGCCGCGGCCAACGGGCTCAACTCGCTCATGCGCTCGATCGGCACCTCCACCTCCTCGGCGGTGATGAGCGTGGTGCTCGCGCACATGACGATCTCGCTCGGCGCGCACCTGCTGCCTTCCCGCGACGGCTTCCACACCACGTTCTTCATCGCCATGGCGGCCGCGGTGGCGGGCATCGCGCTGACGGCCTGTATTCCGATGGGCAAGAAGGACTGACCCGTCAGACCGGCGCGTCCCGGACCGACTCGGTATAGCGGCGGGCGAGTGTCCGCAGGTGCGCGACGAGTTCCGGCGGGCCGTCGACGCGGAAGTCCATCATCAGCATGCTCAGATAGATGGCGATGGTCTCCAGCGCGTCCGCGCCGGTATGGAGAAGGCAGCTGTTCTCGTCGACCGGCTCGACCACCCCGACCGCGGGATTGATCCTCGCGAGCACGACCTCGGCCGGGGCGAACACCGTGACCTGGGCGTGCACCCGCCACCCGGTACTCGCGACATCGCGCATGACGAAGGCGACGAGGTCGTCGTCGGGCAGTGCGCGGGCGCCGAAACGGCGGCCGGTCGCGGCCGCCCGGCGCACCCCGGCGACGGGTATCGCGCGCCAGGTGTGGGTGTCGAGCACGTAGGCGACCAGGTACCAGCGGCGTTGCCAATTGATCAGCCGATACGGCTCGGCCTCGAGGGGGCCGTCGAATTCCGATGCGGCGGTGACGATGTCGAGCCGCACCGCCGCGCCGTCCCGGATCGCGCCCGCCAGGACGGTGAGCACCTCGGCGGGGACGGGTGCGTCGGGCTCGCGCGAGCCGGTGGTCGCCGGGCCGATCGCGGTGGCGCTGCGCAGCGCGGTCACCTTGCGCTGCAAGCGTTTCGGCAGGATCTGTTCGAGTTTGGCCAGCGCGCGGCCGACGTGCTCGGTGATGTCGGCGATGCCGGTCGCGCCGTCCTCGGCCAGCCCGACCGCCACGGCCACCGCCACGGCCTCGTCGTCGTCGAGCAGCAGCGGCGGCATGGTGGAGCCGCGTCCCAGCCGGTAGCCGCCGATCGCGCCGCGCTCGGCGTGCACGGGATAGCCCAGGTCGCGCAGCCTGCGAATGTCGTTGCGCAGCGTGCGATCCGTGACGCCGAGCCGGTCGGCCAGCTCCCGGCCGGAGTAGGCGCGGTCCTGGAGCAGCGCAAGCAGACGCAGAACACGGGTTGTGGTCTCGGTCACGATCGCCTCTCGAACTATTAGGAACGAAAGCAGCCTAATAGCCCCATAGGCTCGTAGTCAGTACCGAAGAGCACAACCGAAAGGCCCGCCATGCACACCGATATCGCTCTCACCACTGTCTGGCGCGAGACCCTCGCCGCCGCGCACCGCGCGCTCGCCGACGTCGTCGCCGGTATCCGCGACGACCAGTGGAGCCTGACCACGCCGTGCGCGGAATGGGATGTGACGCAGGTGATTCAGCACGCCGCGGGCGATCAGCTCGCCTTCGCCGAGCGCCTCGGCATCGGGAACGGCCCGGCGGCCAATCCCTTCGCCCCGTCGGGGACGATCGACGGCTCGCCCGTCGCCCTGGTGCGCGACGCGATCGAGCAGACCGCCGCCGCGTGGGCGACCGTCACCGACGAGACCCTCGAGGTGCCGACCCCGTTGCCGCACGGCGCACTCCCGACGCCGGTGGCGGCCGTGCTGTGCGCCTTGGACGCGGCGGTGCACGCGTGGGATCTCGCCATCGCCACCGGCCAGGACTCGCCGCTCGACGAGGAGCTGTCCCGTGCCCTGCTTGCCGCGGCGCGCACGACGAATCCCGCGCCGGGCGGTGGGCCGGTGATGGAGATCGTGGAACCGCTGCGTCAGTGGGGTGCTTACGCCGCGGTGGTCGACGGTGCTCCCGAGGACGACGCGGTCGCCGCACTGCTGCGTTATCTGGGGCGCGATCCGGGAACCGTTCGCGGCGGCCGTTCGTCCTAAGGATGAATGGTCGTACAGAATGATTGGGGGGACGGCGTGTCCGTACCGGAAAGAACCCGGGCGCGACTCGGTCTGCTGCTGGCGCTGGGGTCGGTCGTCGTGGCAGCCGTCGTCGCGGGCGCGCTCTGGTGGCGGACGAGCTCCGATCACCCCGCCGTGATCGGAGAGAGTCCCACCGTCTTCCCCGATATCGATCGGTCCGCCCTCGATCCGGCGCAGGCCAGGCTGGTCGAGGTACTGGAGCACGAGTTCGCAAATCCGGGTGGGGGACCGAAGTACGCCGAGGGGCTGGTCGAGCCATGGTGCGCCGATTTCGTGAGCTGGACGATGCGGGAGGCGGGGCGACCGCTGTCGAACCCGAACTCCGGGTCATGGCGGATTCCCGGCGTCTACACCCTCCAGGAGTACTACGAGGGATCCGACAGGTTCGCGCCCGCGGGCAGCGGGTATCGCCCGCGCACCGGTGACGTGCTGCTCTACGGCCCGGAAAGCCCATTCACCCAGCACACGAACATCGTGCTCACGGCGGCCGACGGCGAGGTGACCACGATCGGCGGCAACGAATTCGGCGAGGTGCGCATCCACCGGTTCCGGGTGGCCGACGCGGAGGACGTCGTCGGCTACGGTCGATTCTGAGAATCATTGCCGCTCAGACTGTCCCATTCGGCGCGTGCGATGCTCGGCGCGTCCGCCACCGAGCCTTAGTATGGAGACGGCAGCGCCCGGCAGCGCTGTCGCATAGGGCCCTGTCCTGCTACCCCCTCATCAGCAGGACAGGGTTCCCCGATCGTTCGGATATCCGGAAACTTTCGTCGCGTACCGTGTCGGTAGTCCGTTGAAAGGTGAGGGTTTCGGAATCTCTGATGCAGACGACCGAAGAAACGACGAACGACCCGTCCTGGATCGACTACGCCGACTTCGGCGAACGCTTCGTCACCCACGCGGTGACCGAGGAACGCATCGTGGCCGCGGTGGCCTCCATGGCCGGGCGGGGCGTGGCCATCGGGCCGTTCAACATCGGCCCTCCCGGACTCGCCGGATTCATCGCCGAGGGCAAGGTCGGCGACCCCACGGTGCTCCGTCACGATCCGCACGTTGTCTTCCAGGTGACGGTGCCGCTCACGCTCGCGGTGAAGGTGCGGCTCGGCGGAAGGAAACTGCGGTTGGAGGCGGTCGTCGAGATCGATCTGACGCTGCACGCCCGCACCGCCGACCCGCTGCTGATCGTCATCGACATCTCGCCCATCACCACCCGCGACGTGAGCTTCGTACTGCGCGCCCAGACCGTGGAATCGGCATGGGAATGGTTGCTCGACCCGATCGCGGGACTGGTGCAGCGGGAGGTCGCCAACCGGGTCAACGCCATGCTGGCCGAACCGCAGGCGAGGAGCGGGCGGGTCTTCGACGTCGAGGCCATGGTCGCGGGCACCCGGTCGCAGCACCGCGAGCAGGCGGAATTCGACTGGATCGATTACGGCGAGTTCGGCCACCGATTCTTCGACCGCGTCGTGACGCGGGATCGGGTCTTCGAGGTGGTCGACAAGATGGCCGGGCGCCCGATCGAGGTGGGGCCGCTGAAAACCGGGCCGAAGGACCGGGCCACTGTCACCGTGCAGGGTGCGATTCGGCAGCCGCGCTTGGCCGAGCGGGTCGCGGCGTCGGATGATCTCGTCGCGTTCGACCTGACGCTGCCCGTCGGCCTGGACATCACCGTGCAGGTCTTCAAGGCGAACAAGTACCGCGCCGACGTCGAGATCCCGCTGGTGCTGACCGCTCGGGCGGCCGATCCGCTGCTGATCGTCGTCGACGTGGCGCCGCCCGCGACCGAGGACATCCGGATGCATTTCAAGGCGCAGGGGGTGCGCGCGGCCACCCTCGGCGCGCTGGCCGGAATCAGGAAACAGGTGGTCGCGCAGGTGGAACGGGTGGTGCGCGAGCAACTAGGCGACACCGCTGGGCGAACCATCGACGTGGCGGCGCGGATCGACGGTCTGGCCTGACGCGTAACCCCTGTGGCGAGTGGGAATGCTGAGTCCGATGGGTCTAGCGGTTCACATGTGAAATATGATGAAATGAGTTCACGTTCGAGGCTCCCGGCGCGCGTGTGAACCTTGGGGAAGGTGCGCCGGGCACGCTGCCAGCCAATTGGGGGTTGCGCGAAGGAGTCCTGCGATGCGTTCTTTCGATCTGTCTCGACGCAAGTTGTTCGCCTACACCGCCGCGGCCGCCGCGCTCGGAGTGGCAAGCTCCGCCGGGCCCGCCTCCGCGACGGGCAACCTCGGCACGTTGATCGACTATTCCGGTGGCGTGCCCGCGGCCGAGGCCATTCTCGCGGCCGGGCACGTCGGCGTCATCCGCTACGTCTCCGATCGGCGGCCCGGCGCGGAATGGATGGTGGGCAAGCCGCTGCTCGCCCGCGAGGTCGAGGAACTCACCGCGGCCGGGCTGAAGATCGTGTCCTGCTACCAATTCGGCAAGGGGCCGACCGCCGACTGGCGCGGCGGACTGGAGGCGGGCAAGAGGCATGCCGAACGCGGGCTGGAACTGCACCTGGCCGCGGGCGGCCCCGAGGGCAGGCCCATCTACGCCTCCATCGACGACAACCCGACTCCGGTCGACTTCGCGACCATGATCGCGCCGTACCTGCTCGGCTGGGAAGCGGTGCTCGGCAAGGGGAACGTCGGCGTCTACGCCAACTCGCCGACCATCGACCTCGCACAGGTGGCGGGCTTGGGCTCCTGGTACTGGCAGCACAATTGGGGCACCCCGAAAGGTTTCGTCCACCCGTCCGCGCACCTGCACCAGTTCGAGATCGACAAGCGCGCCGTCGACGGAATCGGCGTCGACCTCAACGACATTCTGAAGCCCGAGTACGGGCAGTGGTGAGTGCGAGCCGAGGGCGCAGCGCCTAGCTCGCCGAGGCGGACGGCGTCGATCGATAGCCTCCGCGCATGGCTGGTACCTCGTTCGGTGGTTGGGCGGAGTCTCTCGGTAGACCCCGCGCATGGCCGGAGTGGAGGCGAAGCTTCTCCCATTGCGCGCAGGCGGACGGAGTGCGCTGATGCCCCGCACATGGCGGGCGGGAATGCGAAGGTACGCCTTGCTCACGCAGTCGGACGGCATCCATCGATAGCCTCCGCGTATGGGTGCTGTCTGGTTCGGGGGTGCGGACGGCGTCCATCGATAGCTGCCGCGCATGGCCGGAGCCTGGTTCAGGTCGTTGGGCGGAGTCCATGGATCGACCCTGCGTATGGCCGGAGCTCAGGGGAGGTACGCCGAGTTTCGCGTGGTCAGGCGGAGTCCGTCGATGCCCGGCGCAAGGCCAGAGCGAGTGCGCAGGGACGCCGAGTTCGCGCGGGCCGGGCGACGTCCGGCGACAGCCCCGCGCATGGATGGAACGAACGCGCAGATACGCCTAGGTCTGGCAGTGGCAGACGGGGGCGACGCGGAGGTCGGGTTCGTCGTCCGGGACGACGCGCAGGTTCGGACGGGTCTCCGGCGCCTCGTGATTGCCCATCCAGGACAGCAGCGACCAGCGTGACAGGCCGGAGAGGGCCGAGCCGATGCTGGCGAAAGAGCCGGAGGAGAGCGCCGAGCCGAACGATCCGACCGACCCGATCGAGAGCACCGAACCGACACTGCCGATCGAGAGAATCGAATAGGCCGATCCGATGGACAGGATCGAGCCCTCGGAACGGATGGACAGGATTGATCGGCGCGAGCGCCAGCTCCGGATCGAGCGGGGTCGTACCGTTCCTTCGGTAGTCGACATGCTTTCGGTCTACCACAACGGAGACAGGGCCGCGAAATATCGCCGCGATTGCGACGGTGTGTCGGTCCGGTCGCGGTCGGCCGAGTCGCGCCGACGTAGACGGCTGGGACGCCGGGCGGGCGGCTCCCGCAGGGTGAGCCGGTCGAGTGGAGCGCTAGTTCGTCGGGGTCGACCGGGTGAAGTGCCGGGCAGGCCGCTCCGGCTGGGTGTGTCGGTCCGGTGGAGCTGGTGGGTCGATCGGGTCCAGCGGCTCCGGACATGCCGAAGCCCGGCGGTCGCGAGCGACCCGCCGGGCTTCGAAACATCAAGCGACGGTGAAGAATCCGAGCGTCGGCAGGAAGGAGCAGGTGCGCGGCTCGGCGTCGGGGGCCTTGGTGGTGAGCGAGCCGCCGACCACCGCGACGATCCGGCCGCGGCCGGTGTTCACGATGGCGGACAGGGTCGCGGGGCCGTCCGGGTTGATCTTCGCCTCGTCGGTCAGCGCCTGCACGCCGGACTGACGGGTGTCGAGGTTCAGCCACTGCACGGTCATCGGCGGGTTCTGCTCCGCCGTCGGCGCCTTGGTGCCGAGCGCGGTGAACACGAAACCGGTCTGACCGGCCTCGGGGCCGGGCGGGGGCAGCGTGGCCGGGCCCGCGACGGCGAGCGCCGTGCCGATCGAGTCGGCGGTCGCGCTGATGCAGCCCTTGCCGATGGTCGGGTACAGGAACTGCGCGATGACCGGGCCGTCCTGCGGTAGCTCGGGACCGCCGCCGCCGCTGCCGTCGAGGAACGTGATGATCCGCTCCAGGGTCGACTTGATCTGCGGCGGCAGATTCAGGGTGTTGAGCAGGATGCGCGCCTGGTCGAGGATCGCGGACTGCGGTCCGGCGACATCGGCAGGGCGGGCGATGGCGCCGACGATGGCGGGGGTGAGCGCGGCGATCGCGTCCACCGGAACGCCCTCGGGCACCATTGGAACGCTGTTCGAAACCGCGGTGTGGGCGGGCGCCGGTGCCGCTACTGCGACCGGCGCGGCGAGCGAAGCGCTCGCCGCCATGGCGAGTGCGGTCAATGCGATCCGCGATCCTCGGGTGCGAAGCACTGGTCTAGCCGTCCTTAACCTCGGGTACATCTGGTCAACGGGTAAAAATCCGTTGTTTCGGGGGTCACTCTAAGGACACGACCGCCAAGTTGTACAGCGGTGGTCGTTATCACGTTGTGCCGTGGACGATCAGTGTTACCAGACGGTAGTGCGGCGGGGTGTTGCCGATGTGAAAGGTGATGCAAACGTTATGGGTGTTGCGTAGCGCGCACGGGATAGATCGGCGCTCCGGTTAATCTAGTCGCAGCCTTCGGCATTTGCCGCCGACACACCGGACACCGGCGGGTCGCGGCCCGTGACCGCATCCCCGACCCGAAAGCCCGCGACTTGAACCGAGACAGCGCTCGGTCGGACCAGCGTCCGGCCGCAGCCCACCTGCGACTGGCGGTGTTGCTGCTCGGTCTTTCCGTTCTGGCCCGGCTGCTGTGGATGCTGGTGTCGCGCAATGGGATGAATCTGGTCGACCTGCACGTCTACGTGGACGGTTCGGCGGCGCTGCTCACCGATCGGCTCTACGACTTCACCTACGCGGAGAAGACGCCGGATTTCCCGCTCCCGTTCACCTATCCGCCGTTCGCCGCGCTGGTTTTCTTCCCAATGCATTTCCTGCCGTTCAAGGTGATCGCGGTCGGCTGGCTGCTGGCCACCGTCGCGGCGCTGTACGGCGTGGTCTGGATCGCGCTGGAATTGATCGTCGGCGAACAGCGGTTGCGCGAACCGGGTTGGCGCGCAGCGGCGATCGGCTGGACGACGGTCGGCGTGTGGCTGGAGCCGGTGCGCACGACGATCGACTACGGACAGGTCAACGTCTTCCTGGTGCTCGGCGCCATGCTCGCGGTGCGCAGTTCGCGGTGGTGGTTGTCGGGCGGGCTGGTCGGCGTCATCGCGGGCATCAAGCTGACGCCCGCGATCACCGGGCTCTACTTCGTCGCGCGGCGGCGCTGGGGGACCGCGCTGTGGTCCGCTGTGGTCTTCGGCGCGACCGTCGGCATCAGCTACCTGATCAACAACCACGAGGCGACCCGCTACTTCGGCACGCTGCTCGGCGACGCGGACCGGATCGGCCCGGTCGGCTCGGTGTGGAATCAGTCGCTGCGCGGAACGCTGAGCCGCATCCTCGGCTACGACGTGGAATCCGGACCGGTGTGGATCGCGGCGGTGCTCGCGGTCGCGGCGCTGGCCTTCTTCGCCTGGCGGGCGCTGGAACCGGACGACCGGATGGGCACGCTGCTCATGGTGCAGCTGTTCGGGTTGTTGATCTCGCCGATCTCGTGGTCGCACCACTGGGTCTGGTTGCTGCCGACGGTGCTCTGGCTGGTCTACGGCCCGCTGCGCGGCGCGCCGGGCGCGCGGATCCTGGCCGGGTACTGGCTGGTGACCATGTTGATCGGCGTGCCGTGGGTGCTGTCGTTCTTCCAGCCGACGATCTGGGAGATCTCCCGGCCGGGCGTGCTGTCCTGGCTGGGCGCGGTGGATGTGCTCGGTGTACTCGTCCTGTTCGCGTGGATCATCTGGTGCGGAGCGCGGCGCGAGCGGTCGGCAGACGAGGCGACGAGCAAGATGGTCGCGGACTCCGCGCGAGCAGGGTAGCTCCGCGTCGTCGCTCACCCGCTCGTGGCGAAGCCGGGCGACCGCGTCGGTCCAACGCGGCGACTCGAAGTGATCGGCGGCTACTCGGACTGCGACGCGAGCAGGTCGATCTCGCGGGCCATGCCGAAGTCCAATGCGGTCAGGCCGCCCACGGCATGGGTGGACAGGGCGAAGGTCACATTCCGCCAGCGAATATCGATATCGGGGTGATGGTTCGCGGCCTCGGCCGCGTCGGCGACCCGGCGCACCAGATCGATGCCCGCCGGAAACGAGGCGGCCTTGACGGTGCGGGTGATGTTGTCGCCGGATCGGCTCCAGTTCGGCAGCCCGGCCAGCGCGTCGGCGATCTCGGCTTCGGTTAGCGGTGGGATGCTCATATACCGGTTGTACCCCGTTTGCCGAACGTGCACCGGAATCTGCGGAACTCAGGCTGCGCGAGCCTGTTTCAGCGCCTTTTTCAGATCCTTGCCGGAGAGGCCCGCGGCCTCGGCCTTCTTCATCCGCATGATGACGACGGGGCATTTGAAGCAGCGCGTCTTCTTTCGACAGCACTTCTTCTTGGGTTTCAGACTCGAAACCTTCTTCGCTTTTACCTTGCCCACGATGGTTAGCATACCCTTACTCGAGCGCCTGATACGTGGGGGTCGCTCGGTAGCCGGTAGTCTGTAGCTGGCCGCGATGCCCGGTGAGTTTTCATTCTCCACCTGTTTGCAGGGGTCGGCCGGTACCAACACCGAACAGCAGGAGGATTCTGGCGTGTCGTCTGCACGCGATTTTCGCAACGTGGCCATCGTGGCTCACGTCGACCACGGTAAGACGACACTGGTCGACGCCATGCTGCGCCAGTCCGGCGCCTTCGCCGAGCGGGCCGAGCCGGTCGACCGTGTGATGGACTCCGGTGACCTGGAGCGCGAGAAGGGCATCACCATTCTCGCCAAGAACACCGCGGTGCACCGGCACCACCAGGACGGTTCGGTCACCGTCATCAACGTCATCGACACCCCCGGCCACGCCGACTTCGGCGGTGAGGTCGAGCGCGGCCTCTCCATGGTCGACGGCGTCGTGCTGCTGGTGGACGCCTCCGAGGGCCCGCTGCCGCAGACCCGCTTCGTGCTGCGCAAGGCGCTGGCCGCGTCGCTGCCGGTGATCCTGGTCGTCAACAAGACCGACCGGCCCGACGCGCGCATCGAGGAGGTCGTCGAGGAGAGCCACGACCTGCTGCTGGACCTGGCCTCCGACCTGGACGACGCCGCGGCCGAGGCCGCCGAGCTGGCCCTCGACCTGCCGGTGCTCTACGCCTCCGGTCGTGAGGGCAAGGCCTCCAAGGAGCGCCCCGAGAACGGCAGCGCGCCCGACGCGGAGAACCTCGACGCGCTGTTCGACGTGCTGATGGAGTGCATCCCGGCGCCGAAGGGCGATCCCGCCGCGCCGCTGCAGGCCCACGTCACCAACCTGGACGCCTCGGCCTTCCTCGGCCGCCTCGCGCTGGTGCGCGTGCACAACGGCGAGCTGCGCAAGGGCCAGAACGTCGCGTGGATGCACGCCGACGGCGTCAAGCACGTCAAGATCACCGAGCTGCTCCAGACCATCGGCGTCGAGCGGCAGCCCGGCGAGGTGGCCGTGGCGGGTGACATCGTCGCCATCGCGGGCATCCCGGAGATCATGATCGGCGACACCCTCGCCGACATCGACAACCCGGTCGCACTGCCCCGCATCACCGTCGACGAGCCTGCGATCTCGGTCACCATCGGCACCAACACCTCGCCGCTGGTCGGCCGGGTGCAGGGCCACAAGCTGACCGCCCGCATGGTGAAGTCGCGCCTGGACCAGGAACTGGTCGGCAACGTCTCGCTGCGGGTGCTCGACATCGGCCGCCCGGACGCCTGGGAGGTGCAGGGCCGCGGTGAGCTGGCGCTGGCCATCCTGGTCGAGCAGATGCGCCGCGAAGGCTTCGAGCTGACCGTCGGCAAGCCGCAGGTGGTCACCAAGCAGGTCGACGGCAAGGTGCACGAGCCCTACGAGGAGCTGACCATCGACTGCCCCGAGGAGTACCTCGGCGCGATCACCCAGCTGCTCGCCGCCCGCAAGGGCAAGATGGTGCAGATGAACAACCACGCCGCGGGCTGGGTGCGGATGGAGTTCATCGTCCCCTCGCGCGGCCTGATCGGCTTCCGCACCGACTTCCTCACCGAGACCCGCGGCACCGGCATCGCCAACGCCGTCGCGCACGGCTACGCGCCGTGGGCGGGCGAGATCCGGGCGCGCCACACCGGTTCGCTGGTCTCCGACCGCGCGGGCAGCGTGACGCCGTTCGCGATGATCCAGCTCGCCGACCGCGGCCAGTTCTTCGTCGAGCCGGGCGCGGACACCTACGAGGGCCACGTGGTGGGCATCAACCCGCGCGCGGAGGATCTCGACATCAACGTCACCCGCGAGAAGAAGCTGACCAACATGCGCAGCTCCACCGCCGACGTGATCGAGACCCTGGCCAAGCCGCTGCAGCTGGACCTGGAGGGCGCGATGGAGTTCTGCGCCGCCGACGAGTGCGTCGAGGTCACCCCCGAGGTGGTCCGGGTGCGCAAGGTCGTCCTCGGCCAGAACGAGCGGGCCCGTGAGCTGTCCAGGCGGAAGGCGCGGGACCGGGCCGCGCTGTAGTGCGGAACCGGACCGGCGAGCGCGGAGCCTCGGCGCCGCCGTGCGAGAGCGCGGCGGCGCCGCGTAGGCGAACGGCGGCGTGGCGAAGTAGAGTGCCGGGCGTGAGCACGGGGGCAAGACGACGCGCGATGGCGCGCGCACTGATGGTTCTGATGGCGGCCTCCGTGACGGTGCTCGCCGGATGCACCGCGAACCCGCCCCCGCCCATCGAGAGCACGGACAGCCCGAAGACGACGCCGGCCAAGCCGGGCAAGAACACCGTCGTCGTCGGGATCGACGACATCGGCATCGGGTTCAACCCGCACCTGCGGTCCGATCAGTCGCCCGCCACCTCGGCGGTGAGCTCGATGGTGCTGCCGAGCCCGTTCCGTCCGGTGCCGAACCCGACGGTGCGCGGCGCCACCGACTGGGTGCCGGACACCGCGCTGGTGACCGCCGCCGAGGTCACCAGCCAGGAACCGTTCACCATCACCTACACGCTGCGCAACCAGGCCAACTGGTCCGACGGCGCGCCGATCGCCGCCGAGGATTTCCGTTTCCTGTGGCAGCAGATGCTGACTCAGCCCGGTGTCGCGGATTCGGCGGCCTACCGGCTGATCTCGGACGTCAACTCCTCCGGCGGCGGCAAGACGGTCACCGTCGTGCTGACCCAGCCGTACCCGGCCTGGCGCGAGCTGTTCGCGAATCTGCTTCCCTCGCACCTGATCAAGGATCAGCCCGGCGGTTTCGCCAACGGTCTCGCGGAGGGAATCCCGGTGTCCGGCGGCAACTTCGCGATCAAGTCGGTGGATCCCGGCCGCGACGAGATCCTGCTGGAACGCAACGACCGCTACTGGGGCACTCCGGCCGGTCCCGATCAGATTCTGTTGCGCCGCGGCGGAACTCCGGCGCAGCTGGCCGAATCGCTGCGCACCGGTGACGCGCAGATGGCGCTGGTGCACGGCGGTGTCGCGACCCAGGCGCAACTGGCCGCGATCCCCTCGGTGCGCACCGCGATCATGGCGCAGTCGCGCGAGCTCCAGTTCGTGTTGAACGGGCGCACCACCGAACTCGCCGATCATCGGGTCCGGCGCGGGGTACTCGCGCTGCTCGATCCCGCGCTGCTGGCCACCGTCGGCGCGCAAACGGGCGGATGGGTCGAGCCGGTGCGCGCGCAGATCCTGACGCCATCGGACCCCGGCTACGCGCCGACCGCGCCGCCGCGCCCCGCCCCGGAAGAAGCGTTCGCGCTGCTGGCCGAGGCTGGTTTCGCCCGCGCGCCCGAACCGCCGCCGGTGGTCTCGCCGACCTCGCCCGCGCCGCAGCCGCGGCCGGTCGCGAAGAACGGCAAGGCGCTCGCCCTTCGTATCGGCGCGGTCACCGGTGACGCGACCGCGCTCGCGGTGGCCAACACCGCCGCCGACCAATTGCGCAGCGCCGGAATCGATGCCAGCGTCCGCAGCGTCGCCGCCGACGCGCTGTACGGCAAGGAGCTGGTCGAGGGCGGCGTGGACGCCATCGTCGGCTGGGAGGTCGCGGGCGCGGATCCGGCCAACGTGCTGGCGTCCCGCTACAGCTGCCTGCCGCCCGAACCCAGCCCGGGCGACGGCGAGACGCAGACCGCGGTGGAGGCGGCCCGGCGCGCGCCGAGCAACCTGTCCGGCGTGTGCGATCCGGCGCTGCAGCCCGCGATCGACGCGGCGCTGCGCGGCATCGACGTCCCCAAGGCGCTCGCCGAGGCCGAGCCCGCGCTGTGGGGGCTTGCCACGGTGCTGCCGATCGTGCAGGACAACGTGGTCGCCGCCGCGGGCCCGCGAGTGGACGGCGTGTCGCTGAGCGGCGCCATCCAGGTGGGCATCTTCGGCGACGCCGCGATGTGGCGCAGGATTCCGTGACCGCCGCCGAAAGGCCGGGCGGCATCGTGCTGGTGCACGCGCACCCGGACGACGAATCCATCACCACCGGCGGCACGATCGCGCACTACCGTCGTCGGGGCGTCCCGGTCACCGTGGTGACCTGCACCCTCGGCGAGGAGGGCGAGGTGATCGGCGAGCAGTGGGCCCAGCTGACCGCGGACGGCGCCGATCAGCTCGGTGGCTACCGCATCGTCGAATTGACAAGGGCGCTGGCCGCTTTGGACGCCGCGCCGCCGCGCTTTCTGGGTGGGGCAGGGCGCTGGCGGGATTCCGGGATGGCGGGCACGCCGTCGGCCGAGCACCCGAGGGCGTTCGTGCGCTCCGGACCCGAGGCGGTGGAGGCGCTCGTCGAGATCCTGCTCGAGCTGCGGCCGCGGGTGGTGATCGGCTACGACCCGCGCGGCGGCTACGGCCACCCCGATCACATCAGGGCACACGAGGTCGCCACGGCCGCCGTGCACGAAGCGGCCGAGCGCGGCTGGGACGTGCCCAAGTTCTACTGGACCGTGACCGACGCCGACATGCTGCGGCTGCACACCGAGGCGCTGGCCCGGCGCACCGTCGAGGGCCTGCCGGGCGCGCTGCCGAAGGGCTGGCGGCTGCCCGCGGCGGGTGAGTTGGCGAGCGTGCCGAGTCAGACCGTCACCACCACCGTCGAGGTGTCCGACGCGCTGGCCGCCAAGCGGGCGGCGCTGCGGGCGCACGCCACCCAGGTGACGGTCGCGCCGTCCGGGCGGGAGTTCGCGCTCTCCAACGACATCGCCCAGCCGGTGCTGCCCGAGGAGCACTACGTGCTGGTCCGCGGCGCGCGGGGCCCGGTAGGGCCGGACGGGCGCGAACACGACTTGTTCGCCGGGATCGGCTGAATCGGACACGGTGCGCGATCCGCGGCCTCGGCCGCGGGGCATAGACTCCTGGACGTGTACAACTGGGATCTCCAGAACGCCATCTCGGCCTTCGTGGACAGCTTGCGGCCCGGCGCGCAGCAGCAACACGAGCTGTACATGTCGGTGCTGTACGCCTTCGTCGACATGCAGAGCCACCTGCTGACCCTCCTCGGCTACCCGCCGGTGCCGTGACGGCGCTCGACAAGCGCGCGGACGCGCCACAGACCGATGATCGAGGGTGGATCGCCGAACCCCTACGGCTGGCGCTGATGGCCGCGCTCGTCCTGAGCGGGTTGTTCACCCTGGCCTTCGAGGTCCTCTATCTGCCCGTCTATCTGGGCGCCTCGCATCTCCCGCCGCCGAAGGAGAACACCCTGGTGGCCGCACCGCTCGCCGCGGCAGCCGGCTCGGGCGCGATCGCCTTCCCGGTGACGGTCCTGCTCGCCGCCGCCCTCAACGTCGTGCTGATCGCGGCCATGCGCACCCTCACCGACAGCGTCCGCGTGGCCCTGCTCCCGGTCATCGTCTGGACCTTCGGTTTCCTGGCCTGCACCGTCGCAGGCCCCGGCGGCGACCTCGTGCTCCTCAGTGACTGGCCGACCCTCCTGCTGCTGCTCTGCGGCCTCGTCCCACCCCTCGTCTACCTCTACCTCCGCCCCGCCCAGCACTGACCTCGCAGAACCCTCCGTACGCCCCGCTGTGGTCGGAACCGCCGCGACGTGTGCGGAGTTGCTGCGAGGACCGCCGTCAGTCGACGCGGATCGGCAGCGTGGCGATGACGGCGTCGGTGCGGGCGCGCAGCGCGGCGGCGAGGACCGGGCCGCGCGGGTTGTGCAGCAGACGGTGGCGCCAGTGGCGGGCTTCGACGTGGGTGACCAGCACGGTGACGTCGCGGCCCCTGGCGGTTTGTTTGCGCACGTAGCCGACCAGGGTGGTGATCAGGTTGCGGTGCGGGCACGGCAGCACGGTGAGCGGGACGCCCGGGTCCCATTCTTTCCAGCGGGCGCTGAGGCGTTTGGTGGCGGCGGGGTCGATCTCGGCGGCGACGGCGACGATTTCGCCGCGCGTGCGCAGCGCGACGGCGAGCGCGCGGGCGGTCGCCTCGCTCACGGCGACCACCGGGATGATGACCAGAGCCCTTGTCGCGGGTGAGATCTCGGGGCGCGGCGGGATCTCACCGAGACGCAGTTCCGCGGCGACCGTGCGGTAGTAGTTCTCGGTCCTGGCGAACAGGATGATCAACAGCGGGATGATCACCAGCAGTAGCCAGGCGCCTTCGGTGAACTTCTCGGCCAGCAACACCACAGCGGCCACGGCGGTCAAGCACGCGCCGAACCCGTTCAGTGCGGCGCGCGGCCCCCACCCGGGGTCGCGCTGCCGTTGCCAGTGCCGGACCAGTCCCCACTGGCTGAGGGTGAAGCCGATGAAGACGCCGATCGCGTACAGCGGAAGCAGGCTGTGCGTCTCGGCGTCGACCAGCATCAGAATCGTGCCCGCGGCCACGGCGAGCGCGGTCACGCCGTACCGGAAAACCGGCCGCTCGGAGCGCAGCGTGAACAGCGAGGGCATCCGGCGGTCCTTCGCCAGCAGCGCGAGCAACACCGGCAGCCCGCCGAAACTCGTGTTGGCCGCCAACCCGAGCGTCACCGCGACGGCCACGTTCACGATGTAGAACGGCCACCCCGTGCCGAACGCGGCCGCGGCGAGCTGGGCCAGAATCGTCACTCCTTCGCGCGGCACCACGTGATGTATGCGGATGAGCAGCGCAAGGCCGAGCAGCATGACGCACAGCAGCATCCCGAGCGCGACCTCGGTGTGCTGGGCGCGGCGGACGGCGGGCGTGCGGAACGACGGCACCGCGTTCGCGATCGCCTCCACACCGGTCAGCGCCGAACAGCCCGCGGCGAAAGCCTTGAGCAGCAACCACACTCCGAGCGCCTCGATCGGGACCAGCGGCCCGGGATCGTCGCCGACCACGGCCACCGGCTCCGGCCGCAGCAAGCCGACGGCGATCACGCCGAGGACGCAGGCGACGAACACCAGCATCGGCGCCATCAGCACCCTGGCGGACTCGGCGACGCCGATCAGATTCACCACGGCGATGAGCGTGAGCGCCGCGAGCGCGACCTCCAGCTCGTGGTCGCGCAATGCGGGAAACGCGCTGGCCAGGCTCGCCGCGCCCGCCGAAAGGCTGACCGCGACCGTCAGCACGTAATCGACCACCAGGCTGGCCGCGGCCAGCAGGCTCGCGCCCCGGCCGAGATCCTTTTTCGCCACCGCGTACGCCCCGCCACCGTCCGGGTGCGCCGCGATCACCTGACGGTAGGAGAGGACGAGCACCAGCAACAGCGCCGCGATCGCCAGCGACACCGGGAGCGTCCACTGGACCGCCGCCGCGCCCGCGCCGACGAGCACGAGCACGATGGCCTCCGGCCCGTAGGCGACGCTGGACAACGCGTCCAGCGAGAGCGCGGCGAGCCCCCCGAACGCGGTGAGCCGGTAGGCATCGCCACGCTGCATCCGGCGCATCCGCCGATCGGCGATCCGGGACTCGTCGCGCGCTACGGTCTCGACCACATCTCCCATTCAACGCCGCCCCCGCACGCCCGCCCTCCAACGACACGTCACCGCTCCGCGCAGGGTCTGCCACAGACCCTCCCTACGCCTTGTGGGGTGTACCGAGGGTCTGCGGGGTATCAGCGGCGTCCGAGGGCGCCGGGAGTGACGGCTTCGATGACGGACCAGGCTTGCGGCAGCGGGATGTCGACGACGTGGTAGCGCTTCTTGCCCGCGGCGGTAGCGGCGACGACGGTGGCGACCCCGGAGCGGCGCTGCCAGAAGGATTGGCGGACGGTCCAGCCGATGACGCCGGGAGCTTCGAGGCAGTCGCGGTCGCGGTCGAGGGAGCCTGCGCGGGTGATGAGCCAGGCGGGGCTGGTCGCGGTGCGGGGGAGGACGGCGTGGCCGAGGCCACGGTAGCGGTCTTCGGCCAGGGCGATCGCGACGACCGCGGTGATGCCGGGCAACAGCCACCACCAAGGCGGAATGGGGCCGTCGAGGGAGAAGGCGAGCACCACGAAGGCGAGGAGGGCGACGGGAGTCAGGGCCCGGGTGTACCGGCGTCGGCGCGCGGCGGGCCCGTGCCTGGTGAGCCGGACGGTCATCTGCGCCACGGGTGCGAATTCGGTTGCGGCACTAGGGCTCGACGCGGAGGGGTGCGTCGGTGGCGGACTCAGCAGTTCCGCGAGCGTGCTTTCGATCGCGGTGCGCGGGGCCTGCGGCAGGATCTTCTGGCGCGGGTTCTCGCCGACCATGATGGCCTCGAGTTCGGCGGCGCCCGAAAGGCGAAGCAGCAGTGGCTCGTTGACGGTAGCGCCGCGGAAACGGGCCAGGTCGAGGGTGATCTGTCTGGTGGTGAACAGGCCGTGGCGCAGGTGCAGGGTGCGGCCGTCGTTCAGGACGCGGAGGCCGAAATACGTGGTCAGGTACCGCGTGCAGGCCGCGAGGCTGACCACGAGCACGATGGCGGCGATCAGGCCGAGCACGACGAGGACGATGGCGACGACCGCGCGATCCCCGATGTCCTGCGCGGCCTCGGATTCGAACAGCCACTGGCCCAGCCCGTACTGGAACGCCACGCCGACCACCGGCGCGATGACGGCGAATCCGGTCAGCGACAGCGGCGCGTATCGCACCCACTGCGGCTGCCAGTGCCCGATCTCGCGCGCCGTCGGTTGTGCTCGAGCCGCTTCGTCGTCGGCGACGCCCGCGGCCGGGATCTCCGGCCCGGCGGCCGGACGGGCCGTGTGCGCGAGCAGCTCGGCGCGCAACGCGGGCACCACCCGCGCGTCGAGCGAGTCGAGCTTGAACTTCTCCCCGGTGTCGGCCTGCTGACCGGTGCCGATGACCACCACGGCCAGCCCCAACGCCCGGTGCAACAGGTCGGATTCGATGTCCACGGATCTGATCCGGCTGCGCGGCACCGAAAGCTTTCTGCGCTGGACCAATCCGGTGCGCAGTTCGACGTGGGTCGGTCCGACCCGGTAGGTCGTGGTGAACCAGCGGGTGATCGCGAATCCGACGACCAGCACCAGCGGGATGACGCTCCACGCGGGATTGCCGCTGCTGGTGCCGAGGATGACGGAACCGATCAGCACCGGGATGAACTTGACCACCTCGGTGACGGGGTGCACCAACAGCATTCGCTGGTCAAGGCGCGCCCACGGCGGTCCGATATCGCCGGGTAGCGGCTCGGTCATGTCGCGTCTCCGCGATGCCGGGCGGCGATCTCGGTCAGCCGCGTCACGGTCTCTTCGGCGACCGGCAGGTCGAGCGCCGAGATCTGCACCGCGCCCGCCGACGAGGCGGTGGTGACCGTGACCGTGGCCAGGCCGAGCAGCCGCTCCAGCGGACCGCGTTCGGTGTCGACCGTCTGCACCCGCGAGATCGGCGCGACCCGGCTCTCCTGGGCCAGCCAGCCGACCCTGGTGTACACGGCCTCGTCGGTGACCTCCCAGCGGTGCACCGCGTAGCGCCACCACGGGACGACGGCGATGCTGAACATCGCGCAGAACAGCCCGATCACCAGCGCGATCAACTGCCAGCCGCGCCGTTGTGAGTCCACCGCGGCCCACACGAGCAGCGCGAGCAACGGCAGCGCCCACGACAACACCGCCTGCACGGTCCACAGCAGTTTCGCCTTGGGGCTCGGGCGCCAGGCCGGGTCGGCCATGATCGTGCGCGGCTGCGACATGCTTGTCATGGTTGCACGAACATTCGCCACCCGCCCCGCGCCGGCGGAATAACCGTGGCGCATGGTGAGGTTGTGAACGCTCACGACGGGTCCCGCGCGGCTCGCCGTGCCCGTGAGCTGTTTACGCTCACACACAAGCACTGGAGGGAGACAGTCCAGGATGGGTAGCGCATGATCGAGGGCGTGACCGAGCTAGCGACCCCGAGCGTCCCGCCCGCCCCGCCCAGCCCGTCGGCCATGCGCCGCGCGCTCCGCCGGGCCCGAGACGGTGTGACGCTGAACGTGGACGAGGCCGCGGTGCTGCTGCATGCGCGCGGTGAGGATCTGGTCGAGCTGTGTCGCAGCGCGGCGCGGGTGCGCGACGCCGGTCTGGAATCCGCGGGCAGGCCGAAGACGATCAGCTATTCGCGCAATGTGTTCATTCCGCTGACCCGGTTGTGCAGGGACAAGTGTCACTACTGCACGTTCGTCACGGTGCCGGGCAAGCTGCGTGCCGAGGGCAAGGGCATGTTCCTGGAGCCCGACGAGGTGCTCGACATCGCTCGCCGCGGCGCCGCGCTCGGCTGCAAGGAGGCGCTGTTCACCCTCGGCGACCGGCCCGAGGCGCGTTGGCCGGAGGCCGCGCAGTGGCTCGACGAGCGCGGTTACGACTCCACGCTGGACTACCTGCGCGCCGTCTCGATCATGGTGCTGGAGGAGACCGGCCTGCTGCCGCACCTGAATCCCGGCGTGATGAGCTGGGAGGAGATCGCGCGCCTCAAGCCGGTCGCCCAGTCCATGGGGATGATGCTGGAGACCACCTCGACGCGGCTGTTCACCGAGAAGGGCCAGTGCCACTACGGCAGTCCCGACAAGGACCCCGCGGTGCGGCTGCGCGCCATCACCGACGCCGGGCGGCTCTCGGTGCCGTACACCACCGGCATCCTGGTCGGCATCGGCGAGACGCTCACCGAGCGTGCCGAGTCCATCATGGCGATTCGCAAGCAGCACAAGGCGTTCGGGCACATCCAGGAAGTCATCATCCAGAACTTCCGCGCCAAGGACGACACCGCCATGCGGGACGCGCCCGACGCCGACCTGGCCGAGTTCCGCGCGACCATCGCGGTGACCCGCCTGCTGCTCGGCCCGGACGTGCCGGTGCAGGCCCCGCCGAACCTGGTGTCGCTGGAGGAATGCCTGGCGTTGATCGACGCGGGCATCGATGACTGGGGCGGCGTCTCGCCGGTGACCCCGGATCACGTGAATCCCGAACGGCCGTGGCCGAATCTGGACACGCTGCGCGAGATCACCGAGGCGGCGGGCTACCAGCTCGTCGAAAGGACCTCGGCGCACCCGAAATACGTGCGCGCGGGCAATCCGTGGGTGGATCCGCGTATAGGCGCGCACGTGGCCGCGCTGACCGATCCCGCGACCGGTCTGGCGAATCCGGACGCGATCCCGGCCGGCCTGCCGTGGCAGGAACCGGACGAATCGTGGGATTCCGCGGGCCGGATCGACCTCAACACGTCCATCGACACCGAGGGCCGCAACACCGAGAGCCGCAGCGACTCCGCGCTGGGCCAGGACGTGGTCGGCGCGTTCGGCGATTGGGACACCATCCGCGAACAGGCGCGCGACCTGGCCAGCTCGGCCCCCGAGCGGCTCGACGCCGACGTGCTGGCCGCGCTGCGCGCCGCCGAACGCGATCCCGCCGCGCTGTCCGACGCCGAGTACCTGGCGCTGGCCACCGCCGAGGGCACCGATCTCGAGGCCGTCGCGGCGTTGGCCGACCAGTTGCGCCGCGACACCGTCGGCGACGACGTCACCTACGTGGTGAACCGGAACATCAACTTCACCAACATCTGCTACACCGGCTGCCGCTTCTGCGCGTTCGCCCAGCGCAAGGGCGACGCCGACGCGTTCACGCTGAGCACCGACGAGGTCGCGGACCGGGCGTGGGAGGCGCATGTCGACGGCGCCACCGAGGTCTGCATGCAGGGCGGCATCGACCCGGATCTGCCGGTCACCGGCTACGCCGACCTGGTGCGCGCGGTGAAGCAGCGGGTGCCGTCCATGCACGTGCACGCCTTCAGCCCGATGGAGATCGTCAACGGCGCCTCGCGCGGCGGGCAGAGCATTCGCGACTGGCTGGTGGCGCTGAAGGAGGCCGGGCTCGACACCATTCCGGGCACCGCCGCGGAGATCCTGGACGACGAGGTGCGCTGGGTGCTCACCAAGGGCAAGCTGCCCACGTCGGCGTGGATCGAGGTGATCACCACCGCGCATCGGATCGGCCTGCGTTCCAGCTCGACGATGATGTACGGGCACGTGGACAGTCCGAAGCACTGGGTCGGACACCTGCGCGTGATTCGCGGAATCCAGGACGAGACAGGCGGTTTCACCGAATTCGTGCTGCTGCCCTTCGTGCACCAGAGCGCCCCGCTGTATCTGGCGGGCGCGGCCAGGCCCGGCCCGACGATCCGCGACAACCGCGCGGCGCACGCGCTGGCCAGGATCATGCTGCACGGTCGCATCGACAACATCCAGACCAGCTGGGTCAAGCTCGGCACGGCGGGCACCAGGATGATGCTCAACGGCGGCGCGAACGACCTCGGCGGCACGCTGATGGAAGAGACCATCTCCCGCATGGCCGGCTCGCAGCACGGCTCGGCGAAGACGGTCGCCGAGCTCGTCGAGATCGCCGACGGCATCGGTCGTCCCGCCAGGGAACGCACGACCACGTACGGCCGGGTGGACCGCAAGCCGGAGCCGTTGTCGCTGTCGGTGCACTAGTCCCGTGGCGCGCGGGCGCGACGTTCCCGCCCGCGCGCGGCGACGGCCGGTGATCGCGCGCGGGCTGTCGGCCGACTTCGCCCCGCTCCGTCCACTACGATCGTGCTTTGGGCCTCGACGTGGACGAGAGCCTCGGCATACCCGCCGCGAGCGGGGGCGGAGCCGGCGAAGTTAGGGCAGGCTGACCAGTAGTAACGTGGGGTGGTCGGGATAGGGTTTCGCGTGGGCGGACCATCCCCGCAGGTGAGGACAGACTAGGAGAGCGGCAGTGCCGTACATCATCGCTGAACCGTGCGTTGACGTGAAGGACAAGGCATGCATCGAGGAATGCCCCGTGGACTGCATCTACGAGGGTGGTCGCATGCTGTACATCCATCCCGACGAGTGCGTGGACTGTGGTGCATGTGAGCCGGTGTGCCCGGTGGAGGCGATCTTCTACGAAGACGACACGCCGGACCAGTGGGGCGGATACGTGAACGCCAACGTCGATTTCTTCGACGAGCTGGGTTCGCCGGGCGGCGCGACCAAGGTCGGCAAGGTCGACTACGACCCGCCGTTCATCAAAGAACTTCCCCCGATGGGCGAGTGAGACCCGAGTGAGTTCGCGCGGCCGGGTCAGCGCTCTGCTACCCGATTTTCCCTGGGACACCATCGCGGCGGTCAAGGCGAGAGCCGCGGCGCATCCCGACGGGATCGTCGATCTGTCGGTCGGCACTCCGGTGGACCCCGTCGCCCCGATCATCAGGGCGGCGCTCAACGCGGTCGCGGAGGTTCCCGGCTACCCGACCACGCACGGCACCCCCGAACTGCGCGCGGCCGCGGTCGACGCGCTGAAGCGCCGGTACGGGATCACGGGTCTGGACCCGGCGGCGGTGCTGCCCGTGATCGGCACCAAGGAGCTGATCGCGGGCCTGCCGAGGCTGCTGGGTCTCGGTTCCGGTGATCTGGTGGTCATTCCCGAGATCGCCTATCCGACCTACGAGGTCGGCGCGCTGCTCGCGGGCACGCAGGTGCTGCGGGCCGACGGGCTCACCCGGCTCGGCCCCCAGTCGCCCGCGCTGATCTACCTCAATTCGCCGTCCAACCCGACCGGCCGCGTGCTCGGCGTCGAGCACCTGCGCAAGGTCGTCGCGTTCGCGCGGGAGCGCGGCGCGATCGTCGCGTCCGACGAGTGCTACCTGGGTCTCTCCTGGGACAGCCGCCCCTTCTCGATCCTGGATCCCGAAGTGTGCGACGGTGACCACACCGGTCTGCTCGCGGTGCATTCGCTCTCGAAGACGTCGAACCTGGCCAGCTACCGCGCCGGTTTCGTGGCGGGCGATCCGGAACTGGTCGCCGAGCTGCTCGAGGTGCGCAAACACTCGGGCATGATGGTGCCCTACCCGATCCAGGCCGCGATGACGGCCGCGCTCGGCGACGACGCGCACGAGGCCAAGCAGCGTGAACGCTACCGCGCCCGGCGCGAGCAGCTGCGAAATGCGCTGCAGGGCGCTGGTTTCCGTATCGATCACTCGGAGGCCGGGCTGTACCTGTGGTCCACTCGCGGCGAGAACTGCCGGACCACGCTGGACTGGCTCGCCGACCGTGGCATCCTCGCCGCGCCCGGCGACTTCTACGGGCCGACCTCGGGCGAGCACGTGCGGATCGCGCTGACCGCGTCCGACGAACGCATCGCCGCCGCGGTGGAGCGCTTGCGCGCGAACTGATTTCGCGGATTTCGGCGACATTGCGCGTCGGCCATGACGGAAGTGCCGCCGTCGTCCGGCGGCGCGACGGGCCGGTCACGAGCTGCGCCGACAGGTGACCGGTTCGCCCGGGCGGACCGCGCTTCGTACACTCGTGACGCTCGATCGGCTCGGTGAAAGGTTGCTGCGATGCAGGGGGTGGGGCTCGCCGTCGGCGAGGTGTTCGCCGGATATCGGATCGAGCGGGTGCTCGGCCGCGGCGGAATGGGCACGGTCTATCTGGCCGGTCATCCGCGGCTGCCGCGCCTGATCGCGCTCAAGCTGCTCGATCGCGACCTCTACGCCGACGAGGAGGCGCGGCGGCGATTCGAACGCGAGGCCGATGTGGTTGCGCGGCTTGATCATCCGAACATCGTGTCGGTGCTGGATCGCGGCGCCGACGAGGGTGTGCTGTGGATTTCCATGCAGTACGTCGACGGCGGCGACGCGGCCGCGTTCCGCGGCGGACCGCTGGACCCGGCGCGCGCCGCCGGGATCGTCGCCCAGACCGCGGCCGCGCTGGACTACGCGCACGACCGCGGCGTGCTGCACCGCGACGTGAAACCGGCCAACATCCTGCTGAGCGCCGCGCACGGCGGCGGCGACCGGGTGCTGCTCAGCGACTTCGGCATCGCGCGCATGCGTGAGGACACCCACCAGCTGACCAGGACCGGCGAACTGCACGCCACCCTGGCTTACGCGGCGCCGGAACAGCTTTCGGGCGGGCCGGTCGACCATCGCGCGGACCAGTACGCGCTCGGCTGCACCCTGTTCGCCCTGTTGACCGGACAACCGCCGTTCACCGGGACGAATCCGGGCGCGATCGTCGCCGCGCACCTCACCCAGCCCGCGCCGCGTGCCGGTGCGTTCGTCCCGGGGCTGCCGTCCGCGGTGGACGAGGCGATCGTCCGCGCGATGGACAAGGACCCGGCCCGGCGCTTCGCCAGTTGCGGCGCCTTCGCCGATGCGGTGACGCGGGCCCTGGCCGGTCGCGCGATCCCGCCGAGTTCCGCGGATCAGGCGGGAGCGTCTGACGATCCGGGCAACTCGGCGCCGCTCACTCCACCGCGGATTCCGCTCTGGACGGACACGGTGGTCGATTCCGGGCCCAGGGCGGCCGGTGCGACCGATCCCCGTTCGGCGGCCGCACACGGCTGGGGAGGCGGTCCTGCCGCGTTCGCCGCGCCGCCCGCGCGGGTCGCAGGACGGCGGGTCTCCTCGGGGTGGCGGACGTTCTCCGTGCTGCTTCTGGTGTTCGCGCTGGTGCTCGGCGTGGGCGGGGTGGCCGCAGTCGGCGTCTACTGGAAGTTCATCCGCCCGAACCGGCCGCAGCCGCTGCCGTGGGGCGCGCAGCATTCCATCGCGATCGCCTTTCCCCAGCTCATCCCGGCGAGCCCGGACGGAACGGGCTGGCGGGGCGCGCGCTGTCACGGCGCCGCGACGGTGGTGACCGCGCCCGGTGACCCGCTGCCGCTGCGCCAGATCGTCTGCACCGACCCGGACGGCGTCACCGCGTGGTACACCGAGTACGAAGGGTTCCGCGAGGTGCAGGCTTACCTCGGCGCGCACGCCACGGTGACCGGCGAACGCGAATTCAGCAGGCCGGGTGGGCTCCAGGTGTTCCGGCCGACCGATCCGGCCGCGCCGTTCACGCTGGCGACGCACGGCTGGGTGAGCCCGTCCACCTCGTCGATCCTGGTCGAGGTCGCCTGGCCGGGGCACACGTTCGACGAGGTCCGCGACCGATGGTGGGCCGAGGCTCCGTTCTGATCCGTGGCCGACACGCGGCGGCGCGAGGGCTCCGTCCAGGCGTGGTTTTGGGGCTAGCCTGAGTTATGGACGCTGTCACGGTTGTCCCTACGCCGAGCAACGAGCCGGTGCATACGTATGCGCCGGGGAGTCGCGAGCGCGAGCTGCTGCTGGCCGAGCTGGCCCAGATCTCCGCCGAATCCGTCGACGTGCCGCTGGTGATCGGCGGCAAGCATCGGCCCGGGATCGGCGAGCGGCACGAGATCGTCGCACCGCACCGCCGTCGGCACGTGCTGGGGACCTACACCGATACCACTCATTCCGAAGCGCACGGCGCCATCGAGGCGGCCATCGCGGCCGCGCCGGGATGGCGCACCATGCCTTTCGACGACCGCGCCGCGGTCTTCCTGCGCGCGGCCGACCTGCTGGCCGGACCGTGGCGGGAGAAGGTGGCCGCCGCGACGATGCTCGGCCAGTCCAAGTCGGTGGCGCAGGCCGAGATCGACGCGCCCTGCGAGTTGGTCGATTTCTGGCGGTTCAACGTGGCGTTCGCGCGCGACATCCAGGCTCAGCAGCCGCAGTCGAGCCCCGGCGTGTGGAACCGGATGGACTACCGGCCGCTGGAGGGGTTCGTCTACGCGATCACGCCGTTCAACTTCACCGCCATCGCGGGCAACCTGCCGACCGCGCCCGCGCTGATGGGCAACACGGTGGTGTGGAAGCCGTCGCCGACGCAGACGCTCGCGGCGTTCCACACGATGCGGCTGCTCGAGGCGGCGGGCCTGCCGCCCGGCGTGATCAACATGGTCACCGGCGACGGTATCCAACTCTCGGAGGTGGCGCTCGCCGACCCGCGCCTGGCAGGCATCCACTTCACCGGCTCCACCCGCACCTTCCAGTCGCTGTGGCAGCAGGTCGGCGCGAATATCGGCCGCTACCATGGCTATCCGCGGCTGGTCGGGGAGACGGGCGGCAAGGATTTCATCGTCGCCCACACGTCGGCCGATCCGGATGCCTTGCGCACCGCGCTGATCCGTGGCGCTTACGAGTACCAGGGTCAGAAGTGCTCGGCCGCTTCGCGGGCCTACATCGCGCGGTCGGTCTGGCGCGCCATCGGCGACGATTTCCTCGCCGCGACCGCCGAGCTCAGCTACGGCGACGTGGCCGATCTGTCGAATTTCGGTGGGGCGCTGATCGATCGGCGCGCCTACGACAAGAACGTGGCGGCCATCGAACGAGCGAGGGACGCGGGCGTCACCATTCCGGTCGGCGGCGCCTACGACGACAGCGAAGGCTGGTTCGTACGCCCGACGGTACTGCTCTCCGACGATCCGCGCGACGAGTCCTTCACCACCGAGTACTTCGGCCCGATCCTCTCGGTGCACGTCTACGACGACGCCGAACCCGGTTCGTACGCCGCGATTCTGGCCGAAGTGGAAGCGGCCGCGCCGTACGCGCTGACCGGCGCGATCTTCGCCGACGATCGCAAGGCCGCCGAACAGGCCTCCGCCGCTCTGCGTTTCGCGGCGGGCAACTTCTACATCAACGACAAACCCACCGGCGCCGTCGTCGGTCAGCAGCCGTTCGGCGGTGCGCGCGCCTCGGGTACCGACGACAAGGCGGGCTCGCCGTTGAATCTGCTGCGCTGGACGGCGCCGCGCACCATCAAGGAGACATTCGTGCCGCCGGTACAGCACCGGTACCCGCACATGGACTCGTGAGACCGGCGGCGCCGCCGCGCCGGCCGGAAGAAGGAGGCGTGATGCGTGACATTCTCGAGGACCGATGAACCCGCTGCGTTTGGTGATTCTCGCGGCCGCCGCCTCGCCGCGGATGAAGCGTGCGCTCACCGGGACGCCGGTCGCCGCGGAGATCGTGCGCCGGTTCGTGCCGGGCGAGTCGCGGGCGGAACTGGCGCCGGTGGTGGACGAGCTGCTCGACAGCGGCAGGTTGGTCAGCGCCGACTTTCTCGGCGAGAACACCACCGACCGGGCCCGCGCCGACGCCACGGTGGCGGAATACCTTTCGCTGATCAACGAGCTCGCCGCCGCCGACCGGTCACCGCGGCCGGGCGGGGCGGCGGCGCGGGTGGAGGTCTCGGTCAAGCTGTCCGCCCTCGGTCAGGCCCTGCCGGGAGACGGTCCGGCCATCGCCACGGACAACCTGCGCACCGTGTGCACCAAGGCCGCCGAGGCGGGCGTGTGGGTGACGGTGGACGCGGAGGACCACACCACCACCGACGCGACCCTGGCCGCCGTGCGCGAGTTGCGCCCGGAATTCCCTTGGCTGGGTGCGGTTCTCCAGTCGTACCTGCACCGCACCCGTGACGACTGCGCCGAGTTCGCCGGTTCCGGTTCTCGAATCCGCCTGTGCAAGGGCGCCTATCGCGAGCCCGCAGCGGTGGCCTACCAGCGGGCGGTCGAGGTGACCGATTCCTACTTGCGCTGTCTGGAAATCCTGATGCGCGGCCATGGGTACCCGATGGTGGCCACCCACGACCCGGCGCTCGTGCTGGCCGCCGAGCGGATGGCCACCGAATCAGGACGCGGCGCAGGGGAATTCGAGCACCAGATGCTGTACGGCGTGCGCGACGCCGAGCAGCTGCGGCTGGCGCAGGCGGGTCACCCGATGCGGGTCTACGTTCCCTACGGCGACGATTGGTACGGCTACCTCACCCGCAGGCTGGCCGAGCGACCCGCGAACCTGGCGTTCTTCCTGCGCGCGCTGGCCGGCGATCGCGATCAGACCAGCGGCTTGCCGAGCCTGCGCCGCCTGCGCAGATCCCACAGGTAGAAGTTCATCGGAAAGAGCCGCAGCCGCTGGGGAAGCCTGCGCTGCACCGCGCCGACCGCGCGCAGCAGCAGGCGCAGCGCGCGGTCCTGGCGGGGCGTCCAGCGCATGCCCATCTCGTCCCGCAGGTACGGCGGCAGCAGGCCGGTGACGATGAAGCGCTGCACCGGCGCGAACAGGCGCAGCGGCGGCGCGACCATCCGCAGGTCGATGAGGCCGTCGAAGTAGGCGCGGGTGCGGGCGTCGATGGTCTTACGGGCCAGGTTGGTGTCCCAGTACTCGGCGAAGGCGGCGCGGTCGGCGGGCCACAGTTCACCGCGCATTTGCAGCGTCGTGCCGAGCCGGGCGGCGTACTGGTAGAACGCGTCCGCACTGGCCTCGTCGAGCGGGCCGTGCAGGCGCTCCTCCAGATCGACGATGCCCCAGTACAGGCAGGCGGCCACCCAGAGCTGGAGGTTCGGGTCGAAGGCGTTGTACTTCACGGGGCTTTCGGCGCCCGACCGAATGGTGCGATGCGAGGTGTTCACCGCATCGCGATAGGCGGCCCGCTCCTCCTCGGTGCCCATCAGAGCGACCGCGAGATAGGTGAGCGTGGTGCGCAGCCGCTTCCACGGGTGCACGGTGACCTTGCCGGATTCGACCGTGCTCTCCAGCACGCCGTAGGCGACCGGCATCAGGCTCAGCTGCATGATCACGTTCGCGGTGCCGCCGAGAATGGCGGCGACACCGCTCCAGAACTCCTCGATGTCGAAGTCCTCGGCGGTGCCGTAGCGGCTGCCGGGCACCGGCTCGGGCGTCGTTGCACGAAGGGGCGCGGTCATCGTCGTCCTCGTCTTTCCGTTCACCGGAGGTGAAGCGATGAGAAGGTTCTGTAGTCACCTTGTCATCTGAGGGCGGGTGCTGTCAAAGGTCACCGGCCGTCCCGGGTGAAGGTATGCGATGCTGACGGTGTCATCGTTTCGCCGACGAGAGGGTGGGAGACATGGCGAGCCTGACCAAATTGCTGCCGCTCGTGCGCAACTCCGGTCCGGAGGACCGCAACCAGGCGCGCGTGCTGGACGCCGCGCTGGTGGCGTTCCTGGATTTCGGCATCAAGCGCACCAGCATGGTCGAGGTGGCCCGGCGCTGCGGCCTGTCACTGGCCACCCTGTACCGGCGCTTCGCCAGCAAATCGGATCTGATCGAGGCGGTCGCGCTGCGCCAGACGCGCGATTTCATCGATGAGGTGGACGGCGTGCTGCAACGCCAAGTCGATCGGGACGCGGGCGCCGAAGAGCAGATCGTCGCGCTGTTCGTCGCGTTCGTGAACGGCCTGCGCGGCAACCAGCTGGTGCACCGGTTGCTGGCCACCGAACCCGAATTGGTGCTGCCGTTCCTCACGGTGAAGGGCGCGCCGATCATCGAGCTCGGGCGCGATTACGTGGCCGAGTTCATCACCCGGCTTCAGGGCGAGGGCAAACTGCCCGCGTACGACCCGGCGCCGCTGGCCGAAATGATCGCGCGCACCGCGCTGTCGCTGGCGCTGACCCCGCAGACGGTGATCCCGTTCGGCGACGACGCCGCCCTGCGCGAGTTCGCCCGCGACCATGTGGTGGTCTCGTTCCGGGTGCGCTGACCGCCGGCCGCCCGGGCGGGCGGGCGCTCAGCGGGGGTTCAACCAGGCGGACACCCCGAGCACGTCGATCACCACAGTGGGCAGCGCGCCGAGCACGTCGCCGGTCTGGTCGTCGGCCGTGCCCCAGGTGAATGCCGCCACGGTGAACCCGGTTCCGTAGGAGGCCGAGCCCACCTCGGGTGCACCGAGATCCGACCATCCCCATTTGGTGCCGAGAACCCCGGGCAGGCGGGCGGTTCCCCAGTCCTGCACGGTGCCGTCGGCGGCCGTGTTACTCGCCGCGGCCATCCATTGGAAGATCGGCGAACTCGGATCCTGAAGTTGCTTGGCGTGCAGGAAGTCGGCGACGTCGGCGCTGCTGGTGATCGCGGTGCTCCAGTCGCCCGTTCCGGACCGAGTGGCGGCGAGCCCGTACTCGGTGGCGATGGCGTCGATGGCCTGCGGGTATTTGCCTTCCATGGCGCTGGCCGCGCCGTCGTCGGAGAAGCGGATCATGCGCTCGCCCAGTTCCCGGTCGGTCGCCGAGCCGTCGCCGTGGCGCAGGGCGTAATCGACGAGGAAGAGCTTGGACAGGGAGAGGGCGCCGCGCGACTCGTACTGGTTCGCGGTTCCCCACGATGCGCCGACGCTCGACCGCATGGCGATCGAGGTGCGCGACGGCGTCTCCTCCGCGCTGGGCTCGGCGTTTGCGGGTGGTGCGCACAATGCGGTGAATCCCAGGGCGTAGAGCGCTCCTGCGGTCAGCGACGCGACGATCTTTCGACGGATCACGATGGCCTCCCGGGGTTTCTACCTCCGATTTTTGGCTGTCATCCAGAAGAAAAAGCGTACGCGGGCGCTAGGTGTCGGCGTGGCGGATTGCGGATGCTGTGAGTTAACTGATATAGGGCGAGCTAGGCGAGCGGGAGTCCGAGGCTGCGGCGAAGGCGCAGATCCCAGAGGAAGGCGTTCACCGGGAAAGCCTTGACGGCCTTGGGCATCCGGTTCTCCACCGCGCCGACGGCGGTGAGCAGCGCGGCCAGGCGGCGGTCGTCGCGTTCGGTCCAGGTCATGCCCATCTGATCGCGCAGTCGCTCGGGCAGCAGTCCGGCGGTCATCCAGCGGTGGAAGCCGCTGAAGGCGAGCTGGACGGGACGCGGGAACATGCGCAGGTTCACCAGGTCCCAGAAATAGTCGCGGACCGGCGGATCGATGACGGTCAGCGCCAGGTTCTCGCGCCAGTACCGGTCGAACGCGGCCCGGTCGGCGGGCCACTGGCCGGGCCGCATCTGCAGCGTGGTGCCGAGCCGTTCGGCGTTGCGGTAGAACGCGTCCGCGGTGGCCTCGTCCATCGGGCCGTGCATGCGCTCGTGCAGATCGCGCCCGCCCCAGTACAGGCAGGCCGCCACCCACAGTTGGAGTTTCGGGTCGAAGGCGTTGTACTTCACCGGGCTGGCCGGGCCGGATCGGACGGCGCGGTGCGAGCGATCGATCGCGGCGCGGTAGGCCGCGCGTTCGTCGTCGGTGCCGAGCAGGGCCACGGCCAGATAGGTCAGCGTGGTGCGGGTCCGCTTCACCGGGTGCAGCATGATCTTGCCGCTGTCGACCGTGCTCTCCAGCACGCCGTAGCCGACCGGGCGGGCGCTGAGCTGCATGATGACGTTCGCGGCGGCGCCGAAGAAGGCGGCGGATCCGTCGAGGTGGCCGCGGATGTCGAAAGCGTCGTCGGATGCCTTGGGCGCGGATGCGCGAAGGGGGCTGGTCATCGTCGACCCCGGTTCTCCTCGGTGAGAAAGATACGGTATGACCTTCTCACTGTGTCGTCGGTGTGTCAACGGTCACACCGTGTCGTCGCCGAGCTGTGACGCGCGGAACGCGCTGTCGGCGGCCGTCGCGCACGCAGTAGGTTGGGCGAATGTCGTTCGGTCCACACCTGCTGCTTCGTTCCCTGAATCCGGCCGCGGTCGCTGCGGGCGCGGACATTCCGGACGCGGTCACCATCGACGGCGTGACGCTCTCGCGCAGCGACCTGCTCGGCGCGGCGACCTCGGTGGCCGAGCGCATCGCACGCGCCGATCGGGTGGCGGTGCTGGCCAGGCCGACGGCGCGAACCGTCCTCGCCGTGGTCGGCTGCCTCATCGCGGGCGTCACGGTGGTGCCGGTGCCCCCGGATTCCGGTGCCGCCGAACTCGCGCACATCCTGGCCGATTCCGGCGCGCAGGCGTGGCTCGGTGACGCGCCGGAGGGCACCGAACTGCCGGTGGTCCCGGTCCGGCTGCACGCCAGGTCGTGGCACAGCTATCCCGAACCCGACTCGGCCACACCGGCTTTCGTGCTCTACACCTCCGGAACCACGGGTCCGCCGAAGGGTGTCGTGCTCACTCGCGGCGCGATCGCCGCCGGGCTGGACGCGCTCGCCGAGGCGTGGGACTGGACCGCGAACGACGTTCTGGTGCACGGGCTTCCGCTGTTCCACGTGCACGGGCTGATCCTCGGCGTGCTCGGCCCGCTGCGGGTGGGCAGCAGGCTGATCCACACCGGGAAGCCGACACCGCAGGCGTACGCCGAGGCGAACGGCACGCTGTACTTCGGCGTGCCGACCGTCTGGTCGCGCGTCGTCGACGACCCCGACGCGGCACGGAGACTGGCGGGTGCGCGGCTGCTGGTGTCCGGGAGCGCGCCGCTGCCGGTGCCGGTGTTCGAGCGGCTGCGCGAGCTCACCGGCCACGCCCCGATCGAGCGATACGGCATGAGCGAAACCATGATCACGCTGTCCACGCGCGCGGACGGCGAACGGCGCCCCGGCTGGGTCGGCACGCCGGTGCGTGGCGTGGAGACCAGGCTGCGGGACGAGACCGGAGCGCCGGTGCCGAACGACGGTGAGAGCATCGGCGGCTTGCAGGTGCGCGGGCCGATGCTGTTCGACGGCTACCTGAACCGGCCAGACGCCACCGCGCAGAGCTGGACCGAGGACGGGTGGTTCAAGACGGGTGACGTCGCGGCCATCGACGCCGAGGGCTTCCACCGCATCGTCGGCCGGGAATCGGTCGACCTGATCAAGTCCGGCGGCTACCGGATCGGTGCGGGGGAGATCGAAACGGCGCTGCTCGGGCATCCCGAGGTCGCCGAGGCGGCGGTCGTGGGCCTGCCCGACGACGACCTCGGACAGCGCGTGGTCGCTTTCGTCGTGCTGCGCGGCGAGGCGGGCGTCGCGATCGAGAAGGAGCTGATCGACCATGTCGCCGAACAGCTCTCGGTGCACAAGCGGCCGCGGGAGGTCCGCGTGGTCGCGGCGCTGCCACGCAACGCGATGGGCAAGGTGCAGAAGAAGCAGCTCGGCTGACGCCTCGGGCCCGCCGGGGGTTGACCTCGAGCTGACTCGAGGTTCTACCGTCGCAGCATGACCGCAACGTTGACCAAGGACCAGATCGACTATCTGCGCACCCAGCGCCTCGGCCGCCTCGCCACGGTGCGCCAGGACGGGTCGCCGCAGAACAATCCGGTCGGCTTCCGCTACAACGCCGAACTCGGCACCATCGACATCGCGGGCTGGAACATGGGCGCCTCCCACAAATTCCGCAACCTGGCCACGAACGATCGCGTGGCGTTCGTCGTCGACGACATCGCCTCGGTGCAGCCGTGGCGGGTGCGCTGCCTGGAAATCCGCGGCACCGCCGAGGCGCTGACGGATGTCGACCCCTACATCGCGGGCGTCTCGAGGGAGATGATCCGCATACACCCGGAACGGATCATCGCCTTCGGCATCGTGCCCGAGGCCGCGGCAACCGCCTGAGCGTTAGCTCCCTCAATCGTTCGCGTGCAGGTCCGCGTTGAGTTCGATGCCGGTGCCCTTGCGCGGGACGACCTCGACGGCGCCGGTCTGGGAGTTGCGGCGGAACAGCAGGTTGTTCTGACCGCTCAGCTGGGCGGCCTTCACGACGGTGCCGTCCGGGGTGGCGACCTTGGTGCCCGCGGTGAGGTACAGACCGGCCTCGAGCACGCAGTCGTCGCCGAGCGGGATGCCGAGGCCCGCGTTGGCGCCGAGCAGGGAGCGCTGGCCGATCGAGATGATGGTGGTGCCGCCGCCCGAGAGGGTGCCCATGGTGGAGGCGCCGCCGCCGATGTCGGAACCGTCGCCGACCACGACGCCGGCGGAGATCCGGCCCTCGACCATGGAGGCGCCGAGGGTGCCGGCGTTGAAGTTGACGAAGCCCTCGTGCATCACGGTGGTGCCGGAGGCCAGGTGTGCGCCGAGGCGGACCCGGTCGGCGTCGCCGATGCGCACGCCGGAGGGCACCACGTAGTCGACCATGCGCGGGAACTTGTCGATGCTGTACACGGTGACCGGACCGCGGGCGCGCAGCTTGGCGCGGGTGGCCTCGAAGCCCTCGACGGCGGCCGGGCCGTGGTTGGTCCACACGACATTGCTGAGCAGGCCGAACTGGCCGTCCAGGCTCACCTCGTGCGGCTTCACCAGCCGGTGCGAGAGCAGGTGCAGGCGCAGGTAGACGTCGTGCGCGTCGACCGGGGCGGCGGACAGGTCGGCGATGACGGTGCGCACCGCGACCACGTCGACACCGCGCGCCTCGTCGAAGCCGAGCAGCGCGGCGTATTCGGCGGGCGCCTCGTCCAGGCGTTTGGTGCCGGTGTCGCCGAACTCGCCGAGCTCCGGGTTCGGGTACCAGGTGTCCAGGACGGTTCCGTCCGCGGTCACGTTGGCGATACCGACTGCTGCTGCTCCCTGAATGCTCACGTCATTAGAGGTTACCGACCGATCGCCGCCAGCGGTGCGCCACCTCCGGCCTGCTCGTCCCACAGACCACGCACCGAGCTTCTGTGGTTCGCCGAAAGCAGGGCGCGAGGCTGTCGTGCTCTGCTGTCGGGCGCGAGGCTGTCGTGCTCCGCTTTCGGCCCGACGCTGCCGCTCCCAGCTCTCGGGCTCGCCGCTGTCGCCCCACGGACCGGCGCGGTGTCCGCGGTCGATGCGCCCCGCTCGTAGGCTGAGGGGCGTGACCATCGACCTGTCTGCCGATCCCATCGCTCTCACCGCCGCGCTCGTCGACATCCCGAGCGTGTCACTCGGCGAGAAGGCGATCGCCGACGTCGTCGAGCGTGCGCTGCGGGAGCAGACCAGCGGCTTCGAGGTGGTGCGGCGCGGGAATGTGGTGCTGGCCCGCACGAACCGGGGGCTGCCGACGCGGGTGGTCCTGGCCGGACACCTGGACACGGTGCCGATCGCGGACAACGTGCCGAGCCGGTTCGACGAGGACGAGGACGGGCAGGAGGTGCTCCACGGGTGCGGCACCGTCGACATGAAGTCGGGTGACGCGGTCTTCCTGCATCTCGCCGCGACGGTCGCCGATCCGGTCCACGACCTGACGCTGATCTTCTACGACGGCGAGGAGATCGCCGAAGAGCACAACGGCCTCGGTCACATCGAGCGCGACCTGCCCGAGTGGCTCGACGGCGACCTGGCGATCCTCGGCGAACCCTCGGGCGGCTGGATCGAGGCCGGTTGCCAGGGCACCCTGCGGGCCCGGCTCGCCACCAAGGGTGTGCGCGCGCATTCGGCGCGAGCGTGGATGGGCGACAACGCGATTCATCGGCTGGCCCCGGTGCTGCAACGGTTGGCCGACTACCGGCCGCGGCAGGTCGACATCGATGGGTGCGTCTACCGCGAGGGCCTCTCGGCGACCCGCCTCTCCGCGGGGGTGGCGGGCAATGTCATCCCCGACGCCGCGGAGCTGGAAGTGAATTTCCGCTTCGCCCCCGACCGCACCATCGACCAGGCCATCGCCCACGTGCGCGAGGTCTTCGACGGACTCGACCTCACGATCGACGTGGTCGACTCGGCGCCGGGAGCCCTGCCCGGTCTCACCGCGCCTGCCGCCGCCGACCTGATCGCCTCGGTGAACGGCCACGGCGGGGGCGGGGTGCGCGCCAAGTACGGCTGGACCGACGTGTCCCGCTTCGCCGCCCGCGGCATCCCCGCCGTCAACTTCGGCCCCGGCGACCCCAACCTCGCCCACAAGCGCGACGAGCACGTGCCGACCGCCCAGATCACCGCGGTCGCCGCCATGCTGCGCGACTATCTGACCGGCAAAGCCTGACCTCCGGCCGCGCAGCCGGCTCGTCGGAACCACCGGCGATCGACCACCCTCACCCGGCGAACTGCTCGTCGAGGAACTCCGCCCAGGTGCGCTTGCCGTGCTCCGCGGTGTCCAGGTTCAAGTTCGCCCCCGCGCGGTAGGCGCGGCCGACCTTGCCGGGGACGCGGACCGGCAGCAACGGACGGCGCTTGCCCGCGGCCCGCAGGTAGTCGCGGATCATGTCGCCCAGCGTGAGCACCTCCGGTCCGGCCAGGTCGGGGACGCGTCCGGCGGGCGCCGCGGTGGTCAGGTCGACCAGCCGAGCGGCCACCTCGCGCGAATCCACCGGCTGCCACCGCAGGCCGCCCGGCGCGGGGGCCACGGGCAGCTTGCCCATGGCGCGCACGGTTTTCAGCGCCAGGTCGTGGAACTGCGCCGCGCGCAGGATGGTGTGCGGCAGACCCGAATCGATGATGGCCCTTTCCGAGTCGGCCTTGGCGCGGAAGTAGCCGAGCGGCAGCTCTTCCGCGGCGATGACGCCGATGTAGACGATGTGCCGCGCCTCCGCGGCCGCGCGGACCAGATTGCGGGTTGCTACGTCGTCGCCCTTGGGTCCGCCCGCCAGGTGCAGGATGGTGTCCGCACCCGCGACGGCCGCTTCGATGCCCTCGCCGCGCAGCAGATCGCCGGTGACGTATTCGATGCCGTCGACGGCCGGGCGGGGCGAGCGGCTGAGCACCCGCAGATCGTGGCCCGCGGCCCGCAGCAGCGGGACTACGTGGTTGCCGAGGGTGCCGGTGCCGCCGGTGACGAGAACGGTCATGATGGTCTCCGATCGTCGGAATCGCTGCGCCGGTGTCGTTCCCGGCGTCTCGATCGGATGACGACGCCCGCGCCGGGAGTGTGACATCCCGGCCCGACACCGCGAGTGTGCCGCGAGTTCACCGCCTTGCGCCGCCCGCGCCGCCTACGGCCCGGTAGCGTGGAACGCATGTCCACCGACGCCGCCGACCACGAGATCGCAAGCAAGCCGAAGTCGACAGCCAAATTCCGCGGACCGATAATGTTCCGCCGCGATCGCAAACCAGGCGCCGGTACCGCCGACCGGAACCTCTTGGACCACCGCGGGGACAGCGACTGGGTGCACACCGACCCGTGGCGGGTGCTGCGCATTCAGGCCGAGTTCGTCGAGGGTTTCGGCGCGCTGGCCGAGGTGCCGCGCGCGGTCACGGTCTTCGGTTCCGCGCGGACGCCCGTCGACCACCCCGAATACCAGGCGGGCCTGGCCATCGGCGGCGCGCTGGCCAGGGCCGGGTTCGCGGTGATCACCGGCGGCGGCCCCGGCGCGATGGAGGCCGCCAACCGGGGCGCGTGCGAGGCGGGCGGCTACTCGATCGGCCTCGGCATCGAGCTGCCGTTCGAGCAGAGCCTCAACGATTGGGTCGATCTCGGCATCAACTTCCGCTACTTCTTCGTCCGCAAGACGATGTTCGTGAAGTACTCCGAGGCATTCCTCTGCCTGCCTGGCGGTTTCGGCACCCTGGACGAGCTGTTCGAGGCGCTCACCCTGGTGCAGACGCACAAGATCACCCGTTTCCCGATCATCCTGTTCGGCACCAGATACTGGGCGGGACTGGTGGATTGGCTGCGCGGTTCGTTGCAGGGCTTCGGCAAGATCTCGCCGGGTGACCTCGACCTGATCCACGTCACCGACGACGTGGAGGAGGTCGTCGAGATCATCATGCGGGCGGCCGCCGAGCGCGCCGACATCGACACCCTGGGCACGGAGGACCAGTGGTGACGGTGGATCCGGCCGACGTCACCGCCCCGTACGCCGTCTGCGTCTACTGCTCGGCGAGCACCGCCGACACCGACGCGCTGGGGCTGGCCGCCCGCGTCGGCACCGAGATCGCCCGGCGCGGCTGGCAATTGGTATCCGGCGGCGGCCACGTCTCGATGATGGGCGCGGTGGCCACGGCGGCTCGGGCCGGTGGCGCCAACACCATCGGCGTGATCCCGAAACACCTGGTGCACAAGGAAGTCGCCGACGTCGACGCCGACGAGCTGGTGGTCACCGACACCATGCGCCAGCGCAAACAGGTCATGGAGGATCGCGCCGACGCCTTCCTCACGCTGCCCGGCGGCATCGGCACGCTCGAGGAGTTCTTCGAGACCTGGACCGGCGGCTACCTCGGCCAGCACGACAAACCGGTGGTCGTGCTCGACCCGAACGGCTTCTACGACGGGCTGTTCCGTTGGGTCGACGAACTCTACGAGCGGAAGTTCGTCTCCCGATTCGCCATGGAGCGGATTACCGTGGTCAACGATCTGCACGCCGCGTTCGCCGCGCTGAAACCCGAACAGACACTCGGCGCGGCCCAAGGCTAGGAGAACCGCGTTGAGTACCGACACCCGCGCGACGGTGCGCCTCGTCGACCTGGCCAAAGCGCTGCCGGGAATGGCACTCGACGCGCCCGGCATAGTGCGCAACGCGCGTGGCTTGCTGGTGCGGCCCGGCGACAAGGCGTCGGTCGGCCTGTTCTTCCAGCGCAACGCGCACCGTCATCCGGACCGCGTGTTCCTGCGTTTCGAGGGCAGGGCCTACCGCTACGGCGAGGCCAACGCCGAGGTGAACCGCTACGCGAACGTTCTCGCCGAGCGCGGGGTGCGGCGCGGCGACGTGGTCGGCGTGCTGATGACCAACCGGCCCGAGACGCTGTTCACGGTGCTGGCCACCGTCAAGCTCGGCGCCACCGTCGGACTGCTCAACCACAACCAGCGCGACCAAGTGCTCGCGCACAGCTTCGGGCTGCTCGGCAGCGTGCTGAACGTGGTCGGCGAGGAATGCCGGGAGGCGCTGGATTCGCTCGCCGAACCGTTGCCGAACGTGTTGTACGGCAACGATCTCGCGCGGGCCGCCCGCACCGCCGACGCCGCCGATCCCGCCGTGTGCGCGCAGGTGACCGCCCGCGAACGCGCGTTCCTGATCTTCACCTCGGGCACCACCGGCCTGCCCAAGGCCAGCGTGATGACCCACCTGCGCTGGACCAAGAGCATGGCCGGGCTCGGCGGGCTCGGAATTCGCCTGCGCGGCAACGACACCCTGTACTGCTGCCTGCCGCTCTATCACAACAACGCGCTCACCGTCGCGCTGTCGTCGGTGCTGGCGGGCGGGTCCGCCTACGCGCTCGGCCGCAAGTTCTCCGCCTCGGGATTCTGGGACGAGATCATCCGGGAACAGGCCACCGCGTTCATCTACATCGGCGAGCTGTGCCGGTACCTGCTGAATCAGCCCGCGCGCCCGGCCGATCGGCAGCATCGGGTGCGGTTGGTCGTCGGCAACGGGCTGCGTCCCGAGCTGTGGAAGGAGTTCACCCGGCGGTTCGGGATCGGCCGGGTGGTGGAGTTCTACGGGGCGAGCGAGGCGCCGATCGCGTTCGTCAACGTGTTCGGGGTGGACCGTACCGCGGGGTTCGGGCCGCTGCCCTACGCGATCGTCGAGTTCGACGACGCCACCGGCAAGGCGAAGCGCGGCCCCGACGGCAGGCTGCGCCGGGTCGGCTCCGGCGGGGTCGGTCTGCTGCTGGCCAAGGTGGACAAGCGACAGCCGTTCGACGGTTACACCGACAGGGACGCCTCGGAGTCCAAGCTGATCCGCGACGCTTTCAAACCGTGCGACGTGTGGTTCGACACCGGTGATCTGGTGCGTGATCAGGGTTGGTGGCACATCGCGTTCGTGGACCGACTCGGCGACACCTTCCGCTGGAAGGGCGAGAACGTGGCCACCACAGAGGTCGAGGGCGCGCTCGGCGAGCACGAGACCGTGGCGCAGGCGGTGGTGTTCGGCGTCGACATCCCCGGCTCCGACGGCAAGGCGGGCATGGCGGCGATCACGCTGCACCCGGGCGCGGAATTCGACGGCGCCGAGCTGGCCGAAGTGGCCTACCGCCTGTTGCCGGGATACGCGGTGCCGCTGTTCGTGCGGGTGGTCGCCGAGCTGGAGCAGACCTCCACGTTCAAGAGCCGCAAGGTCGAACTGCGCAAGCAGGGATACGCGCCGGACGCCGGGAGCGCGCTCTACGTTCTCGCGGGCCGCGCCGAGGGGTACGTCCCCGCGTACGACGACTATGCCGCCGACGTCGCGGCGGGCCGCGCGCCGAGGAGCTGAGCCGCTACAGTCGAGGGCATGTTCAGCCCGATCACCGTGCCGTCTCCCACGCTGTGCGGCAAGCCGGTGGCGACCGATCGGGCGCTCGTGATGGCGATCGTGAATCGCACCCCCGACTCCTTCTACGACCGGGGCGCGACGTTCACCGACGCCGCGGCCATGGACGCGGTGTCGCGCGCGGTCGATCAGGGCGCCGATCTCGTCGACATCGGGGGAGTGAAGGCTGGGCCGGGCACGACGGTCGATGCCGCCGAGGAGACGCAGCGAGTGGTGCCGTTCGTCGCGGCGATCCGCGCGGCGTATCCCGAGCTGCTGATCAGCGTCGACACCTGGCGATCGGAAGTTGCGCGGGCCGCGGTGGCCGAAGGCGCCGACCTGATCAACGACACCTGGGCGGGCGCGGACCCGGACCTGGTCGCGGTGGCCGCGGAACTGGGCGTCGGCATCGTGTGCAGCCACACCGGGGGCGCGGTGCCGCGCACCCGGCCGCATCGGGTCAGGTACACCGACGTGGTGAGCGAGGTCACCGACACCGTGGTCAGGGCCGCCGAGGACGCGCTCGCCGCGGGCGTGCGCAAGGATTCGATCCTGATCGATCCCACCCACGATTTCGGCAAGAACACCTATCACGGGCTCGAACTGTTGCGGGGAATCGACGTTCTTGTAAATACCGGATGGCCGGTCTTGATGGCGCTGAGCAACAAGGATTTCATCGGGGAGACTCTTGGTGTCGGGCTCTCCGAACGGTTGGAGGGCACGTTGGCGGCAACAGCGTGGTCCGCCGCCGCGGGCGCCCGAGTCTTCCGCGTCCACGAGGTCGCCGAAACGCGGCGCGTCGTGGACATGATCGCCGCGATCCAGGGCATCCGGCCCCCCGCACGAACCCTGCGAGGTCTGGTATGAAAATCCAACACCGCGAGTCCGCCTGGGCAAGCACGAATACCTGGGACAACCCCGAATGGACGGTCGACGATCTCGTCGCCGCCAAGGACGGGCGCACCGTGTCGGTGGTGCTGCCCGCGCTGAACGAGGAACGCACCGTCGCCGAGGTGGTGGCCAGCATCCGGCCGCTGCTCGGAACCCTCGTCGACGAACTGGTTGTACTCGATTCCGGATCCACCGACGCTACCGCCGAACGAGCCCGCGCGGCGGGCGCCGAGGTCATCACCCGCGAGCAGGCGGTGCCTGAGCTGGAGCCGATACCGGGTAAGGGCGAGGTGCTGTGGCGCTCGCTCGCGGTCACCGGCGGTGACCTGATCGCGTTCGTCGACTCCGATCTCATCGACCCCGACCCGGCCTTCGTGCCGAAGCTGCTCGGCCCACTGCTGCTGAACGACGACATGCACCTGGTCAAGGCCTACTACCGCCGCCCGCTGCGGCAGGGCGGCACCGTGGACGCGCACGGCGGCGGGCGCGTCACGGAGCTGGTCGCGCGTCCGCTGCTCGCCGCGCTGCGCCCGGAACTGTGCGCGGTGCTGCAACCGCTCAGCGGCGAATACGCCGGCACCCGCGAACTGCTCACCTCGGTGCCCTTCGCGCCCGGCTACGGCGTGGAGATCGGCCTGCTCCTCGACACCTACGACCGCGTCGGCCTGTCCGCCATCGGCCAGGTCAATCTGGGCGTGCGCACCCACCGCAACCGCCCGCTCGGCGACCTCGGCGTGATGAGCCGCCAGATCCTCGGTACCGTTCTCGGCCGCAGCGGAGTCGCCGACTCCGGCGCCGCCCTCACCCAGTTCCCCCTCATCGGTGACGCTTTCACGGCACACAGCACGGAAGTCTCGCTCACCGACCGCCCGCCGATGAACACGTTGCGCCCGTCCCAGGCAGCGGCCTGACTCCGCAGACCTGCCACACGCTTCGCAGGGACCACACCCACTGCGAAGCGTGCATTGCCTGTGCGAGGTGCTTGGATCCGGTCGTGCCACACACGGTTTGGACGCTTCACAGCGCCGGTGCCTGTGTGTGGGGTGTGAGCGCTGTGTGGCGTGCGGTTACTTCGTTGCCCCGCGCCGCTAGGACTTCTCGCGCCCCTTCGGCTCACCGCTTGCCACTTCGGCGCTCGCCAACTCTCCATCCTCGCGCGACTCCGCATCCGCGTCGCCGGGCTGCCCGCTTCCCTCATCGGCGAGCCGTGCCTGGATCGCGGCGACGGTCAGCTGCCCCGACGAATTCGGCTTGCGCAGCACCCCGACCAGAACGCCGACGGTGATGGCGACGAAGACGATCCCGCCTACGACCACGATGGTGTTCATCGCGTCCTCCCCGAATGAGTGCTCGTCCCACCGTGATTCGTCGCGCGCATCACGAGCTGCCGGAATGCGCGGCTGTCGGACATGGAAGACATGGAGAACTCACCTACTCGAGAAATAGTTATCTACTAGCTATCTAAACATCGAGTGGGTATCTGTTACCCGCAGGGTCACGTGACATGTGACACACTGCGGAAATAGTCCGGGCATTTCGTACGAACCCGGCAGTGGTGAGAAGTGATGTGTCTCTCAGCTATCGATCCGCATCAGCGCCGCAGGCGAGTGCCGATGGGACGTGGGTCGGCGTCGTGCCGGTAGACGGGCGTGAGTAGATCGACGTCCACCGGCTCGCCGTTGGCGCGGTCGTAGCGGACCGCGATGAGTACCGAGAACAGGTGGTTGGCTGCCCGCTCGTGCAGCGTGGCCAAGCGGGTGGCGAGCAGGCGTACCGCGCCGAGCGACCCGGGTGGGTGCAGGCCGTCGATGATCAGGCAGGTGCCGCGGCCGTCGGGGCGGGGGAGGCGGGCCAGGTAGGCGATGTCGTGCGGTTCCGGGCCGCCCGGCCGGTACACGCGGCGCGCGGCCCTGTCCTCGATGCCGCGGCGCGCGTCGCCCGCTCTGGCCACCGCGCGCCGCAGCCGGGGATCGGCGGCGATGAGCTGGCGCACGCTGGGGGACAATTCGGGACCGCCGACCACGATCAGCCCGTCCCGGTTCAGGTCCACCGGTCTTCCTGGCAGGAATCTTTCGATCCCTGCGGCGAACCCGAGTTCGCGCAGCAGCTCGACGAGCCGGTGTGCGGCACCGGGATCCGGCGCGCCGAGCACGCGACCGGCGCGCACCTCGGGGACGAGCACCGTGAGCGTCCCGTGGCCGAAGAACAGTCCCTCCGGCGCCGGGCCCTGGGTGCTCACCTGATGGATGCGGGCGCGGGAAAGACCCGCCGCCGCACCGATTCTGGCGAAGGTCCAGCCCTCGGCATGAAGTTCCCGGATGACCGCCCTGCGGATCCTGGTGAGTTCGTTGATCGTCTGCTGCGCCGCCGCCACCCCGTCGGTGGCCGCCTTGAGTCTCTCGACCTTGTCCTCGATTGCGAAGACTCGCGCCACGTCATCGGCCGACATGTGCGAAGTTTAGACAGCTCGACAGCCTTACGGGTCTAGTCTGCTTGACATTGTGGACTTCCAGACAGCCCAGTCTGTTTCGGCTCGACGGCGTTTCTCGCCGACTCGCCGGGCGGAAGACGACGATTCGCCTGATCGCCGCCGAACGAAGTTCGTCCTCGAATCACCCATGGCCGGAGCGACGAGTTAGGTGTGGATGGTGGGTGCCGCCAATGGTTTTCGTCCCCGGCGCGGGCGCCCCGCCCGATCAGGTGGCGTCGAAATCGATCGGCGGACGTTCGTTGCGCTCCAACGGCTTTTCCAGCTTCGGCATCGGATAGTCCGGCATGCCGCTGCTCGTCCCGTACAGATCGTCCTTGGTGGGCACGACCTTCTCCAGGCTGCGCAGCATCGAATCGTCGCCGTTCAGAAGGTGCTTGGTGACCATCGAGCGCGGCGTCATTCCGCGCAGCTCGTTCAGCTCGGCCAGGGGCTTGCGGATGTCCTCGAAATCAGGACCCAGCTCTTCCTTCAGCTGGGCGGTGGCTCCGCTCGCGTAGTCGCGCAGCTGACGCAGGCTGTTCGTGGTCCAGCGCACGGCGCCGGGCAGACGCTCCGGACCGAGGATGACGAGGGCGGCGACGAGCAGGATCATCATCTCGCTCCAGCCGATGTTGCTGAACACGAATCCAGGCTACCCGTGCTTCCGACCAGCGGGTCAGTCGGATTCCAACGTCACAGGCACGTCCACCTGCCTGCCGTCCCGAATCAACTGCACGTTCACCGTCTCGCCGATCGCGCGGGACTGCACCGCGACGGTCAGCTCCTCCGGCCCGGTGACCTCCCGATCGCCGACCCGGACGATCACGTCGCCCTCGACGATCCCCGCCTTGGCCGCGGGACCGTTCGGCGCCACGTCGGCCACCGCCGCGCCGCTCATCACCTCGTTGGCGACGGTCTTGGTGCGGGCCGAGATGCCGATCATCGGGTGGTTCATCTTGCCGGTGTGGATCAGGCTCTGCGCGACCTCGGTCACGGTGTCGACCGGGATGGCGAAGCCGAGGCCGACCGAGCCGCCCGTCTCGCTGCGGATCGCGGTGTTGATGCCGATGACCCGCCCGTCCATGTCGACCAGCGCGCCACCGGAGTTACCCGGGTTGATCGAGGCATCGGTCTGCACGGCGTCGATCACCGCGTTGGTGTCGCTGCCCTCGCCGGAGAGCTTCACCGGGCGGTGCAGCGCGCTGACGATGCCGGAGGTGACGGTCTTGCTCAGGCCGAGCGGCGAACCGATGGCCAGCACGTCGTCGCCCACCTGCACATCGCCGGACTTGCCGAGCCTGGCCACCGTGAGATTCTTCACGTCGACCTTGAGCACCGCGAGGTCGGTCTTGGGATCGCGGCCGACGATGTTCGCGGGCACCCGGCTGCCGTCGGAGAAGGTGACCTGGATGGCGGCCCGGTTGCTCTTGTCCTGAGCGGCCATCGAGATGACGTGGTTGTTGGTCACCACGTAGCCCGCGCCGTCGATGACAACGCCCGAGCCGGTGGCGCCGTTGTCGCCCACGGTGACCCGGATGGAGACCACCGAGGGCAGCACCGCGTTGGCGACCTCGGCGATCAGACCGTGCGGACGCTCGATGCTGTCGGTCTGCTCCAGGGTCACCTTGCGCGAGGTGAGGTTGGTGGTCTGCTCGGCGGTGAGCCTGCCGATCAGGCCGCCGAGGACGCCGATACCGAGCGCGATCACGGCGAGCAGGGCCAGCGCCTTGGGCGCGATCCTGGATCCGAAGAGCACCTCGCGCACGCTCAGCTTGTGCGACTGGGGCAGCGGCGCGGGCTGCGGTGTCGGCACCGCGGGGGCGCCGAGGCGGGCGCCGGCGGTCGGATCGCGCCACGGGTCCGCCGGACCCGCGGCCACGGGGGCGGCTTCGGCCGCGTCGGGGTCGCGCTGGAGCAGCTCGTCGGAGCCTTCGGGCCTGCCGAACGCTTCGGCGAGCACCGCGTCGGGCGGCCGGTTGTGCAGCTCAGGGCCGAGCACGGGCGCGCCTGCGCCTGTGCTCGGCGGGGTGTCGTCGGCGAACGAACCGGAAATGCCCGACGGACGGCGGAAGGCGCGCGCGGTGTGGGTGTCGACGTGGGGTCTGACGACCGGTCGCGGCCCGAGCACGGGCGCGTCCGACGGCCTCAGGTTCCCCCTGTTGGCCGCCGAATCGGAGGTGTCACTGGCGGTGGGCCGCGAGTCCGACACAGATCCGGTGTTCGTCGATTCGGTGGTCACGCGCCAAACTCTACTTGCGCCACCACGTGGTCCACCGGGTCGCGGTGAACGAATCCGGCAGAAAACCGAAAACTGCCTCGCTGCGGGCGTTCCCGGACGGCTGACCCGGGTTGTTCGACGCGCCGCCGGGCAACTCGGCGAGCGGAATACGGGTCAGGCTGTCGTGCAAGCCGGTGGGGATGGAGATGGGGCCGGACTGGCGCAGCGCGATCCGCGCCTGCTGCTGCGCGTCCACCTCGGCCGCGCACTCCGGACAGACCGAAAGATGCTGGGCGGCGCGCAGATACGCGTTCATGCGCAGCTCGCCGTCGACGAAGGCGACGATCGCCTCGCTGGCCAGGTGTTCGGTGGGCGCGAAGCGCGGTGACCTGCCTGGCGTCCGGCGGTCCGCCCCATTCGTGGGACGACCGGACGTGCTGGACTCGCCACTCATGCGGTGCTCACCCTTCCAACGACATCCTCTGGCCCGGGCGTCGCCGGTGCCCGGCGAATCACCCGATGTTCGCGTCAGCGGCGAACCGCTGCTGAGATCCATTATGCGCAAGGTGCTCGCGCAGTGCCTGACGGCCGCGGTGGATCCGGCTGCGCACGGTGCCCAGCTTCACGCCGAGCGTAGCGCCGATCTCCTCGTACGACAGACCCTCGATGTCACACAGCACGACGGCGGCGCGGAACTCCGGCGCCAGCGCGTCGAGGGCGGATTGCAGGTCGGGATCGAGGCGCGCGTCGTGATAGGCCTGCTCGGGGCCGGGGCCCTCGGCGGGCACGCGGTCGTAGTCCTCCGGCAGCGACTCCATGCGGATGCGATTGCGACGGCGCACCATGTCCAGGAACAGGTTGGTCGTGATGCGGTGCAGCCAGCCCTCGAAGGTGCCCGGCTGGTAGTTCGACAGCGAACGGAACACGCGGATGAAGGTCTCCTGGGTGAGATCCTCGGCGTCCTGCGCGTCGCCGGACAGGCGGTAGGCCAGCCGGTAGACCCGGTCGGCGTGTTCGCGGACCAGCTCGTCCCAGGACGGCATCACCGAGCGATCGCCGGTCGCGTCGAACGCGGCGGTGCCGGTCAGCTCGATATCGAGGTCCTCGGCCTGCTCGGCCTCGAACGGCATGATGTGGTCGGGGAGGGTGGCGTACTCGGAGTGCCCATGCGGAGCCGCAAACGAACCTTTGACCATGTGGATGGGGCTACCTCCTGCTCGGGACCGTAAACTCGGGACTCCCGTTTCGGTTCGGGTCTCGAACCGTCGCGTACGGAATACAACCGACACCTGTATGTCGTTGTTCCCGCGTCCCGCGTATCGCGGTCGGCTGGTCTTGCGTGCCCTTACTCTTTCCTGTCCCGATATGGCGGGGATATGGAGATCCTGAGGGACACCTGAGAAAACGGATCCCTGGAGAAAGCGTGTTGTCGGAACGCCGAGACAACCCGCCCCGCATTAGCCTCTTAGGCGTGGCATCGAACCTGGAGCGAAATCTCTCCTACGTGGAAGAATCCGTCGTGGAGGACGAGATCCTCGTCAGCGCGCGCGAACGGGCCACCGAGCTGGGCGCGGCACCGGTGCCGCCGTCGGTCGGGGCCCTGCTGAGCATGTACGCCCAGCTGCTCGGTGCGCGCGCGGTGGTCGAGGTCGGGACCGGCGCGGGCATCAGCGGACTGTGGCTGCTCGACGGCATGCGCGAGGACGGCACGCTGACCACGATCGATTCCGAGCCGGAGCATCAGCGCGCGGCCAAGGACGCGTTCCGCGCCGCCGACATCCCGCCCGCGCGGACCAGGCTGATCAACGGGCGCGCGCTCGACGTGCTACCCCGCCTCGCCGACGGCGCCTACGATCTGGTCTTCATCGATGCCGCGCCGCTCGAGCATCCGCAGTACGTCGCCCAAGCCGTGCGGCTGCTGCGCGACGGCGGCGCCATCATCCTGCACAACGCGCTGCTCGGCGGCCGCGTCCCCGACCCGAGCCAGCGCGACCCGGCGACCCAGGCGGTGCGCGCGGCCACCCGCGCCATCGCGGAGGATCCGGAACTGACTTGTGTGCTGATCCCCGTCGGCGACGGATTGCTCTGCGCCTCACGCGGATAGCGCGCACGCGCGCGATGCCGTTCGCGGCGCGACGACAGAACAGCATGCCGCCGTGGCGAATCCGATCGACCACGAACGCCGCCTGATCCACCGGCATTCGATGATTCAGCGCGTCCGTCCCGGGTATCCGGAGATCAGCCGGGGTGCGGGCGACCCCGTGCGTCATCGCGCGACTCGCGTCCGAAAACCCCCGGCGCCGCAAGCGAATTCGGAGGTCTGGCGATGTGGGATCACGCCGCGGAAATCGTCCATTACGGCCATGTCGGACATGTGGTCAAGGAAAAGGGTTCGGTGAATTGGGTTCTGGCCGGGTTGGGCTTTTTCGCGGTCGCGATTCTGCTCGTCGTGCTGGTACTGCTCGTGGTGAGCAATGCCGATTTCGACACCGGTCCCGCGAAGGTGGTGCCGACCACCGGACCCTGTGAGCCATTCTGCCCGGCGACGCCGCCCCCGCCCGCGCCCTGACGCGCGGGCCCGAATGCTCTGACTCACAGCGCCGAATGCCCTGACGCGCAGCGTCGAATTCCGCGTGCTGTTCGCGATTTCGATAGCCGAGCGGCCCGCGGTGTGTTTGGGTGAGCCCGGGGCAGCGCGGAGGACGAGCCGATGTTCTGGAACGACGACGACGACCGACCGAGGAATCGCACGGAGGAGTGGGCGGGCGCGACGGTGGTGTTCGGCATCCTGCTCGTGCTGGCGATCGTGCTCGCGATCCTGGTCAACACCGCCGATTTCGGCGACCGGTCGCGGCCGACGACACCGCGCACGCCCGGTTCCTGTCAGCCGTTCTGCACCGCACCGCCCACGTCACCGTGAACCGGAGCCGCGCCGCGTGAACCGGAGCCGCGGGCCTCGCATCGCCGCCGGTCATCGCAAATCACCTGCGTTCGCAGGGAATCTCAGACCCAGACGCCCTTGCCGACGGTCACCACGCCGCGTTTGCTCACCGCGAAACGATCGCGGTCGCGGTCCAGATCGACGCCGATGATCTCGCCCTCGCCGACCACCACGTTCTTGTCGAGGATGGCGCGGCGCACCACCGCGCCACGGCCGATGCGCACGCCCGGCATCAGCACGCTGCCCTCGACGGTGGCGCCGTCGTCGACCATCACATTGGAGCTCAGCACGGAATTGCGCACCGTCGCGGCGGACAGGATGCTGCCCGAGCCGACGATGCACTCCTGGGCCAGCCCGCCCTGGGCGAACTTGGCGGGCGGCAGGTTCTCGGCGGCGCCGCGGATCGGCCAGTGCTTGTTGTAGAGGTTGAACACCGGGTGCACCGAGACCAGGTCCATGTGCGCGTCGTAGAAGGCGTCGATGGTCCCGACATCGCGCCAGTAGCCGCGGTCGCGTTGGGTGGCGCCGGGCACCTCGTTGTCGGCGAAGTCGTAGACCGCGGCCTGGCCCGCCGCGACCAGCGCGGGGATGATGTCGCCGCCCATGTCGTGATCGGAATCGGAGTTCTCGGCGTCCGCGCGGATCGAATCGACCAGCACCTTGGTGGTGAAGACGTAATTGCCCATCGACGCGAAGGTCACGTTCGGGTCGTCCGGCGTGCCGGGCGGATGGGCGGGCTTCTCCAGGAACTGGATGATGCGACCGGACTCGTCGGAATCGATGCAGCCGAACGCGCTGGCCTCGCTGCGCGGCACCCGGATGCCGGCCACGGTCACGCCAGCGCCGGAATCGATGTGGTGGGAGACCATCTGCTCCGGGTCCATCCGGTACACGTGGTCGGCGCCGAAGACCACGATGTAGTCCGGGTCCTCGTCGTAGATCAGGTTCAGCGACTGCATGATCGCGTCGGCGCTGCCGGTGTACCAGCGCGGGCCGAGGCGCTGCTGGGCGGGCACCGGGGTGATGTACTCGCCCGCGAATCCCGACAGTCGCCAGGTCTGGGAGATGTGCCGGTCCAGCGAATGCGATTTGTACTGGGTGAGCACGCACAGGCGCAGGTAACCCGCGTTCACCAGGTTGCTGAGTACGAAGTCGATCAGGCGGTAGGCGCCGCCGAAGGGGACCGCTGGCTTGGCGCGGTCCGCGGTGAGTGGAAACAGGCGCTTTCCCTCGCCACCGGCGAGCACGATCCCGAGTACGTGCGGCTGGCTCCTCACAGTGCCCAAACTACCGTGAAGTCATGGCGCGGGTGGCTCCCGCCGAGCCGAGCGTCTAGTTTGGATCGGTGAGTTTCGGCACGGACGACGGGCGCTCGGCGACGGGATCCGGCGAGCCGGAGGACATCCGGGACCGGTTGCGCGTCGCGATGTTGACCCGCGAATACCCACCCGAGGTGTACGGCGGCGCGGGCGTACACGTCACCCAGCTGACCGCCGAATTGCGCAGGCTCTGCGAGGTGACCGTGCACTGTATGGGCGCCGAGCGCACCGACGCCGTCGTGCACCAGCCGGACTCGACGCTCTACGCCGCCAACGCCGCGTTGCAGATGATGTCGGCGCAGCTGCGAATGGCCGACGCGGCGGGCGATGTGGACGTGGTGCACTCACACACCTGGTACACCGGTCTCGCCGGACACTTGGCCGCCACCTTGTACGGCGTTCCGCACGTGCTCACCGCGCACTCGCTCGAGCCGCGGCGGCCGTGGAAGGCCGAACAGCTCGGCGGCGGCTATCGGCTGTCCTCGTGGTCGGAGCGCAACGCCATGGAGCATGCCGACGCCGTCATCGCGGTGAGCGAGGGCATGCGCCAAGACGTGCTCGACGCCTACCCGGCGATCGACCCGAGCCGGGTGCACGTGGTGCACAACGGCATCGACGCGACGCTGTGGCGGCCGAGTCCGCCCGCCACCGGCGAACGTCCGATCCTCGACGAGCTCGGGGTGGCGGCCGACCGGCCGATCGTCGCCTTCGTCGGCCGCATCACCCGGCAGAAGGGCGTCGGCCACCTGCTCGCCGCCGCGCGCGAGTTCGCGTCGGAGATCCAGCTGGTGCTCTGCGCGGGCGCGCCCGACACCAAGGAACTGGAGGACGAGACGGCCGCCGCGGTCGCCGAGTTGCAGCGGCAGCGCGGGAACGTCTTCTGGGTGCGGGAAATGCTGCCCACCGAGCAGATCAGGCAGATACTCGCGGCCGCGACCGTGTTCGTCTGCCCGTCGGTGTACGAGCCGCTCGGCATCGTGAACCTGGAGGCCATGGCCTGCGCGACCGCGGTCGTCGCCTCCGACGTCGGCGGCATCCCCGAGGTCGTCGTCGACGGCGGCACCGGCAGGCTCGTGCACTACGACGCAGGCGCGGCCGAGGAGTACGAGCGGGGCTTGGCGGCCGCGGTCAACGAGGTCGCGGGCGACCCGATCCTCGCCGCCGAGTTCGGCGCGACCGGACGGGCAAGAGCCATCGCGGAATTCGACTGGTCGCGGATCGCGGAACGCACCGTCGAGGTGTACGAGCACGTGCTCAAGCCGTGAAACGGGCTGTGGCGCGTGGTCAGCGACGGCGACGATAGGTCGACACCGTGACCGAAGCGGTGACCTCCATGTGCTCCGGCAGCGCCGCGAGGCGGGGATCGCGGGCCTGTTCGGCGTGATGCGCCGAGGGACCCATTCCGACGACATCGGCCACCTCGGCGCGTTCGAGCTTCATCGAATACTCGACGACGGCCCGATCGACTTCTTCGAACAAGCCCGACATGGACTCGGTGATGCGGCGATCCTTGTCCGGGTCGACGGTGACCATCCCTAGCGGATCGATCAACTCGGCCAGATGACGGGCGGTCGGCGCGGCGACGACGAAGCGGCCGTCCGCGTCGAGCACCCTGGCCGCTTCCGCCGGATTGCGTGGCGCGAACACCGAAAGCACTCCTGCCAGCACACCGTCACGAACCGGTAGGCCGCGCCAGGCGTCGGCGAGCACCGCTGCGGCGCGAGGATGGGTGCGCGCACAGCGGCGGGCGGCGGGTTTGGCCACGTCCAGCGCGATGCCACGGGCCCCGGGTGCGGCGTCGAGCGCCGCGGCCAGGTAGTAGCCGGTGCCCGCGCCGACCTCCAGCAGGGTCGCGGCCCGATCGCCGACCGGGCCGACCGCGGTGGCCACCGCGGCGGCGATGGCCGCGAAATGCCCCTCGCCCTGGAAGGCGGCGCGGGCGTCCAGCATGGCCGCGGTGTCGCCCGACATCTTGGTCGACGCACCGGTCAGCAAGCTGACGTAGCCCTGTTTGGCGATGTCGAAACTGTGGCCGCGACCGCAGCGCAGCGCCCGGTCCACCGCCTCCAGCGGGAGACGGCATTCCGGGCAGGCCAGCAGACCTGCCACATCAGCGAGTGCCGAGGGACTAGCTGGTGACACTCTTCAATTCGTCACCAAGCGCCGCTGCTTCATCCGGCGTGAGTTCGACGACCAGACGCCCGCCACCCTCGAGTGGAACCCGCATAACGATTCCACGCCCTTCCTTGGTTGCCTCGAGGGGACCGTCCCCGGTGCGGGGCTTCATGGCCGCCATCCTCTGCTCCCTCCAGATCTGCGCGGTTTTCTGCGCACTTTCTTGGAACTACAGTTGTCACCAACCAGGTAGCTCACCGGCATTTGGCGAGCTACACCGGTCCTATTCTTCCCTATCGCCGTTGTGGACGGATACCTGAGTTCGAAATGTGACCGCTCGAGCGGTGTTGTGCGGGTCACTTCCGACCCAGCAATCGGCTAGGTGATCGTCGACCATTCCGGTTGCCTGCATCAGCGCATAGGCGGTCGTCGGCCCGACGAAACGGAACCCGCGCCGCTTCAATTCTTTTGCCAGAGCTATGGATTCGGGACTCGTCGCGGGCACGTCGGCGATGGTCCGCGGACGCGGGCGCGGCGGCGGCGCGAACGACCAGATCAACTCGTCGAGGCCGCGGTCGAGCGCCTGGGCTGCCCTCGCGTTGGCGATCGCCGCTTCGATCTTGGCGCGGTTGCGGACGATGCCTGCGTCGGCGAGCAGGCGGGCGACGTCCGCGTCGCCGAACGCGGCGACGCGGTCGATCGAGAATTCGGCGAACGCGGAACGGAAGGCCGGGCGCTTGCGCAGGATCGTGATCCAGGACAGGCCCGACTGGAACGCCTCGAGGCAGACCCGCTCGAACATGGCGTCGGGGCCGCGCAGCGGTTCGCCCCATTCGAAGTCGTGGTAGTCGCGATAGAGCTGAGACGATTCCGCCCACGGGCAGCGGATCATGCCGTCGTCGGCGAGCGGGGTGGTCACGGCTGTTCGGGGGTGCTCGGGGCGGGCCATGGCGACGCCGTGCGCCCGGTGTCGTGGCGAGGCGCCGCGGCGGTGTCCTGGCGCGCCGCGCTGTCCGCGCTTTTCTCGACGGTCAGGCCGCGGGCCGCCGCGTCACCGCGAGCATGGGCGAGTTCCAGCTGGAGCTCGTCGATCCGGGCGGCGAGCCTGGCCAGCGCCCAGTCCACCTCGCCGGCCTTGTAGCCACGCACCACCTGCTGGAAGCGCAAGGCGCGCACATCGGCTCCGGTGATGCCCTCGGCGGGCAGCACGGTGGCCGTCGTGCCCTCGGGCAGTGGGCCGAGTTCCTCGCCGCGCCCGAAGATCGCACTCGCGAGCAGGAACAGCACCGCGGCCACCAGGCCGACGATCAGCACGTACAACAGCAGCGTGAGCATGACACGAGCTTATTCCGCCCCTCCGACATGCTTGTTCACGACCGAGCACAGGCGATCGCCCGGGCGGGAACCGATTTCGCGAGGACGCTACAGATGCCGCGTGGTGTCGATGCCGAGCGACATGCCCGCCAGGCCGCGGCGGCGTACCGCGAGCTTGTCGGCCACCTCGACCAGCGCCTTGGCCGACGCGCTCGCCGGATCGCGCAGCACGATCGGCGTGCCCTCGTCGCCCGACTCGCGCACCGCCTGCTCGATCGGGATCTGACCGAGCAGCGGCACGGTCGCGCCGACCGCGCGGGTCAGGCTGTCGGCGACTCGCTGACCGCCGCCCGAGCCGTAGAGCTCCATCCGGCTGCCGTCGGGCAGGTCCAGCCAGGACATGTTCTCCACCACGCCCGCGATCCGCTGACGGGTCTGCAGCGCGATCGACCCCGCCCGCTCGGCCACCTCCGCGGCGGCGAGCTGCGGGGTGGTGACGACCAGGATCTCCGCATTGGGGATCAGCTGGGCGATGGAGATGGCCACATCGCCGGTGCCGGGCGGCAGGTCGAGCAGCAGGACGTCCAGATCGCCCCAGAACACGTCGGCGAGGAACTGCTGGAGCGCGCGGTGCAGCATCGGGCCGCGCCACACCACGGGCGTGTTGCCCTGGGTGAACATGGCGATCGAGATGACCTTCACCTCGTGCGCGACGGGCGGCATGATCATCCGCTCGACCTGGGTCGGCCTGGCCGCGGTGCCGAGCATGCGCGGCACCGAATGGCCGTAGATGTCGGCGTCGAGCACGCCGACGGACAGGCCGCGCGCGGCCATGGCGGCCGCGAGATTGACGGTGACCGAGGATTTTCCGACGCCGCCCTTGCCCGAGGCGACCGCGTACACGCGGGTCAGCGAGCCCGGCTGAGCGAAGGGGATCACCGGGTCGGCCGAGTCGCCGCGCAGCTGCTTGCGCAGGCTGGTGCGCTGCTCGTCGTTCATCACGTCGAGGTCGACGGAGATGGCGCCGACGCCGGGGACGTCCGCCACCGCCTTGGTGACCCGTTGGGTGATCTCGGTACGCAGCGGGCAGCCCGCCGTCGTCAGGTAGACCTCGATGTGGACATTGCTTCCGGCGTCGATCGCGACGCTTTTCACCATGCCCAGTTCGGTGATCGGCTTCCGGATCTCCGGGTCGTCGACCTTCGCGAGCGCACCCCGCACGTCCGATTCCGTTACCACTGGCATAACGGAAATTTTAGGCGGATCAGATCCGCGGCAGCTGCGCGGGCTTGGGTGCGACCCCGTTGCCGTAGGAATTCGACCATGCCATGACGTTCGCCACATAGGCCATGGAGTTGTTGTAGCGCAGAATGGCGCGCGACTGCTGAGCCAGGTCACGCATGTTCAATCCGCCGTCGCACAGATACTTACCGGCCGTCAGCGCGGCGTCGAAGAGGTTCTGCGGGTCGGCGATGCCGTCGCCGTTGCCGTCGGCGGCGTAGCGCTTCCAGGTCTGGGGCAGGAACTGCATCGGGCCGACGGCGCGGTCGTAGCCCGCGAGTCCGTCGAGCGCGCCGTCGTCGCTGTCGTTGATGACGTTGTTGCCCGCGAGCGAGCCGTCCAGGACCGGGCCGTAGACCGGGCTCAGCGGGTTGCCGTCGGCGTCGGCCTTGCCGCCGAAGGCATGCGTGGACTCGACGCGCCCGATGCCCGCCAGCAGCGTCCACGGCATCTCGCAGACCGGGTTCTCCGCGTCCAGCCTGCGCTCGGCGTTCTGATAGGCGGCGATCGCGACGCCGGGCACGCCGAGCTGTCCGGCGGGCAGGTCGGACTTCACCCGATCGGCGGGCAGCGCAACGGTTTTCACGACCGGCGGGACGGCCGTGCGCTGCTCGGCCATGGCGTGCGCGACGAACTCGATCGAATCGGCGGATCTGACGCCGAGCGCGTCCTGATCGTCGCCGGGGAGCAGTTGAACGGCGGCCTGATCGGAATCCAGATCGGACGCCGCGGCGCAGGCCACGAATCCGGCGGGAACCAATCCGGTCAGTGCGATTACGGAGCCGCGCTTGATAGGAGCAGGCGATTGCTTGCGGTGACGCCCCACGGTGTGGTGACCCTCCTCGTTGCACAAAGGCCCGCTGACGAGCCCTTCGTGGACGAAGGAGAGATTACCGCATTCGAGATCTTTTTGTTACTGCTTCGTGATCTGTCCCGAGGTTTGGTCTCAGCCTTGTGGCGGAGCAGGCGGCAACGGGATGACGATGCCGAACGGCAGTGTGATGCCGGGCTGTTGGGTCGGGGCGGGAGCGACGGTCGGCTGCTCGGCGGGCGCGGGTTCGGGGGTCTTGGCGACCTCCGGCTCCGGGTTCGGCTGCTCCTCGGCGGGAGCAGGCGCGGGCGCGGGCTGGCCCGCTTGGGGCGCGGGCTGACCCGCCTGGGGTTGACTCGCCTGGGGTGCGGGCTGGCCCTGCGCTTGCGGCGTGCACACCGGATTCGGCTGCGGTTTCTCGACGCGGACGGGATCGTTCGGGTCGAGCGGTTCCCTGGCCTCGGCCGGGGCGTTCGGGTCGCGAGGCTCCGCACCGAATTCCTGGCCAGGCCCGAGCGGGCGCCCTGGCTCGCCCGGCCGCGGCATCGGCGCGGGCACCGCGACCTGTTCGCACGGGTTGGCGGGCGGCGGCGGTGCCGGGCAGAAGATGCCGCACGGGATCGGCGGCAATCCGGGGATGGTGATCATCACCTGGGTCGGCGCCGGAGCCAGCGGAATCGGCGCCGACGGCCGATCCGCGGGCGACGTGGTGGTGGGCAGGGTCGTCTGCACCGCGGACACGTCCGGGCCCACCGTGATCATCGGCGCCGAGCCGGGCGGGATGAGTTCCGGGGAGATGTTGACCTGGCTCGGGCTGCCGCCGGTGCGGTAGGCCGCCGACCAACTCAACACGTTGGCCGCGTAGGACATCGAGTTGTTGTAACGCAGCACCGCGCGGAGCTCCTGCGCGGGATCGCGGAGGTTCAGGCCGCCCGAGCACAGGTATTTGCCCGCGGCCAGGGTGGCGTCGAAGACGTTGTGCGGATCGGCGACGCCGTCGCCGTTGCCGTCGGCGGCGTAGAGACCCCAGGTGCCGGGCAGGAACTGCATCGGGCCGATCGCCCGCACGTACCTGCCGTCCGCGGCCTTGATGATCTCGTTGCCGGGCAACGTGCCGTCCAGCGCGGGGCCGAAGATCGGGGTCACCGTCGTGCCCGCCGCGTCGGTGCGACCGTTGCCCGCGTGCGCGGACTCGATCCGCCCGATGCCCGCCAGCAGATTCCACGGCAAGCCGCACCCGGGCATCGAAGACTCCAGCGCCAGCTCCGCGTTCCGGTACGCGGCCAGCACGATCTCGGGAATGCCGAGCGCCCCGCCGACCGAGGGCAACGTGACGTCGTGCAGGGGGACCCTCCCGCCGAAAAGCGGCATCCCATCGGTTGGCGGAGTCATAGCTCGAAGTTTGCGGGGAGAGTCCGGCGCGACCGGTAGCAGCCCTACTGTCCGAGACAAAGTGTCTTCGGGTCCGGTGTCCGTGCCGTTGCCCGTGCCGCCGCGCCCGGCGGACGCGGCCAGCAGCGCTTCCGGGGCCTGTGGCGGCGCGCTCGAGGTAGTGCTGTGCGCCGCCGATCCGGTAGCGACCAGACCAGCGACAACGAGGGCCGACATGGTTATCGGAGCGGAAACTCGCATTCGGCCACACCAATCCTCTACGTCGTGGGAACGGTGTCCGGGACGTACTGAGCCCGGGCCCCGCTCAGGACAACGTTGTCCAGGTTACCCAGCGGTCAGTAGGTTGTTGAGCATTTCCGGTCAATCGTCAGCAACGGGCGGTGAAACCTGAAGGTGGGACTGCTTTCCACCGGAGGATTTCTTGCGATTCGCCTTGCCCGGCTTGACCTCACGCGGCGTGTCGACTTCCGGGCCTGTCGCCGCCTCGATGCGGTCGAGAACCTCACGCATCTCCTCCAATTCGCGGCGCAGATAGTCGCGAGTCGCCACCTCGCCGACCGCGAGGCGGAGCGCTGCGAGTTCGCGGGCCAGAAATTCGGTGTCGGCCTTGGTTTGTGCCGCGCGCATCCGATCCTCTTCCAGCGCCACCCGGTCGCGGTTGTCCTGACGGTTCTGCGCCAACAGGATCAGCGGCGCGGCGTACGCGGCCTGAGTGGAGAAAGCGAGGTTCAACAGGATGAACGGATACGGGTCCCAGCGCAGCGCCACCACGAAGACGTTGAGAAAGATCCAGACGATCACCAGAACCGTCTGCAGCGCGAGATACCTTCCGGTACCGAGGAATCGGGCCACCCGCTCCGAGCTGCGCGCCAATGCCTCTGCGTCCCAGTCGAATCGGAACCGGGACTCGACCGGCATCTCCAATCGCTGCCGGGCGGAGCTCATCCCGACCCTGCTGACGCCCGCCGCCGGATTCTTGTCAGTCATGCGCCGGAATCCCTTCGGGCTGCTCTTCTTCGCGCCAGTCCTCCGGCAGCAGATGGTCGAGCACGTCGTCGACGCTGACCGCGCCGAGTAGATGGTTCTCGTTGTCCACCACCGGCCCGCACACCAGGTTGTAGGTGGCGAAGTACCTGGTCACCGTGGACAGCGGCACCTCGGCCCGCAGCGGCGCGAGATCGGCATCGATGATGCCGCCGACCAGGTGCGCCGGTGGTTCGCGGAGTAGTTGCTGGATGTGCACGCAGCCGAGATAGGGCCCGGTGGGCGTCGCGGTCGGCGGGCGGACCACGAACACCATGGAGGCGAGCGCGGGCGTGAGATCCGGGTTGCGCACCCTGGCCAGCGCCTCCGCGACCGTGGTCGACGGGGTCAGCACCACGGGCTTGGTCGTCATCAGGCCGCCTGCGGTGTCGGGGGAGTGCGCGAGCAGCCTGCGCACCGGTTCGGATTCCTCGGGGTCCATCATCGCGAGCAGCGATTCGCGTTCCCCGGTCGGGAGTTCGCCGAGCAGGTCGGCCGCGTCGTCGGGGTCCATCGCCTCGAGTACGTCGGCGGCGCGGCGCACCTCGAGGTGGCCGAGCAGGTCGATCTGATCGTCGTCGGGGAGTTCCTGCACCACGTCGGCGAGCCGCTCGTCGTCGAGGGCCTCGGCGACCTCGATGCGGCGCTTCTCCGGCAGTTCGCGCAGCAGGTGCGCCACGTCGGCGGGGCGCAGACCCTCGAACTGTTCGAGCAGCTGGGTGACGTCCTGGCCGGGCCTGCCGATCTCGTACGGGGTCAGCCCCGACACCGTGGTCCAGTCGACGACGTGCACCGTGCGCCGCCGCCCGATCCGCCGGTGCCCCCGCACCGCGACGCGGGAGACCCGCCAATCCCTGGTTCTGGTCAGTTCGATGCCGAGATCGACGACGAACAGGTCGACGTCCACGAGGTCGGGCAGGTCCGGATCGTCCACGCGCACCTTGGAATCCACGATCTGTGCCAGCGCCAGCATTTCGCCCGGTCGTTGCTGGAAACGGCGCAGGCTCACGGTGCCGGTGTTGAGCGTCACCATGCCCGGTTCGACCGAGGTCACCCGCAACATCGGCACGAAAATCCGGCGCCTGCTCGGCAATTCGACGACCAGGCCGTGCACGCGCGGTACCTGACGGTCGTAGCGGATCGCCACGACCGCGTCGCGCACGCGGCCGATAGACTCCCCGTCCGGTCCCAGCACCGCCAGGCCGGCGAGCCTGGCGACGTACACCCTGGTAGCTGCCATGCTTGCCAGACTAGACAGGAGGCTCCATGAAGCCGCGCCGATCTGTGCTCGCCGTGCCAGGCAGCAACCCCAAGATGATCGAGAAAGCCAAGGGGTTGCCGGTCGACGAGGTCTTCCTCGATCTGGAGGACGCGGTGGCGCCGGTGGCCAAGGCCGCGGCGCGGGCCAACATCGTGGCCGCGCTGAACCAGCCGGGCTGGGGTTCGCAACTGCGCGTGGTGCGGGTCAACGACTGGACGACCGCGTGGACCTACGCCGACGTGATCACCGTCGTCGAGGGAGCAGGCCGCGAGATCGACGCGATCCTGCTGCCGAAGGTCACCGACGCGGGCCAGGTGCGTGCGCTGGATCTGCTGCTCACCCAGGTCGAGAGGGCCAACGGGCTCGAGGTCGGGCGGATCGGCATCGAACCGCAGCTGGAAAACGCCATGGGCCTGCGCAACATCGACGAGATCGCCACCGCGAGCCCGCGGGTCCAGGCGCTGGTCTTCGGCCCGGCCGATTTCATGGCCAGCATCAACATGCGCACCCTCGTGGTCGGCGAACAGCCGGAGGGGTACGACACCGGCGACGCCTACCACCACATCCTGATGACCATCCTGCTCGCCGCGCGCGCCCACGGCCTCCAGGCGATCGACGGCCCCTACTTGCAGATTCGCGACGTCGACGGTTTCCGCAGGGCCGCCGCGCGCACCGCGGCGCTCGGCTTCGACGGCAAATGGGTGCTGCACCCCGGCCAGATCGACGCGGCCAACGAGATCTTCAGCCCGCGCCAGGCCGACTACGACCGGGCCGAGGAAATCCTGGACGCCTACGCCTTCCACACCTCCGCCGAGGGCGGCGCGCGCGGCGCGGTCATGCTCGGCGACGAGATGATCGACGAGGCCAGCGCGAAGATGGCGCAGGTGGTGGCGGACAAGGGCCGGGCCGCGGGCATGACGCGCACCACGCGTTTCACAGCACCGAACGGCCGCGCGGAATAGCAGAATGGAGTCATGACGAATCCCTTGGGGAATCCCAACCGTGCCCGCCAGGGGTTGCCGACCCCGCCGTCGGGCTGGCCGGTGGGCTCCTACCCGACCTACGCCGAGGCGCAGCGGGCGGTCGACTACCTGGCCGACAACCAGTTTCCGGTGCAGGACGTGACGATCGTCGGTGTCGACCTGATGCAGGTCGAGCGCGTGCTCTACCGCCTGAACTGGGGCAAGGTGATCGGCGGCGGCGTGGTCTCCGGCGCCTGGCTCGGTCTGTTCCTCGGTCTGCTGCTGAGCCTGTTCACCACCAGCGGCGCGTTCGGTCCGCTGCTGGTCGGCCTGGTCGGCGGCATCATCTTCGGCGTCATCTCGACCTCGATTCCGTACGCGGCCACCAGGGGGCAGCGCGATTTCGCCTCCACCATGCAGCTGGTGGCGGGCCGCTACGACGTGCTGTGCGACCCGAAGTCGGCCGAGCAGGCGCGGGACATGCTCGCGCGGTTGGCGATCTGACCGCATGGACATGATGGACACCGTCCGCACCGGGGTGCTGGACCACTACGGTGTGCCCGCGACGGGCGTGGATTCGGCCTCGGTGACTTTCCTCGGGCTGGAGCCGATCGAGATCCTGCGGATCGTCGACGGCGACGTCGTGCACTACGTGACGCTCGGCGGCTCGCGTCATCCGATGGGCGATCCCGGTGACCTGCACGCCGATCCGGTGCGCGGCCCGCGCGCGGAGCTGGTGCTGACGCTGCGCTCCGGCACCGCCATGCCCGGCCTGCCCAAAGCGCTGGGCATTCTGGTCGCCACGCCCTCCGTGGAAGGCGTTGTGCTGCAAGCCGACGCGTTGCTCGATCTCGGCGAGCCGCTGTGGCAGGGCGCGGCGTTCACCGCGGCGCTGCTCGGCGACAGCGAGATTCCGGAGATTCCGCTGCCCGACCCCGCCGAGCCGGTCAGGTATCTGACGGTGACGCCGGTGACCGCCACCGAAGCGGCGTGGGTGCGGGTGCGCGGCGCGCAGGCGCTGCGCGAGGCGTGGACGGAAGCGGGCATCGACGTGCGCGACCCCGGTCGCGGGGCGGCCACGCTGTAGCGCCGGTGCCGCGTGGCGTTTCAGAGCCAGTCGTTGCGGCGGAACGTGATGAACAGGCCGGCGCACACCGTCGCGATGAACAGCAGAACCCCGCCGTAGCCGTAGGTCCACTTCAGTTCCGGCATGTGCTCGAAGTTCATCCCGTAGATGCCTGCGACCATGGTCGGGACCGCCGCGATGGCCACCCACGCGGAGATCTTCCGCATATCGGTGTTCTGCTGCACGCTGATCTTGGCCAGTGCCGCGCTGACCAGCTCGCTGAGCGACTCGTCGAAATCGGAGATGCGCTCGGCCACCGCGGTGTGGTGGTCGGCCACGTCGCGCAGATAGCGCTGAATCTCCTTGGGCACCGGCAGATCCGGTTTGTGCCCGAGCAATTGCAGCGGCACCGCGAGCGGATTGACCGCGCGCCGCAGTTCCACCACCTCGCGCTTGAGCTGATAGATCGACTCGATGGTGACGTGATTGCGCGGGGTGAAGACCTGCTCTTCCATCTCGTCGATGTCGTTCTCCACCAGCGTGGCCACCTCGATGTAGGAGTCGACGACGTGGTCGGCCACCGCGTGCAGCACGGCGTACGGGCCGTGCCTCAACTGCTCGGGACGTTCCTCGAGTTCGCGGCGCACCCCCGCCAGACCGGTGTGCTCGCCGTGCCGGACAGTCACCGCGAAGTCGGCCCCGGTGAACACCATGATGTCGCCCGTCTCGACTATCTCGCTGACGCTGTCCATCTCGTGCGGGACATAGGACACCGTTCGCAGCACCAGGAACAGCGTGTCGTCGTAGCGTTCCAGCTTGGGCCGCTGGTGGGCCTTGACCGCGTCCTCGGCGGCGAGCGGATGCAAGTCGAAGGTCGAGGCGATGTCGGCCATCTGCGTCTCGTCCGGATCGTGCAGCCCGATCCAGACGAAGCCCGTCCCGCGCGAGCGGACCTCGGCGAGCGCTTCGGAGTGGGTGAATCGACCGGGCAGCCGGAGCCCGTCGACGTAGACGGCACAGTCGACCACGGCTCGCGCGGTGGGAACCGGAATGCGTGGGCGCGGGAGCGTCGCGCGGCCCTGCCCGCGGAAAGACGGCAACGGCGGTATGGACGGCACGACGACGATGCTAGATGCCGTCGCCGGACCGAGCCGTCGGCTGCCGTGCCGACCGGAGATCGCGCACTGTAAGACTGGAGGACGTGCGCATCGACCTGCATACCCACTCGACCGCGTCGGACGGCACCGACACCCCCGCCGAGCTGGTGCGAAACGCGGCGGCCTCCGGTCTCGACATCGTCGCGATCACCGATCACGACACCACGGCCGGGTGGGCGGAGGCGGTCGACGCGCTACCGAAGGGCATGACCCTGGTGCGCGGGATGGAGATGTCGTGCGTCGGGCTCGGCGAGGACGGCTGGCCGGTGCCGGTGCATCTGCTCGCCTACCTGTTCGATCCGGCCGACCGCGGTTTCGCCGAGGAGCGCGAGCGGCTGCGCGCCGAGCGGGTGGACCGGCTGCGCGCGATGGCCGAGCTGATGGCCGCCGACGGACTGCCGATCGACCCGGACGCGGTGCTCGCCTCCGCCGGACCGTCGGCCGGGCGGCCGCACCTGGCGCGGGCGTTGGTCGAGGCCGGGGTGGTGCCGAGCGTGGACGCCGCCTTCGTCGAGCTGCTCGCACCGCGCGGTCCGTACTACGCGGAGAAGGCCGACACGCCGCTGCACCGCGCGGTCGAGATGATCGCGGGCGCGGGCGGGGTCAGCGTGCTCGCCCACACCAGGGCGCGCAAGCGGGGACGGCTGCTCGCCGTGGACGACATCAGGGAACTGGCCACCCTCGGATTGGGCGGACTGGAAGTCGACCACCCCGACCATTCCGCCTCCGATCGCGCCGTGCTCACCGCTCTGGCGGACGAACTGGGTCTGCTCACCACCGGCTCGTCGGACTACCACGGCGCCAACAAGACCATCCGCCTCGGCGAGTTCACCACCGACCCGGCGCAATTCGAGGAGCTCGCGGGTAAGGCGACGGGTGTGCCCGTGATCGTCTCGTGAGATACCTGCGCGCGCTCAGCGGCGTGGTGGCGGCGGGCACGGTGCTGTTGACGCTCGTCGTCGTCGGCGCGGCGGCGATCGGCGCGCGGCGTGGTTTCCCCGGTCCGGGCGCGGAGTCGGTGGCCTGGCATCTGGTGGCCTCGGCGACTGTCGTTGGGGCGCAAATCTTTTCGGACAGGCATCGGGGTTTTCTCGCCTTTTCCGGATCCGCGGTTGTTTTCTTCGTCACCGGTGTATTGCTCTGGACACAGTGGTGGGGTTGATCGTCCGGTACTGGTTGCGGCCGGGTGAATTGTGGACGAACATCTTTTCTTGTGATCGACATCGAGACGGATGTGCTGGTTCTAGGCGGCGGCCCCGCCGGAACCTGGGCGGCCGTCTCGGCTGCCGCCGGAGGGGCGAGGGTGGTGCTCGTCGACAAGGCCCGCTGCGGGAGCAGCGGGCCTTGTGCGTTCGGGAGCACGACGGTGTGGAACATCCCGCCCGGCGCGGCCAGGAACGAGGCGGTGCGCCGATCGCACGCCGACGGCGGATACCTCGGCGATCCGGACTGGATGCACCGCGTGCTCGACGAGACGCATCGGCGGATCGAGCAGCTGGTGGGCTGGGGCTACCGGTTCCCCGACGACTCGCGATCCGGCTCGCAGCGGGTCCGCCTGGACGGCGCGGGCTACCTGCGCCGGATGCGGCGGACCGTGATCGAGGCGGGGGTGCGCGTCCTCGATCACCATCCCGCGTTGCAGCTGCTGCGTGACGGCGACGGTGTGGTCTCCGGCGCGGCCGGGGTGCAGCAGCACGATGGCTTTCGCGCGTGGATGGTCCGCGCGGGCGCGGTGGTGGTGGCCACCGGCGGCTGTGCCTTCCTCTCCGGCGGCGCGGGCACCGACGTGGCGACCGGCGACGGTCTGCTGCTCGCCGCCGAGGCGGGTGCGCGGCTGTCCGGCATGGAATTCTCCAGCGCCTACGGCCTCGCGCCCGCGCTGCACGCGATGACTCCGGCGATGCATCCGAGTTTCGCGCCTGGCCTCGCGCTGCGCGGCGCGGCGCTCTACGACGAGAGCGCCGCCGTCTTCGAGGGCGATCGGCACTCGGTGTTCGCAGCCATCGCCGACGGGCGGCGGGTGTCCGCGTCCGTGGCCGACATGCCGGAAGTCGTCCGGCACTGGCTCACCAGGCAGGGCGCGGTCGATCGATCCGGGCGGGTGCCGCTGCGACCGGTGCTCGAGGGGACGGTGCGTGGCACAGGCGGATTGGCGCTTGCCGGTCCGGACGGCGCGACCACGGTGGCCGGGCTGTTCGGCGCTGGCGACGCGGTGAGCCGCGAGCCGATCACGGGCGCGGCGAGCGGCTTCGGCGGGCAGAGCGGAGCCTGGGCCATCGCGTCCGGCGTCTGGGCGGGGAAGAGCGCTGCCCGCTTCGCGCGGACGAGAGGCGCGGTGGGCCCGGTGCGTCCGGTGCCCGGCGCCGGCCTCGCCGCGCGGGCGCGCATCGATCCCCGCGCGATCGTCGGACTCGTGCAGGAGCACACCCTGCCGCTGCGGCGCAGCTACTGGCGCAGTGCGGGCAGCCTGCGCGACAGCATCGCCGAACTCGACGCCCTGTGGCCGGGCGCGGCGTTCGCCCTCGGCGGCGTCGGCGCCGAGCGTCTACGCGCCAGGCAGGCGGCGGCTCTGCTCGCGGTGGCCAGATGGACCAAGCACAGCGCGCTGGCGCGCACCGAGACCCGTGGCATGCATCGGCGCACCGATCACCCCGACGCGGGGGACGAGTGGCGGGTCCGCCTGACCACGGGCGGGCTGGACAGCGTCTGGGTGGGCACCGAGCGATTGCGGCGGGTAACGTCGGAACCGCCACCCGCCGTGCGCGGCCCGTCCGTCGCGCGCGGCCAGGTGCCGGTCGGATTGGAGCCCGCGCCCACGGTGCGGGAGACCCCTAGAATCGTGCCCGACCGGCAAGACCCGGACCTCACACCACCGGACCGCCTGGCGATGTGAGAACTCACCGCCGTGCGATGTGCGGATGCGAGTTTCCCCTAACTTCGGGGTAATTCCGGGGACCTACCCTCGGAATATGACGCGCAACCGGGATCCGACACACCGGTTTGGCAAGTCATCGGACCGGCTGGCAGAATGTTGCGGATTCCCCTCCTACGCCACCGCCGGGTTCGGGAATAACGGTGCTCCGCGCCGCGCAACGTACCGTCGCGCCCCCGAGGATCGCCCCGCATGTTCTGTCCGGACCCACCCGTCCGGCCCCCGCTCTGCGGATCAGTGCAGCGCCACGTCTAGAGCTCATCGTCGGGTTTCGACACACCCGCCCCGACTCGAAACGTCCATGTCAGCGCACTCGATGAGCGGTACGAATCACCTATTACGAATTACCCGGCGGTAACCGTCCCCCGGTTCAGCCCGACCCGAGCAGGAGTGAAATCGTGTCACCTGTGACTGACGCACCGAATGCCACCGCGAGTTTGTCCGAGATCACAAACGACGAAATCTTCGCTGGACACCTCGGCGGCAAGCTCTCGGTCGAGCTCTCGGCTCCGCTGGACACTCAGCGTGACCTCTCGATCGCGTACACCCCCGGCGTCGCTCAGGTCAGCCGTGCGATCGCTCAGGACGAGACGCTGGCCAAGCGCTACACCTGGACCGACCGCCTGGTGGTCGTGGTCAGCGACGGCACCGCCGTCCTCGGCCTCGGCGACATCGGCCCGCGCGCCTCGCTGCCGGTGATGGAGGGCAAGGCCGCGCTGTTCAAGAAGTTCGCCGGCCTGGATTCCATCCCGATCGTGCTGGACACCAAGGACGTCGACGAGATCGTCGAGACCCTGATCCGGCTGCGCCCGAGCTTCGGCGCGGTCAACCTGGAGGACATCTCCGCGCCGCGCTGCTTCGAGATCGAGAAGCGTGTCATCGAGGCGCTGGACTGCCCGGTCATGCACGACGACCAGCACGGCACCGCGATCGTGGTGCTCGCCGCCCTGAACGGCGCGGCCCGGGTGCAGGGTCGTGACATCGACGGACTGAAGGTCGTGGTGTCGGGTGCGGGCGCGGCCGGTGTCGCGTGCACCAACATCCTGCTCGCCGCGGGCGTCCGCGATGTCACCGTGCTCGACTCGAAGGGCATCGTGAGCCGCGATCGCGCCGACCTGAACGAGGTGAAGTCCGAACTGGCCGAGCGCACCAACCCGCGCGGCCTCACCGGCGCCGCCGCCGAGGCGCTCGCGGGCGCGGACGTGTTCCTCGGTCTGTCGGCGGGCCTGATCGCCGAGGAGCTCATCGCCTCGATGGCGCCGGAGGCGATCGTGTTCGCCATGTCCAACCCGGACCCGGAGATCCACCCGGACGTGGCGCGCAAGTACGCCTCGATCGTCGCGACCGGCCGCAGCGACTTCCCGAACCAGATCAACAACGTGCTCGCCTTCCCCGGTGTGTTCAAGGGCGCGCTCGACGCGGGCGCCCGGCGCATCACCGAGGGCATGAAGATCGCCGCGGCGAACGCCATCCTGGGCGTGGTCGCCGACGAGCTCGGCCCTGAGAAGATCGTCCCCAGCCCGCTCGATCCGCGGGTCGCCCCGGCCGTCGCCGAGGCTGTCGCCGCCGCCGCGCGTGCGGAGGGCGTTGCGTAACAACTGATTACGCAATAGACAGGGCGCCCCGTTCAACGACGAACGAGGCGCCCTGCGTCGTTCCCGTAGCGGGAGCGGCGGTCAGTGCGGCACGGAGACGGCCGAGATGAACTCGGCCAGCTGGGCGTCGGTGACGTTCTTGGCCAGATCGGATTCGCAGATCATGCCGATGAGGCGCTTGTTCTCGATGACCGGCAGTCGCTTGATCTGGTTCTGCTCCATCAGTTCCAGCACCTGCTGAAGGTCGGCGTCGGCGTCGACCCAGCGCGGTGTGCCTTTGGCGAGATCGCCCGCGCGGATGCGGCCCGGGTTGTGTCCCTCGGCGATGCAGCGCACAACGATGTCACGGTCGGTCAGCATGCCGACAAGGCGGTCGTTGTGGCAGATCGGCAGCGCACCCACGTCCATGTTGCGCATCATCTGAGCGGCGCGGTCGATCGTCTCGTCCGCGGGGATGCACGTGGCATCGGCGTGCATGATGTCACGTGCCTTCATCGGTGCGTTCATGCTCGCAATCCTCCTTGTCTCGGGTTCGGTGCCCGCAGGACTCGAGGATGCGCAGGTCTCGACACGGCGTGCCACAGTTGCGTCGAGCGCGCACGGCTGACGACTCCTACGGCCACTTGCAATAGTGACCTAGATCACACCAGTGGTCAATGGGCGTGGACGGGCCGAGTGGAGCGGACGAGGTCAGCGCGCGGCTTGCGGTACGTCGACCGGAGCCGACGACCGGCGCAGCCTGCCGGTGCCCGGCGTCGTCGCCCACACGACGAGTGCGAGCAGTCCATCCAGCAGCATCGCCAGCGCCGCCACCAGCAGCGCGCCCACCAGCACCCGGTCGTAGCGGTGCAGCCCGAGGCCGTCGAAGATATAGCGGCCGAGCCCGCCGAGGTTCACGTACGCCGCGATGGTCGCGGTGGCCACCACCTGGAGGGTGGCGCCGCGCAGGCCGTTCACCAGGATCGGCATGGCATTGGGCACTTCCACCCGGAACAGGATCTGCTGCTCGGTCATACCCACGGCCCTGGAGGCGTCGACCACGTCGGCGGGCACGTTGGCCACCCCCGCGTACGCGCCCGCCAGCAGCGGCGGGACGCCGACGGTGAGCAGCGCGAGCAGCGGCGGGATCAGCCCTAGCCCGAGCAACAGCACCAGGAACGTGAGCAGGCCGAGGGTGGGCAGCGCGCGCATCGCGTTGGCGAAACCGACCAGCGCCGCGGCGCCGCGCCGTCGGTGGCCGATGGCCAGGCCGAGCGGCACCGCGATCACGGCCGACCCGGCCACCGCCAGCACGGTGTACCAAAGGTGTTGCGCCAGTCGGTATTCGATGCCGGTGGGCCCGCCCCAATTGGCGCTGTCGGTGAAATAACGCCAAGCGTCGACGAAGAGGTTCACGCGCTCGCTCCTCGTCGTGTTCGCTCGTCGGCCCTGGTCCATGGCGTCGCCCACCGGCCGAGCAGGTACACCAGCCGGTCGAAGAGCAGCGCGAGCGCCAGCGTCACGATGATGCCCGCGACGATCTCGTCCGGGTAGTCGCGCTGATAGCCCTGGGTGAACAGCTTGCCGAGTCCGCCGACGCCGATCAGCGCGCCGACCGACACCATGGCGATGTCGGTGACCACCACGACGCGCAGGTTCGACACGAAAACCGGTATGGCCAAAGGCATGTCGACGGTCAGTGTGCGCCGCAGCGGTCCGAAACCGACGGCGTCGGCGGCGTCGACCACGGCGGCGGGGACCGAATCCAGCGCCACCGGCACCGCGATCACCAGCAGCGCGGTCGAGTAGATGGTCAAGGCGATGATCACGTTCCACGGATCGATCGTCGAAATGCCCACCAGCGGAGGGATGATCACGAACAGCGCGAGCGAGGGCACCGTGTAGGCCAGGCTCGCCACGGTCACGGTGATGCGCCGCAGCCACGGGATTCGCCGGATCATCGCGCCCGCCGGAATCGCGATCACCAGGCCGAACAGCAAGGGCGTCAACGCCAGATACAGGTGCGTCCTGGTGATGGCGAGGATGTCGGAGAGGTTGTCGATCAGGTATCGCACGCGGTCTCCCGCCCGTCGCGGCGCGGCGCCGTGGCGGAGCCGCCCCCGATCACGAACCGGCCCCGTCGCCGTCGGAGCGGCCCTGTTCACCAGCGAGCCGGTTGCGCTCGGCGTCTTCCGCGCCGCGTTGCTCGGCCAGCTGGGCGATCACCTCGGTGGCCAGCACGCCGCCCCGCACGCGTCCGGAATCGTCCACGGCCACACCGATTCCGGATGGCGAGGAGATCGCGGCGTCCAATGCCTGGCGCAGGTCGCCCGCGGGTGTGAACAGTGATCCGCCCGCCGCCATGCAGTCCTCCAGCGGCCAGCCCGCGCGCCGGGATGCCACGCCGGTCGCGTCGACCCACCCGAGCGGCTTGACCGTATCGTCCACCACCAGAATCCACTCGCCCTGCTTCAACCGCAGCGCACCCACCGCGCCCGCGGTAGCGGTCGGAATCTCGTGCAGCGGAACGTCATCGGCGGAGCGAAAGGAGAGGCCGCGATAGCCGCGATCGCGCCCGACGAACTCGGCGACGAAATTCGTCGCGGGCCCGGACAGGACGCGCTGCGGCGCATCGTACTGCTGGAGCACGCCCGCGCGGCCGAACACCGCGACCCGGTCGCCGAGGGTGACCGCCTCGTCGATGTCGTGGGTGACGAAGACGATGGTCTTGTGCAATTCCGCTTGCAGCCGCTGCATTTCGATCTGTAACTCGGCCCGCACCACCGGGTCGACGGCGCTGAACGGCTCGTCCATCAGCAGGATCGGCGGGTCGGCGGCCAGCGCCCGCGCCACGCCCACCCGCTGCTGCTGACCGCCCGACAACTGGGCGGGGTAGCGAGCGGCCAGACCACGATCCAGGCCCACTCGGTCCAGGACTTCCAGCGCCGCCTTGCGCGCCGCGCGCCGCGAATCGCCACGCAGTACCGGCACGGTCGCGACATTGTCGAGCACGGTGCGGTGCGGAAGCAGGCCGCCGCTCTGGATCACGTAGCCGATGCCGAGCCGCAGCCGGACCGGATCCACCGTCGAGATGTCTTGTCCGGCAATGGTGATCGTGCCCGAGGTGGGCCGGATCATCCGGTTGATCATCCGCATCGACGTGGTCTTTCCGCAGCCGGACGGACCGACGAACACGGTGAACGAACCGGACTCGATGCGCAGATCCAGATCGGTGACGGCGTGCGTGCCGTCCGGATAGGTCTTGCTGATTGCGTGGAACTCGATGTCCGACACCGCTGCCCTCCCTGCGATCACCCGCGCCGGATCACCCGACCGGCGTGTTCAACCCCTGTGCCGCGACCCACGCCTTGGCGGCCGCCGCGGGCTCGGTCTTGCTGCTGCCCGACACCGCTTTGTTCAGCTCGATCAGCTGCTCGGTGGTGAGCTTCGCCGAGACCGCGTTCAGTGCGGCGATCGCCTTGTCGGACTTCTTGGCGGCGTTGAACAGCGGAATCACGTTCTGCGCCGGGAAGTTGTGCTTCGGGTCCGCGAGTACGACGAGATCGTTCTCGGCGATGGCGGGGGAGGTGGTGAAGATGTTGGCGGCGGTGACCTGGCCCTCCACCAGCGCGCGTACGGTGGCCGGACCGCCGCCGTCGGCGAGCGGGACGAAGTTGGCGGCGGCGATGTCCAGGCCGTAGTTCTCCTTCAGGCCGGGCAGTCCGCCCTGGCGCTCCTGGAATTCCGCGGGCGCGCCGAGCTTCACCTCGGCCGAATGCGGCGCGAGATCGGCGATGGTGCGCAGGTTCCAGCGCTCGGCGGTGGCACGGGTGACCACCACCGCGTCGGAGTCCTGGCCGGGTGCGGGCGCCGCGGTGGCCAATTGGGAGCCGAGCGCGCCCGCCAGCGCGGCCTCGACGTCGGCGCCGCTGGTCGCGGTCGCGTCGTTGTCCAGGTACTGCAACAGATTGCCGGTGTACTCCGGGATCACCGAGATCGCGCACTTGCGTAGCGCCGGGATGTAGGCCTCCCGGCTGCCGATGTTGAGCCGGGTGTCCACCTGGAAGCCGTTGACCCGCAACACCTCCGCGTATATGTTGGCGACCGTCTCGGACTCCGGGAAGTTCGCCGAGCCGACGATCAGGCTCTCACCCGCACAGTCGCCGTCCGCGGCGAGTGGATCGGAATTGCCGCAGGCCGACAGGATCATGCCGACGGCGAGCAGTGTCGCGGCGGCGAGGAGCCGGGAGGCGCGCAGTGCGAGCCGCAGCGCCGACCGCCCGGCAGCGGGGGTGATCGTGGTCTTCACGGGGGTCCTTCCGGCGGATGCGGACGGTGCGTGCGGCCGAGGCCGAAGCGGCACCGGTACATTCTGGTTGTCCATACTGCCCGCAACTGGGTATTTCTGTCGGCTGTAGTCGTCTTCGGAGAGTTGGTGTCGCCGGATGGTGTTGGCCGCGTCTAGGCGGGTGCTGGCCGGGATATTGGTCGCCGCGGCCGCGGCAGCGGTCGTGTCCTGCGGAAACGACGATCCCGGCCCCGCCTTCGTGGTCGGCGCGGGCGACGCGATCGAATCGCGGGTGCTCGCGGAGGTCTACGCGGGCGCGCTGGCCAGGACCGGGCTGCGGGTCGCCGTGCAGCCGGAGCTCGGGCAGCGGGCCGACTATCTGGCCGCGCTCGACGCGGGCCGGGTCGCGCTGGTCGGCGAGCACACCGGCGCACTGCTGGCCTTCTACGACAGCCGGTCCGCGGCGCGCACGCCATCCGCCGTGGTCCAGGATCTGAACCGCTCGCTGCCGGAGGGGCTGGTCGTCTCGGATCCGGCCGACGGCACCGATCTGCGGCCACGGGTGCTGGTCACCGCCGAGGCCGCGCGCCGGGACGATCTGGATTCGGTCGCCGAACTCGCCCCGCGCTGCGGAGAACTCCGCGCCGGACTGGCTCCCGCGCCGGACGCGCTCCGTGCCCCCGGCGCCGCACCGGTGACCGGCTGCGACTTCGCGGGGGAGACGCCGTTGCCCGATACCGCCGCGCTGCGGAATGCCCTGCTGGACAAATCGGTTCAAGCCGGAGTGATCGGCGGTCCTTCCGCGCTCACCTCCTCGGCCGCCGAGGGGCTCACGGTGCTGACCGACCGTGAGTACGCGTTGCGCGCCGAGAACGTGATCCCGGTGTTCCGCAAGGGGCTGCTCGACGACCAGCGAATCCGGAAGCTGAATTACGTTGCGGGCGAACTGACGACGGACGATTTGGTCGAGATGATCCGCCGCGTCCGCGACGGCGCCGCGGCCGGTGAGGTCGCGCGCGCCTGGCTGGACACGCACGGATTGTAGGTTCCGAGGCGAGGTCGTCCATCGGCGCGCCACGTGCGGACGATGCCGGAGCCTGCCGCGTCCGGCGGTGTTCCGAACGTCGCGTTCCTCTGGGGTGATCCGCTGTCGACCGGATATGCCGTCCGGTTCGCTTGCCGCCACGGGCTGCCGATCGCGATGCCGGACGAGCCTCGGCCTCGGCCTGAGCCGGGTCGGTGGTCGCGAGAGCTGTTCGGACGCAATGCCGTTCGGTCCGCATAGCGCCGGGTCGGTGCCCGGAAGTCGAAGGTGCGTCGAAGGGTTCGTGATTGCCATGGGGTCCTGATGGTGGTGCTCGTCACGCGCTGACTGCACACCCTTGTCCCGCCGCCATTCTGAGCCGTATATTCCACGTGGAGTATTTGGTACGGAGTATGTCGGTACCCGCGACTACCGTTTCGCGGTCGAAGGGGTACGGCAACCCGGCTCCCGCGGTGTGGCGGGGGTGATTTCCACGGGAGGTGATTGCATGGGGCAGGCGCGTCCGGCGTTGACCGCGTTGGCGGTCTCCGTACTCGCGCTGCTCGAGGAGCGGCCGATGCATCCGTACGAGATGTTTCAGCTGCTGCTGCGGCGGGGCGAGGATCTGCTGGTCAAGCTGCGGCCCGGCTCGCTCTACCACACCGTCACCCGGCTGGCCGATCAAGAACTGGTGCGCGCCGAGGGCGTCGACCGCGCGGGCAACCGCCCCGAACGCACCACCTACCGGATCACCGCGTCCGGTAGGGACGCGCTGCGGGCCAGGCTCGCCGAGCTCCTGCGCTATCCGCAGCGGGAATACCCGCTGTTCCCCGTCGCGCTGGCCGAAGCGCACAACCTGCCGAAGGAGGACGTGCTCGCGCTGGTGCGCGAACGCGTCGCCCACCTCGAGCGCGATCTCGAAGACCTCGACACGATGACCGACTGGGCCCACACCCACGAGGTGGAACGCCGCTACTGGGTCGTATTGACCTATCTGCGCACCACATTCGCGGCCGAGCTCACCTGGTTGACCGGGTTCCTCGACGAATTGGCAAGCGGCGCACTGGAGTGGGAGGAGTTCGACCCGCACACCGGCATCCGGCTGGCCGGACCCGAACATCCCTGGGCCGACGACGACCACCCGGAGCCGCCGCCCATGCCGCGCCGCTCGACGGCAGCGGCGCCGTGACCGCCTCCGATCACTCACACCGATCTTCTCGGATAGGAACGACATCCCTATGCCCACCCAACGCAATCCGTGGCTAGCGCTGTCCGCGCTGGTCGTCGGCTTCTTCATGATCCTGCTCGACATGACCATCGTCGCGGTCGCCAACCCCGCGATCATGCGGGACCTGCAGGCCGATATCTCCCAGGTCATCTGGGTCACCAGCGCCTACCTGCTCACCTATGCCGTTCCGCTGCTCGTCACCGGCAGGCTCGGTGATCGCTACGGCCCCAAGAACATCTACCTCATCGGTCTCGCGGTCTTCACCGCCGCGTCGCTGTGGTGCGGGCTGTCGCAGAGCATCGGCATGCTGATCGCCGCGCGCGCCGTGCAGGGCCTCGGCGCCGCGCTCATGACGCCGCAGACCATGGCGGTGATCACCCGCACCTTCCCGCCGGACCGGCGCGGCGCGGCCATGGGTCTGTGGGGCGGCGTGGCGGGTCTGGCCACCCTGGTCGGCCCGATCCTGGGCGGCGTGCTGGTCGACGGGCTGAGCTGGGAGTGGATCTTCATCGTCAACGTGCCGGTCGGCATCGTCGCCTTCGCGCTGGCGGTCTGGCTGGTGCCCGCGCTGCCCACGCACCCGCACAAGTTCGACATCCCCGGCGTGGTGCTCAGCGGCATCGGCATGTTCCTGCTGGTGTTCGGCATTCAGGAGGGCAACAGCTACGACTGGTCGGCGCGCATCTGGCTGATGATCGCCGCGGGTCTGGTCGTGCTCGGCGTGTTCGTGGTGAACCAGGCGCGCAACACCGGTGAGCCGCTGGTGCCGCTCGGTCTGTTCCGCGACCGCAACTTCGCGCTGTCGAACGTGGCCATCGCCGCGATGGGCGCCACGGTCACCTCGGTGATGGTGCCCTCGTACTTCTATCTGCAAGCGGTGCGCGAGCTGTCGCCGACCAGGTCGGCACTGGTGTTCGCGCCGATGGCGATCGTCACCGGTTTCGCCGCGCCGCTCGTCGGCAAGTTCGCCGATCGGCTGCATCCGCGCATCGTCCCGACCACCGGCTTCGCGCTGTTCGCGGTGTCGATCTTCTGGTGGTCGGCGATCATGACGCCGGATTCCAACATCGCGTGGTTCCTGGCGTCCGCGGCGCTGGCCGGTTTCGCCAACGCCTGCATCTGGGCGCCGCTGGCCTCCACCGCCACCCACAACCTGGCCGTGCACCAGGCGGGTGCGGGCGCGGGCGTCTACAACACCACCCGTCAGGTCGGTTCGGTGCTGGGCAGCGCGGCCATCAGCGCGCTGATCGCCTCTCGGATGTCCGCCAACGGTCTCGTGGGCGGCGCACCCACCGGGGAAGGCGTCGGCCAAGGCCCCCTCCCGCCGCAGATCCTCGGCGAATTCAGCACCGCCCTCGGCGAATCCATCCTGCTGCCCGCCGCCATCCTGCTGATCGGCGTCGTAGCCTCGGCCCTCTTCGTCCGCCACGGCACCCCCACCCCCGCGGGCCCCGCCGACAAACTCGCCAAGGCCGACAGCGTCTCGGCCTGATCGCCGCCCGGCCGCATCCCCACCCGGGGATGCGGCCTCAGCGCACGAGTCCGGAGAGCCGGTCCCAATCGACCTTCAACCGCACCGGCATATCGACGATCTCGGCCCCGCCCGGCTCGAGCACAACGTGCGGACGGTACTGCGTCAGTGCGTGATCGAGTACGAAGACTTCGATCGAATCGACGCGGTTGTCGGCGATCCAGACGATCCAGTACCAGGGAATTCCCGCCAGCGCGTAATCGGCCTTCTTCTGAGCGATGTCGATCTTCTCGCTGCCCGGTGACACGACTTCGACCGCGATGAGCAGCATGGACGCCGGTCGCGGCCGCAATTCATCGGGGGCGCATTCGTAGAGGGCAACATCGGGCCGGCGGACCGTAGCCTTCGGAAGCTCCCACAGCACGACATCGAAGTCGGTGTCCACATCGAGGCAGCCGTCCTGGTATCGGTCCATGTGCTGTTCGGCGGCCGTTTCGAGCAGTTCGGCCAGTCGTCGAGCGGCCTTCTGGTGCTGCCGATTCGGCGATTCGGCGCGCACCGCCTCGCCGTTGACCAATTCGACCTGGCGGCAGAAGTCTTCGGGCAGTTCGCGCCAGATGTCCAGCGTGATCGGCTCCGGCTGCAGGTTCTCGGACTTCGCCCAGTCGAAGATCGCGGACATGTGCGCTCCTTGGGATCGGGCCAACTACCTGCTCAGACCCTATCCGGATGCATTCGGCGAACGCTATCGCATTCGATGAATATCCCGGGCGTCGTGCCCGGCGTCAGCCGATTTGGATGGTGAGGGTGGGGTGGCCGGTGGCGCCGTCGGGGATGACGTCGCGGCGTTCGGCGGTTTGGGTTTCGCCGGTGCCGTCGGTGGCGCGGGCGCGGAGGGTGTGGGTGCCGGGGGTGGCGTCCCAGTCGTAGACCCATTGGCGCCAGGTGTCGATGGACTGTTCGGTGGACAGGCGGGCCGGACGCCAGTCGCCGTCGTCGATCTGCACCTCGACGGCGGTGATGCCGCGGTGCTGGGCCCAGGCCACGCCCGCGACGGGGATGCGGCCGGGTGGTCTGCGGACCCGGCCGCGCGGGGTGTCGATGCGGGTGCCGGTCTTGATCGGGCCGAGGGCCGACCAACCGCGCCGGGTCCAGTAGGCGGTGGCGCGGTCGAACCGGGTGACCTCCAGTTCGGTCACCCATTTGGTGGCCGAGACATAGCCGTACAGGCCGGGCACCACCAGCCGGGCCGGATAACCGTGCGCCACCGGCAGCGGTTCGCCGTTCATGCCCACCGCGAGCAGGGCGTCGCGGCCGTCGGTGAGAACGGCCAGCGGGGTTCCCGACGTCCAGCCGTCCTTGCTGCGGGAGAGCACCATATCGGCGTCGGGATGCGGTCCGGCCTCGGCGAGCAGCTCGTCGAGACGGTAGCCGCGCCACAGCGCGTTGCCGATGAGATCGCCGCCCACGGGATTCGACACGCAGGCCAGCGTCACGAGCCGTTCCACCACTGGCCGCCGCGCGAGATCGGCCCAGCCGATGGTGATCTCGCGATCCACCATGCCGTGGATGCGCAGCGACCAGTCGTCGATCGAGACCTGCGGCAGGAAGAGCGCGGTATCGATCCGGTAGAAGTCGTCGTTGGCAGTGAGATACGGCGTCAGCCCCGGCACCCGCAGATCGGCATCGGGCAGCAACGAGATCGCGGGCTCGGTCGGCTGCGGCAGCGTGACCGCCGCGCGCTCGCCCGAGACGTCCCCGCGCCGCGCACCCCACAGCCGCCCACCCGCGCCGGCCAGCACGGCCACGCCGCTCGTGATCGCCATGCCCCGCAACAGATCTCGCCGCTGCGGGCCCGCCGCGATCCCCCCTGAGCCGGTCGAACCCGTCCCCGCATCCACTTCGGTCCGCAGGTCGGCGGCGCTTCGGGATGATTCCGCGGTCGCGTCGGCGCCGGTCCGCGGCTCGATGGCAGTGTCGGCGCGCGCAGCGGTGTCGGCTTCGGGATGCGTCGAACCATCCGCCTGCACTCGATCGGCGCGACTACTTGCGTCCGCACCCGAGTGAGGCTGCGCGCCAGGGGTTTCCGGTGCAACAGGGGAGTCGGCGGGGTGAACCTGTGCCGATGCCGTGGCGGGAGTCGTGTGATCGGAAGGCGGCGTGTTCGGTGGCGGCTGTTCGGATGCTGTGCCGGGAAACGCTTCGGTGATCTGCTCGGTCAGTACGCGGAGCGCGTATATCCCTGCGGCGACGCCGATTACGGTGGGAATCGCGGCGAGGACGCCGTAGCGTTCGGCGGCCAGGAACGCGGCGAGCAAGCCGAAGAAGACGAGCAGGGTGGAGCCCGTCGCGCGGTCGACGCGTTCGAGGGCGCCCGCGAGACCCGCGACGAAGACCGCGACGACAGCCATGCAGAGGAACAGCACCGTCTTGTCGGCCGTGCCGAACGTGCTGATCGCCCATTCGCGCAGGCCGTCGGGGGTGTGGTCGATGACCGCCGCACCGAGCACGTAGATCGGCGCGCTCTCGGACCGGATGAACGCGGCAAGCAGCTGCGCCACCCCGAGCGCCAGCCCGGCGGACACGATTCCAGCCCCCACCCGCCACCGCAGTACGGCCATGTCGCGAGCCTACTGCGCCCACCCGGCCCGCGCCCGCCCCGAAGTGCAAACCACCATTTCTCTCCCGTCGATTCCCTCTCGCGTCCGCTTACTCCTTGTGCTTCCGGTAGTAGCGCGCCACGCGGACCCGGTTGCCGCAGCGTTCGGGGGAGCACCAGCGGCGTTTGGGGTGGGCGGGCAGGAAGAGGAGCACGCAGTCGTCGGCCTCGCAGCGTTTGAGTTTGGCGAGGGCAGGGTCGGTGAGCAGGTCGGCCGCGGCTTCGGCGAGGACGGCCGACAGGCATGTGGCGGACGGGCCGTCGCGGTGCGGGGTGGCGACGACGGCGGCGCCGTCCCAGCGCAGGTGGCGGACGGCAGGGGCGGCGGCCTGCGCCGTGGTGAGCGCGCGCAGCGCCGCGGCGGGCGGGGGTTGGCCGTGCAGCACCGCGTCGAGGGCGGCGGCGATGTGGTCGCGCACGTCGTGCACGGCGGCCAGGTCAGCGCGAGCGGGTCGGTCCAGCGCCAGCTCGGGGTGGCGGTCGGATTGGCGGGCGAGCCAGTCCGCCAACTGTTCGGTGGTGGCGAGCAGATCCGTGCCGAGCGGTCGGGTGTTGACCAGGTCCAGCGCCAAGGGCTCGCCGATCAGCGGGGTCGTATCGGTCACCTTCTAATGGTACATCTCCGAGTTGACACATTAGAAGACGATGCGCTAGAACTAATGCATCACCACGTAGATAAGGCATGTGAAATGTTCGAGCTGCCCCGCGTTCAGCACCGCACCGTCGAGGTCGACGGCGTCGAGGTCTTCTACCGCGAATCGATCCCGGCGCGCCCCGACGCGCCGATCCTGTTGCTGCTGCACGGTTTTCCCTCGGGTTCACACCAGTTCCGTGCGCTGCTGCAGGCGCTCGGCGGCCACTACCGGCTGATCGCCCCCGACTACCCTGGCTTCGGACGCACCAGCGCCCCCGCCGATTTCGAGTACAGCTTCGATCGCCTCGCCGATGTGGTGGAGGGTTTCGTCCAGGCCCTCGATCTGCGCCGGTTCGCGATGTACGTCTTCGACTTCGGCGCCCCGATCGGCTTTCGGCTGGCCCTGCGCCACCCCGAATGGATCGCCGGGTTGGTGGTGCAGAACGGCAACGCCTACGAGGCCGGACTTTCCGAGGGCGCCAAGGAATTCGTCGCGCTGCGTCCGGAACAGGAGGGCGCCGAGGACACCATCCGCGGACTGCTCACCCTCGAGGGCACCCGCGGCCAGTACGAGCACGGCGTGCCCGATCCGTCGGTGCTCGCGCCCGAGAGCTGGCTGCTCGATCAGCACTTCCTCGAGCTGCCCGGCCGCAAGGAGGCGCAGGTCGCGCTGGCCTTCGACTACCAGTCGAACGTCGACGCCTACCCGGAATGGCAGCGGTGGCTGCGCGAGCACACCCCGCCCACGCTCGTCGTGTGGGGCGCCGAAGACCCGTTCTTCCCCGAGCCGGGCGCCCACGCCTACCTCGCCGACGTCCCCGACGCCGAACTGCACCTCTTCGACACCGGCCACTTCGCCCTGGAAACCCACCTGCCGGAGATTGCTCCGCTCATCGCGAAGTTCCTCGACCGGCTCTGAGCCGGCTGCGAACCGAGCCGCCGTAAGAGGAAGCCGCAGGTGCGCGTGCAAGCTGCGCGCAGGACCTGGCACGCGAATGGTGCGGACAGGCGCGACCGCTCTCTACCGAGCCGCCACTCGTCGGAGCCCCGACCGCGTGCGCAGGCTGCGTCCAGGACCTGATACGCGAATGGCGCAGCCGGGCGAGAATCCGCAGAAACGCGAAAGGCGCTGCCCGCGAAACGAACCCGCGGACAGCGCCTTTCGACCAGCTACTAGCTGTAGATCTTCTCCACCTCGGAGGCGTACTGCTTCATCACGACGGCGCGCTTGAGCGACATCTTCGGGGTGAGCTCGCCGCCCTCCTGGGTCCAGTCGACCGCGAGGATGCGGATCTTCTTGATCTGCTCGGCGTGCGAGACCTTCTTGTTGGTGTCGGCGATGGCGGCATCGATCTCGGCGACCAGGTCGGCGTGCTCGATGAGCTTCTCGATCGCGGTCTCGGCGGGCAGCCCTTTGCGTTCCTTCCAGCCGGGCAGCGCCTCCGGGTCGAGGGTGATCAGCGCGCCGACGAACGGCTGACCGTCGCCGACCACCATCACCTGGCTGATCAGCGGGTGCGACCGCAGCGAGTCCTCGAGCAGCGCGGGCGAGACGTTCTTGCCGCCCGCGGTGACGATGATTTCCTTCTTGCGGCCGGTGATGGTGACGAAGCCGTCGGCGTCGATGGCGCCGAGGTCGCCGGTCTTGAACCAGCCGTCGTCGAAGGCGTCCTCGGTGGCTTCCGCGTTGCCCCAGTAGCCGCCGAACACGACCGAGCCGCGCAGCAGCAGCTCGCCGTCCTCGGCGATCTTGACGGCGTGGCCCTCGATCGGGCGGCCGACCGAACCGACTCGAATCTTCTCCGGGGTGTTCACGGTGATGGCCGCGGTGGTCTCGGTGAGGCCGTAGCCCTCGTAGATGGTCACGCCGACGCCGCGGAAGAAGTGGCCGAGGCGCGCGCCGAGCGGGCCGCCGCCGGAGACGGCCGCCTCGCACTGACCGCCGAGCGCGACCCGCAGCTTGCTGTAGACCAGCTTGTCGAACACCGTGTGCTTGAGCTTGAGCACGAGGCCGGGGCCGCCGTTGTCCAGCGCCTCGCTGTAGGCGATGGCGGTGTCGGCAGCGGCGTCGAAGATCTTGCCCTTGCCGCCGTCGTGCGCCTTCTGCTTCGACGCGTTGAACACCTTCTCGAACACGCGCGGTACCGAGAGGATGAAGTGCGGCTTGTAGCTGCCGAACTGGTCGACCAGGGTGGACCAGTCGGAGGTGTGCGCGACGATCACCTTGGCGTCGAAGGCCGCCAGCGCCACCGCGCGCGCGAACACGTGCGCCAGCGGCAGGAACATCAGGGTCTTCTTGCCCTCGGTGACGTACTTGCTCAGCGCGATCCGGTCGGACTTCGACTCCGCGTAGAGGTTCGCGTGGCTGAGCATGACGCCCTTGGGGCGGCCCGTGGTGCCCGAGGTGTAGATCAGGGTGGCGGGCGAGGCGGCGCCGACCTGCGCGCGGCGGTCGTGCACGGCCTGATCGTCCAGCTCGGCGCCGCGGGCGAGCAGCTCGTCGATGGCGCCCTTGTCGATCTGGATGGTTTCCTTCAGCTCGGGCAGCGAGCCCGCCTCGATCTCGTCGATCGTGGCGCGGTGCTTGTCGTTTTCGACGACGAGCAGCTTGGTCGCAGAGTCCTGCAGGATCCACTTGGCCTGCTCGGCGGCGGAGCTGTCGTAGATGGCGACGGTGCAGGCGCCCGCCGCCCAGATGGCGAAGTCGAGCACAGCCCACTCGTAGCGGGTGGGGGCCATGATGGCGACGCGGTCGCCGAGTTCGATGCCGGAGGCGATGATGCCCTTGGCCACGCCCGTGACGGTTTCGGCGAACTCCGCCGCCGTGACGTCCCGCCAACCGCCGCTGCCGTTCGGCACGTTGAACAGCACCGCGTTCGGCGCCTGCTCGGCGTGGCGGAAGACGTTGTCGGAATTGTTCGCGTCATCCGGGATGGTGTAGGAAGCCGGGACTTCGAACTCTCGCATCAGTGCCCTTCCACGTGGGTTTACTCGCCAGTAATCTACGACACCTTGTGCCGGTCCGTGCGATCGACTACCGAAAATCTCGCCGCTCGGTAATCGGCCGCCCGATCCGGACTCGTTTGCCATCTTTCTGCACGGCCGGAGCGCAGGCGGAGGTACGCACTCATCCTAGGTCGCTCGCGCGCACCGGCTGGACGGCATCGCGCAGGAAATCGGAGAGTTCGCGCAGCGCCACCGCGGCGGGGCGGAACAATCCGGCCTGCAACTGGGCGACGTGCCATAGGCCCCGGCTCTCGGTGAACTGCACGTGCACTCCCGCGCCGCGCAGCGCCGCGACCAGTGCGACGCACTGGGCGTGCAGCAGCTCGCTGACGTCGACCTGGACATAGGTCGGCGGCAGTCCGTGCAGGACCCCGCGCAGCGGCGCGTAGCCGGGATCGTTCCCGTCGCCCTCGCCGAGGTAGGCGGCGGCGCAGGCGCGCGACCACGGCTTGTTGATCACCGTGTCGCTGTCGCGATCGGGGATCTCGTTGGGATCGCTCCACGGTGCGATCAGGCCGAGCGCCGCAGGGGTGATCCCGTGCTCGGCGATCAGCCGCTGCGCAGTGGCCAAGCTCAGGCCGCCGCCCGCCGAGTCGCCCGCGACGGCGATCTGATCGGGCCGGAAGCCCTTCTCGGACACCAGTTCCAGGAACGCGGCGACGGCGTCGTCCAGACCCGAGGGGAACGGGTGCTCCGGCGCCATCCGATAGTCGACGACGTACACCGCGCTGCCGGTGTCGCGGGCCAGCCGCGCCGCGAGCGAGCGGTGGGTGGCCATCGACCCGACCGCGTAGCCACCGCCGTGCAGGTAGAGCACGGCGGTGGTGGGGTTGGTCGAGTCCGCGATGTGCAGTTCGGCCGGACGAGCGCCGAGTCGCGTCTTGCGCACCGTGACGCCGGAGGGCATCGGTTGCAGCGGCGCGCCGAGATCCATCAGCTTGCGCTGCACCGTGAACGGCAGTCGAGCGTTGAGCATCAACCGGAACACCGGCTTCAGCAGCACGCGGCCGACGGGCAGCGGAATGTCGAATTCACGCATGGTCGTTCAGGGGAGGAAGGGCCGGTTGACCGCGGCGGCGATGCGCTGGTAGCCGGAGGCCGTGACCCGCACGAACACGTCGAGCAGCTTCGCCTCCCAGCCGATCAGCACCCGGCCGTGGCCCTTGCGCACGCCTTCGGTGATGGTCTGCGCGGCCATCTCCGGGGTGTGGATGGCCAGTTTCTTGTCGAACATGGACGCGGCCGACTTGCCGTCGATGCCCTCGGCGTAGGTGGCGTTGCGGGCCACCGCGGTCTTGATGCCGCCCGGGTGCACGCAGGTCACCTTGACCGGGTGCTTGCCGACCAGCATCTCCTGGCGCAGCGATTCGGTGAAGCCGCGCACCGCGAACTTGGCTGCGTTGTATGCGCTCTGGCCCGGCACGGCGATCAGGCCGAACAGGCTGGACACATTGACCACGTGGCCGTCGCCCGACTCGATGAGCATCGGCAGGAACGCCTTAGTTCCGTTGACGACGCCCCAGAAGTCGACATCCATGATCCGCTCGATGTCCTTGAACTCCGAGCGGATGACCTCGCCGTGGAACGCGATGCCCGCGTTGTTGTAGACCTGGTGCACCACACCGAAGTGCGCCTTCACCGCGTCGGCGTAGAGCAGCACCGCCTCGCGCTCTGCCACGTCGATCCGATCGGACTTGACCTTCGCCCCGAGCTGTTCGCAGCGACGGACGGTCTCGGCGAGGCCGTCGGTGTCGATGTCGGAGAGCGCGAGCTCGGCGCCGCGCGCGGCCAGGTTCTCGGCCAGCGCGCGGCCGATGCCGGAGCCCGCTCCGGTGATGACACAGACCTTGTTCTTGAAGTAAGCGTCGTTGCTCACGGGGATCACACCACTTTCAGTTCGCCGGGCGCGGTTGTCGTCGCGTAGGCGGAGACGTCGAAATTCTTTGTCAGCCTACGGAATTGGAAGGTGAAATCGGGCCACAGCGTCGTATTGTTGCCGTGCTTGTCCAAGTACCAGCTCGCGCAGCCGCCGGTGTTCCACACCGTCTTGCTCAGCTTGGCCTGCAGGTCCTTGTTGTAGGCGTCCTGCACTTCGCGGCGCACCTCGACGCTGCGCAGGCCGAGACGGTCGACGGTGGTGAGCGCGTCGGAGATGTAGTTGATCTGGGATTCGATCATGAACACCATCGACGTGTGGCCGAGACCGACGTTCGGGCCGAGCAGGAAGAACATATTGGGGAAGTTGGCGACCGCCGAACCCTTGTAGCCCTGCTGGCCGATCTCGTCGAAGACCTCGCTCAGCGTGCGGCCGTCGAGGCCGGTGATGGTCTCGTAGGTGGGCGAGTCGGTGACGTGGAAGCCGGTGGCCACGATCAGCGCGTCGATCTCGCGCTCGGTGCCGTCCTTGGTGACGATCGAGCCCGCGCGGATCTCGGCGATGCCGTCGGTGACCACGTCCACATTGTCGCGGCTCAGCGCGGGGTAGTACTCGTTGGAGATGAGCATGCGCTTGCAGCCGATGCGGAAGTCCGGGGTGACCTTCTTGCGTAGCTCCGGGTCACGCACCTCGTACTGCAGCTTGGCCTTGGCCAGCAGCTGGAAGCCCTGCATCAGCGCGGGGAACTTGGCCAGGCCGACGACCTGGGTCTCCCGGGCGGCGTAGATGGCCGCGCGGGACAGCCGCTGCACGCCGGGCAGGTACTTGAACGCGAGCTGCTCGGCCTTCAGGTACGGGCGGTCCATGCGGGGCAGCAGCCACGGCGCGGTCCGCTGGTAGACGTCCAGCTTGGCGACCCGCGGCGCGATGGACGGGATGATCTGGATGGCCGAGGCGCCGGTGCCGATGATGGCGACCCGCTTGCCGTTCAGGTCGGCGTCGTGGTTCCAGCGGGCCGAGTGGAAGATCTCGCCCTCGAAGGTGTTGATGCCTTTGATGTCCGGCTGGTTCGGCTCGCACAGCGCGCCGACCGCGGAGACGACCGTGTCGGCGGTGAAATCGCCCTTGCTGGAGGTGATTTCCCACCGCGCGGTGTCGTCGTTCCAGCGGGCGCCGGTCACGTCGCAGTCGAAGATGTGCTTGTCCAGCACGTTGTACTTCTTCGCCACGCCCTGGATGTAGGACTGGATCTCGCCCTGCCGGGAGAACGAGCGCGACCAATTCGGGTTGAGCGCAAAGGAATACGAGTACAGGTGCGAGGGCACGTCGCACGCGGCGCCGGGGTAGGTGTTGTCCCGCCAGGTTCCGCCGACATCGCCGCCGCGCTCCAGGACCAGGTAGTCGTTGCGACCCTGCTGACTCAGCCGGATGGCGAGACCCAGACCGGCGAAACCGCTGCCGATGATGATCGTCTTGGCATGGCGGACGGACCGGTCGCCGACAGCTTTGTCTGTAACCTTGCGACTCATGTAAGGGAGACTACGGTCTTATTGAGCAGCAGTCAACAGCAATTGAACCGCGTTCAGTAACATGAGTGCCGTGACCAGCAAAAGCTCCGGTGCAAACGGCAAGCGGACCCGGCTGAGCCCGGATGAACGCCGCCAGCAGCTGCTCGCGCTCGGCGCCAAGATGCTCGGTGAACGCACGATCGAGGAACTCTCGGTCAGCGAGATCGCGGCCCAGGCGGGGATCTCACGCGGCCTGCTGTTCCACTACTTCCCGACCAAGCAGGACTTCCAGCGCGAGGTCGTCCGGCACGCCAACGCCGAACTGCTGGAGCGGGTGGCGCCGGACCGGTCGCTGAGCATCTTCGACATGCTGCGCGATTCGATCGAGCGCTACGTCGACTACGTCAGCGAGAACCGCACGTCCTACCTGGCGCTCTTGCGTGGCCCGACCAGCGTCAGCCCCGACCTGGTGCCGCTGGTCGACCAGACCCGCGACGCCATCATCGGCATCATCCTCGCCGAGGCGCCGACTTCCGTCGACCCCGCCGCGAACCCGCGGCTCATGCTCGGCATGCGCGGGTGGGTCGCCTTCGTGGAGGAGACCACCCTCACCTGGCTGCGCACCGAGCCGATCACCCGCGAGGAACTGATCGACTTGCTGGTGGAATCCCTGCTCACGCTGGCCCTTGCCCTGAACCCGGAGCTCGCGGCGGCATTGCAGGGGTGAGTGGGGAGGCGATTCGGCCGGTCCACATCTCGCGCACTATCGCTTCGATGTCCCAGGTCGGCCGCCAGCCGAGTTCTTTTGCGGCGCGGGAACTGTCGCACACCAGTGTCGGCGGCTCCTGGGCGGCGGGGAGATGTTCGACCGGGATGGCGCGGCTGGTGATGCGGGACGTGAGAGCCACCAATTCGGCCACGCTGGTACCGATTTCGCTGCCGATGTTGTACCGGCGGCAGACGCCGAGGCCGGGCAGGTGCGCGATCGCCGCGGCGACGGCTCGGGCCGCGTCCTCGATGTGCAGGTAGTCGCGCGTCGCGCTGCCGTCGCCGTACACGCGCAGCCGATCGCTCGCCCCGGTCGCCACCGCCCGCAGCCGAGAAAGGATGCGTGTGTCGTCGGTGTCGGCGCCGCCGACCAGGTTGGACAGGCGCAGGACGGTCGCGGCCAGGCGGCCCGACGCGGCTTGCGCGGCGATGGCGGATTCCGCCGCCTGCTTGCTCGCGGCGTAGGGGTGCGGCGGCGCGTCGGGGACGTCCTCGGTCATCGGCTGGACATCGGTGGCGTAGATCGCCGCGGTCGACGCGAAGACCAGCTTCTCGATGCCCGCCTGCGCCATAGCGTCCAGCAGTGCCACGGTGCCGCCGACGTTGACCTGGAAATACGGCAGCGGGTCGGCGACGGAGTCCCTGGCGCGGGTGAGCCCGGCCAGATGACAGACGGCGTCGACGCCGCGGACCGCGACCGTAAGCGATTCGGGCTCTAGAAGATCCGCTACCCGGATTGCCGCTTCCGTTGGCGCGCGGACACTTTCGCGACGGACGAGCGCGACGACCTGATGTCCGTCCCGGCGCAGCCGCGCGGTGACGGCGCTGCCCAGGTAGCCGTTGGCGCCCGTGACCAGAATCCGCACGCCGCCCCCTCAGGCCAGGAACGGCGCCAGCTGCGGCACCGCCTCGACGGGGTGTTCGGCCTGGATCTCCTCGTCGATCGAACGGAACTCCCAACCTTGGTGCGCGCGAACGAGTTTGCCCGCGAGAAAACCGGTGTGCGCGTGGATCTTGCTGAGGTCGTAGCGGGCGATCTCGGTCTTCGTCATGCCGTCGACGACGCGGCAGAAGGCGTTCTCGATCTTCTCGAACGTCTGGCCGGTGTAGCAGGTCACCAGGAAGAACACGGTGGTGACCTGCGGGGAGATCCTGGTCAGGTCGAGCGTGATGATCTCGTCGTCGCCGTCACCCTCGCCGGTCGTGTTGTCGCCGAGGAGGCGGACCGACCCGTCCTGCGAGGTCAGCTGCTCGTGGTACACCACGTCGACGATCGCGTCCCCCGCGAAGAGCAGCGCCGACGCGTTCAAGTCGATGTCCTTCGTTTTCCCCGGCAACCACCGCCGCTTGGCCGCCGGATCCCATCCGGCAGCCATCTGTACGACAGCCAGGGAATCCCCACCCGAATTCGGAACCACTTCGCACCGATCCCTTCCACGGCGCGCCCCTCGCGCCACGCCACCACCCTAGGAGCTGACGCGTGTCTGCATCGCCACATCCGCTCCGGCGCCAGAGCGCCATTTCGTCCGACCACGTGTCCCGGTCATCCGCGGTCCTGTTCGTCGGGCCGCGCTACTGGTCCGGCACGGACGAGGCGGAGCGCAGGTGCGGAACTCCGGCCGCCGAGTGGCCGGGAAACGGCGAACGCCGGGGCGAAACCGGCTGGGGGACCAGCGGTTTCGCACCCGGCGTGCGAGGCAGCTAGAGGTTAGCTGGTGGGCGCGAACGCCTCCCCGACGATCTCCGCCTGCTCGACGGCGTGCACCTTGGACGAACCCGAGGACGGGGCCGACATGGCGCGGCGGGAGATGCGGCGGAGTTTGCCGAGACGCTCCGGGAGCAGCTCGGGGAGGTTGAGGCCGAAGAAGGGCCAGGCGCCCTGGTTGGCCGGCTCCTCCTGAACCCACGCGATGTCGGTCGCGTTCGGGTACCCCTCGAGCGCCTCGTTCAGGCGGAACTTGGGCAGCGGGTAGAGCTGCTCGATCCGCACGATGGCGATGTCCTCGCGCTTCTGCTTCGTCTTCTCGGCGACCAGCTCGTAGTAGAGCTTGCCGCTGGTCATCAGCACTCGCTTCACCTTGGCGCGATCGCCGACGCCCTGCTCGTAGGTGGGCTCGTCGAACACGGAGTGGAACTTGGACTCGGTGAAGTCCTTGAGGTCCGACACCACGGCCTTGTTGCGCAGCATCGACTTCGGGGTGAAGACGATCAGCGGACGACGGATGCCGTCGTGCGCGTGGCGGCGCAGCAGGTGGAAGTAGTTCGCCGGGGTGGACGGCACCGCGACGGTCATCGAGCCCTCCGCGCACAGCTGCAGGAAGCGCTCGATGCGGCCCGAGGTGTGGTCGGGGCCCTGGCCCTCGTGGCCGTGCGGCAGCAGCAGCACCACGTCGGAGAGCTGGCCCCACTTGGCCTCACCGGAGGAGATGAACTCGTCGATGATGGACTGCGCGCCGTTGACGAAGTCGCCGAACTGCGCCTCCCAGAGCACCAGCGCGTTCGGGTTGCCCAGCGAGTAGCCGTATTCGAAACCGACGGCGGCGAATTCGCTCAGCGCCGAGTCGTGCACCGCGAACCAGCCGGGCTTCTCGCTGCCGATGTTGTGCAGCGGGGTGTATTCCTCGGCGGTCTTGCGGTCGATGATCACCGAATGCCGCTGGGTGAAGGTGCCGCGGCGCGAGTCCTGACCGGTCAGGCGCACCGCGCGGCCCTCGTCGATCAGCGTGCCGAAGGCCATCAGCTCGGCGAAGGCCCAGTCGACCTTGCCCTCGTAGGCCATCTCGCGGCGCTTCTCCAGCACCGGCTTGACGCGCGGGTGCACGTTGAAGCCGTCGGGGACGTTGAGGAACGCGTCGCCGATGCGCTGCAGCACGGCCTTGTCGACCGCGGTCTGCACGGTCGCGGGCACCTTCTGGTCGTCCTCGACCGACTCGCTCGGCCCGGGCGGGAACTTCTCCAGTTCGCGGACCTCGTTGAACACGCGCTCCAGCTGGCCTTGGTAGTCGCGCAGCGCGTCCTCGGCCTCTTTGATGGAGATGTCGCCACGGCCGATCAGGCTCTCGGTGTAGCTCTTGCGCACCGAGCGCTTGGTGTCGATGACGTCGTACATGTACGGCTGGGTCATCGACGGGTCGTCGCCCTCGTTGTGGCCGCGACGGCGGTAGCAGATCAGGTCGATGACCACGTCCTTGCGGAACTTCTGGCGGAAGTCGACCGCCAGACGCGCCACCCAGTCGCAGGCCTCCGGGTCGTCGCCGTTCACGTGGAAGATCGGCGCGCCGATGAACTTGGCGATGTCGGTGGAGTATTCGGTGGAGCGGCTGTTCTCCGGCGAGGTGGTGAAGCCGATCTGGTTGTTCACCACGATGTGGATGGTGCCGCCGACCCGGTAGCCGCGCAGACCCGAGAGGTTCAGCGTCTCGGCGACCACGCCCTGGCCCGCGAACGCGGCGTCACCGTGCAGCATCAGCGGCATGACGGAGAAGCCCTCGGGGCCGTCGCCCTTGTCGAGCAGGTCCTGCTTGGCGCGGACCAGACCCTCGAGCACCGGGTCGACCGCCTCCAGGTGCGACGGGTTGGCGGTCAGCGAGACCTCGATCTCGTTGTCGCCGAACATCTGCAGGTAGGTGCCGCGCGCGCCGAGGTGGTACTTCACGTCGCCGGAGCCATGCGTGGCCGCCGGGTTCATGTTGCCCTCGAACTCGGTGAAGATCTTCGAGTACGGCTTGCCGACGATGTTGGCGAGCACGTTGAGGCGGCCGCGGTGCGGCATGCCGATGACGACCTCGTCGAGCGAGTGCTCGGCGCTCTGGTCGATGACCGCGTCCATCATCGAAATGACCGCTTCGGCGCCTTCCAGCGAGAAGCGCTTCTGGCCGACGTACTTGGTCTGCAGGAAGGTCTCGAAGGCCTCGGCCGCGTTCAGCCGGTTCAGGATGTACTTCTGCTGGGCGACAGTCGGCTTGACGTGCTTCTGCTCGACACGCTCCTGGATCCACTGCAGCTGGTCGGTTTCCAGGATGTGCATGTACTCCACGCCGATGTGGCGGCAGTAGGCGTCGCGCAGCACCGAGAGCACGTCGCGCAGCTTCATCCGCTCTTCGCTGTGGAAGCCCGCGACGGCGAACTCGCGGTCCAGGTCCCACAGCGTGAGGCCGTGCTGGGTGACGTCGAGGTCCGGGTGGCTGCGGAACTTGTCTTTGATCAGGCGCAGCGGGTCGGTGTCGGCCATCAGGTGGCCGCGGTTGCGGTAGGCCGCGATCAGCTCGAGCACGCGCGAGCTCTTGTCGACGCCGCGCTCCTTGATGTCCTTGCGCCAGCGCACCGGCTCGTACGGCACGCCGAGGCCGTGGAAGATCTCGTCGTAGAACTCGTCGGAGATCAGCAGTTGGTGGATGGTGCGCAGGAAGTCGCCGGACTCCGCGCCCTGGATGATGCGGTGGTCGTAGGTGGAGGTCAGCGTCATCAGCTTGCCGACGCCGAGGTCGGCGACGCGCTCGTCGCTCATGCCCTGGAACTCGGCCGGGTACTCCATGGCGCCCGCGCCGATGATCGCCCCCTGACCGTTCATCAGGCGGGGCACCGAGTGCACGGTGCCGATGGTGCCCGGGTTGGTCAGCGAGATGGTGACGCCGGAGAAGTCCTCGGCGGTCAGCTTGCCCTCGCGGGCGCGCCGCACGATGTCCTCGTAGGCGGTGTGGAACTGCCCGAAGGTCATCTCCTCGGTGCCCTTGATGGCCGCGACGACCAGCGAGCGGTTGCCGTCCTTGCCCGGCAGGTCGATGGCCAGGCCGAGGTTGGTGTGCGCGGGGGTGACCGCGTTCGGCTTGCCGTCGATCTCGGCGAAGTGCCGGTTCAGGTTCGGGAACGCCTTGACCGCCTGCACGATGGCGTAGCCGAGCAGGTGGGTGAAGGAGATCTTGCCGCCGCGGGTGCGGGCCAGGTGGTTGTTGATGACCAGACGGTTGTCGATCATCAGCTTGGCCGGGATGGCGCGCACCGAGGTCGCGGTCGGGATGGCCAGCGAGGCGGCCATGTTCTTGGCGACCGCGGCGGCGGCGCCACGCAGCACCTTCGCCTCGTCGGCCGCCTCGGCGGGCTTGGGGCCGCCGGAGGTCGGCGCCGCGTTCGAGGTCGGCGCCGGAGTGGTCTGAGGGGCGCGCGCGGTGGCCTTGGCCGGAGCCGCGGGCTTGGCGGCCGGAGCCGCGGGCTTGGCGGCCGGAGCGGGAGCCGGTGCGGGCGCGGGCTTGGCGGCGGCCGGGGCGGGCTTCGCGGCCGGGGCAGGCGCGGGAGCCGGGGCGGGCGTCGCGGGAGCCGGGGCGGCGTTCGAGGTCGGCGCGGCGGACTGCGAGTTGGTGGCTTCGCCGCTCGCTTCGGGGGTGTAGTCGGCGAGGAACTCGTGCCAACTCTCATCGACCGACGATGGATCCTCTTTGTACTTCAGATACATCTCGTCGACTAGCCACTGGTTCTGTCCGAACTGGGAAGTTGAGCTGCTCACAGCAGGTGTTCGCCTCATTTCGTTCTTCGCGCTGCGACGTTTGTGACGTGCCCGGCATGGGGATCAGCGGATGCGCGCCGATGGACCCTCTGTCGAGGATATGCCCAGCAGCAAATCGACGAAGCTACCCACCACCGGACAGACCCAAACTCTTCTGTGCAGACTCGTCCGGGTCCGAGAATATTCCTCCGGTCTCGCGGGCCGCCGTCCAGAGTCGGGTATAAGTTCGGCCGGCCGCGAGCAGGTCCGCGTGGGTGCCGAATTCCGTGATCCGGCCGCGCTCGACGACCGCGATCCGATCGGCCCGCGCGGCCGTGCCGAGACGATGCGCGACGACCACCGTGGTGCGTCCTCGGGTCAGCGATCTGCTCGCTACCAGCACGGACGCCTCGGTCTCCGGGTCAAGCGTCGCGGTGGCCTCGTCGAGCAGCAACAAGTCGGGACCGACCAGTTCGGCCCGGGCCAGCGCGATCAACTGACGCTGTCCGGCCGACAGCCCGCGCCCGCGTTCGCCGACCGGTTGCCGCAGTCCGAGGGGCAGCGCGGCGATCATGTCGGTTGCGCCGACGGCCGCGGCCGCGGCGCGGATCTCCGCCTCTGTTGCGGAAGGTTGTCCGAATGCAATGTTGCTGGCGACGTCGCCGGTGAAGAGGTGAGCTTCTTGGGGGACGATGCCGAGCCGGGAACGGTAGTCGGCGAGGCGGTATTCGCGGATGTCCACGCTGTCGACGACGATCGCCCCTCGCGATCTCTCTTCGGTGAGCCTGGCATCGCTCGGCGCGGCGGCGGAGGCGGCGGCGGATTCCGTGCCCGCGTCGAGAGTCGAACGCGGCAGGTCGTAGAGGCGGGCCAGCAGCTTGACGATCGTCGACTTGCCCGCGCCCGTCGGCCCGACCAGCGCCAGCGTGGACCCGGCCGGAATGCGCAGGTCGATATCGTGCAGCGCCGGGTTCTCGGTCCCCGGATAACGGAAGTGCATGTGATCGAGCGCGACCTCGCCGCGCAGACCGTCGGTGATCGCCACGGCGTCCGGCGGATCCGCCGCGATCGACGACGGGGTGCGCAGCAGCTCGCCGATCCGGCGCAGACCGACCCTGGCCTGCTGGTAGCCGTCGAAGACCTGGGACAGCTGCGTGATCGGCCCGAACATCAGTTCCAGGTAGAGCACGAAAGCGACCAGCGTGCCTGCCGTCGTCGCACCCACCGCGACCTCGCGTGCGCCGACGAACACCACCGCGGCCAGCGCCAGATCGGCCCAGGCGATGACGAAGGCGAAGTACAGAGCGATCGCCCGCTGCGCCCGCATCCTGGCATTGCGATAGCGCTCGGAGTATTCGGCGAACCGCCGCGCGGCGCGGGGTTCGTGCCGGTTGGCCTGCACCGCGCGCAGGCCGGTGACGTTCTCCTGGAAATCGGCGTTCACCGTGGAGACGCGTTCCCGCGACACGGTGTACGCGGTGGAGGAGACGCGCCGGAACAACACCGTCGCCACGACCAGCGGCGGCAGCGCCAGCAGCGCGACCACGGCCAGCGAGACGTCGATGACCAGCAGCGCCACCACGATGCCGAGCAGGGTGAGCGCGCCGATGAGGGTGGTGGCCACGCCCGTCTGCAGGAAGCTGGACAGCGCGTCCACGTCGGTGGTCATCCTGGTCATGATCCGGCCGGACAGTTCCCGCTCGTAGTAGTCGAGGCCGAGCCGCTGGAGATGCGCGTAGCTGCGCACGCGCAGGCCGTAGAGGACGCGCTCGCCGGTGCGCGAGGTGAGCACGATAGTCGTGGCGCCGACCGCGAAACCGGCCGCGACCAGCGCGACGCCGAGCGCCCCCGCGATCCGCAGCGCGTCGGGCTGCCCGGCGCTCACGCCGGTGTCGATGGCGTAGCGCACCAGCGCGGGGAAGGCGACGCCGACGAGCGCGTCCAGTGCGAGCAGGCTCACCACGGTCAGCACCAGGAGGCGGACCGGGCGCAGCAGTCGCGCCAAACGGAAACCGGGATCGGGCTCGCGCAACTCGCGGTCGTCCAGGCCCGGTTCTTCGGTGGCGGGCGGCAACAGCTCGATGGTCCGGCGCAACTCGGGGGTTTCGGCCAAGTCGGCCGCCGCGCCGAAGCCGCCGCCCATCCGGCCCGCGACCCGGGGTGCGCGGGCCGATTCGCCGGGTTCGTCCGTCGCGGGTGGCGGCTGGGCCGGCGCGGGCAGGCGGATCACCCGGTCGGCGTGGGCGAGCGTCGATTCGCGGTGCGCCAGGATGATCGTGGTGCGGCCGCCTCGGTCGGGCAGCGTGTCGAAGATGGCGGCTTCGGTGACCGCGTCCACCGCCGAGGTGGCGTCGTCGAGGACCAGGACGCGCGGGCGGGCGAGCAGCACCCTGGCCAGCGCGATGCGCTGGCGCTGGCCGCCGGAAAGGGTGAGGCCGCGCTCTCCGACGACGGTGTCGTATCCATCCGGCAGTTCGCCGATGAACTCGTCGGCGGCGGCCAGCTTGGCGGCCTGCCTGATCTCGGCGTCGGTGGCGTCCGTCCGGCCGAGCGCGATGTTGGCGGCGATCGTGTCGGAGAACAGGAACGGGTCGTCGAACACCACGCCGACGGCGGCGCGCAGGTCGGCGGCGGCGACGTCGGCGATGTCCACCGGTGACTCGGCGGGTCCGGCTCCGAAGAGCCGGATGCGTCCGGCGTCGGGCGCGTAGAAGCGCGGCAGCAGCAGCGACAGGGTCGTCTTGCCCGAACCCGCCGGGCCGATGATCGCGACCGTCTCGCCAGGGCGCACGGTCAGGTCGAGATCGCGCAGGATCGACAAGCCGGGGTCGAATCCGAAAGTGAGCGAGTCGATCTCGACGCCCAGTGGGCCGTCCGGCAGCGCGGCGGGTGCGGGCGGGTCGGCGATCACCGGCGCGGTGTCGATGACCTGGAAGACGCGTTCGGCGGCGGCCCGGGTGAGTTGCGCCAGGATGACCACCGAGGACATGGCGCGGGTGGCCGAGGTCATGGTGGCCACGTAGGCGGCGAAGGCGAGGAAAGTACCGAGCCCGATCGAGCCCTCGAGCGCGAGCCACCCGCCGAAAGCGATCACCCCGACCAGCCCGGCCTGCGGAATCGCGGCCACCACCGGCGCGAAGCGGGCATCCACCCGCGCGGCGCGCATGCGTTCGGCGTAGAGCTTGCGGCCGTGTCCTTCCAGCACGTCGACCATTCGGGCTTCCTGCCCGAAGCCCTTCACCACCCGCACCCCGGTGACCGTCTCCTCGACGTGCTGGGCCAGGTCGGCGGCCCGCTGCTGGGCCGACCAGGTCGCCGCGAACAGCCGCGGCCGCATCCGGTACACCACCGCGGCGATGCCGGGCACCACCAGCAGGGCGACCACCGCCAGCGGCGGCGAGAGCCACAGCATCACGCCTGCGGCGAGCAGGAACTGCAACAGCGCCATCCCGGAGAGCGGCACCATCGCGAGCAGCCCCTGAACCAACTGGAGGTCCGTGATCGACCGGGAGACCACCTGTCCCGTGCGCAGCGCGTCCTGACCCGCGCCGTCCAGTCGTTGCAGCGAACCGAGCAACCGCACCCGCAGGCCGTGCTGGACGTCGAGCGAGAGCCTGCCCGCGAGCAGCCGCCTGCCGAACGCGGCGCCGAACCGTCCGGCGGCGAGCAGCGCGAGCAGGGCCGCGATCACCCCGATCACCCCGGTGTCTCCGACGCCGGCCGCGTCGACCGCGCGCTTGGTGAGCAGCGGTGCGGTCACCTCCACCAGCGCGCCCGCCAACACCGCGGCCAGGACGCCCGCGATGGTGCCGGGATGCGACCTGCTCTCGTCCCACAGCCGCCGTATCCAACCCCGCCCCGTCGTGCTCCGCTCAGTCAATTGCGCTGTTCACCGTCCGCTCCTTGAACTCCCTCGTCAGCCTGCGCACGGCCGGAGGTACGCCTTCGAAGGTAATGACGCGCGGCGACACACCGCTTGTTCCCGGAGTCTGTCCGCGGCGCTTGGCGCGTCCTTCGCCGCGGTTCTAATCTCGCCGCCATGACAACGCAGGGGGATTTCACACGTCGCTTTCACCAACTCCGACACGACGTCGACGACGTCTACGAACAGGTCGGCGAACTGCAACGCCAGGTACGCCACGGATTCCGCAAGGTCGACAAGCGATTCTGCAAGATCGAGGCGCGGCTCGACATGGTGGATTCGCGGCTGGACGGTATGGATTCGCGGTTCGACGCGATGGACTCGCGGTTCGACGCGATGGACTCGCGGCTGGACGCGATGGATTCGCGGTTCGACGGCATGGATTCGCGGTTCGACGGCATGGATTCGCGGCTGGACGGTATGGATTCGCGGCTGAACCAGATCGAGCACGGCGTCGCGGAGGTTCTCCGGATGCTGCGGGGCGGGCGCGGGATCACGCCCGCCGGTGACGGCCGCGGATCACATGTCGCGGCTGCGCAGTTGCCACCAGCCCGCGCCGGCGATTCCGATCGTCCACAGCAGTAGCACGACGAAGGCGGCCGGGGCCGGGGCGAGGATGTCGCTGTCCGGGAAGGAGTCGGCCGCCACCGTGGCGACGGTCGCCGACCCGGGCAGCAAGGTGACCACGCCGCCGAGCCCGATGCCGTTGGCCACCAACCAGATCAGCGGCTCGATGACGAGCAGCCAGCCGAGGATCAGCGCGACAGCGCCGGTCGATTGGCGTAGCAGCAGCCCGAGTCCGGCGCCGAGCAGCGACCAGCAGACCGCCGCGAGCAGGCCGGTGCCGAACACCGTCAGCAGTCGCGTGCCGAACTCGAACTTGCCGCGGCCGAAGGCCAGCAGGCAGCCGAACGCGACGAGCTCGACCAGTACCGCGACAGCGAGCGTGTACCCACCGGTGACCAGCAGTTTGGCCGCTGCCAGCCGATCACGGTCGGCGGTGAACTGCGAGGTCACCGGCATCGTCCGATAACGGAACTCGCCGCCCGCGCCCGCCGCGCCGAAGACCGCGGCGGCCAGGATCGTCGCGGTGAGCGCCAGATACAGCCCGATCGTCGCGGCACCGGTGGCCAGCGCGGAATCCGGGTCCGCGGGCCCGGCCATCACCGAGGTCACCGTGGAGGCGACCAGCGCGATCGCGGGCAGCAGCACGCCGAGCGCCAGGCACCAGCGCAGCGTGTAGACCTTGCGCACCTCGGAGTTCACCGGCGGGACGAGGTCCGGGGGCAGAGTGATCATCGCGGAATCCCGTAGGGCGTCGGCTGCGGATGGGGTGCGTGCGTGCCCGGCGCCGGGAACATCGGCGCCGCGGTTCTGCTCGGTTTCGTCAGCGAGGCGAGCACGCGGTCGGGGTGGATCGGATCCGGCGTGACGCTGTCCAGCCGGACCCCGGCGGCCTTGGCCGCGTCGACGATCTCCGCTTCGCTCGCCTCGGCCACCGCGAGCCGCCCGTCGGGGCGGATCACCGCGTCGGTGTAGCCGCGTGCGGCGAGCATCGTGGCCAGCGCCACCGGAGTGGATGCGGCGACGACGAGCCGGTCGGGGTGATGGCGGCGCAGTTTCGCCGGAGTGCCCTGGTAGACGACCGCGCCCTCGCTCAGCACGATCAGCTGATCGGCCATCGCCACCACCGCGGCCAGGCTCGCGCTGGACAGCACCACCGTGCCGCCGCGGCGCGTGTGCCTGCGCAGGAAATCGTGCAGCCAGCCGCGTTCGGCGGCGTCGAGTCCCTCGGTGGGCTCGTCGAGGATCAGCACCCTCGGATCGGTGAGCAGCGCGGTGGCCAGCGCCAGCCGGGTCTGCTGGCCGACGGTGAGCGCACCCGTCTTGACGCGCGCGGCCGCGTCCAGCCCGACCGACTCGAGCACCGGGTCGACCCGCGCGTCCGGCACCCCGGCCGCTGCCGCGTACACCAGCAGGTGATCGCGGGCGGCGCGCGCCGGATGCAGTCCGCGCGGCGTGAGCATCCCGCCCACCGGGGACAGGCCGATCTCCGCGCTCCCCGAAGAAGGTTCGAGCAGCCCGAGCAGAATCCGCAGAATCGTGGTCTTGCCCGCGCCCGCCGGACCGACCAGCGCGGCGGTGCCGCCCACCGGGACGCTGAAGTTCACGTTCTCCACGGCCGGACCCAGCTCGTACCGCTTGCTCAGGCCGCGCACGACCAGAGCGGGCTTGGCTGCGGTCATTTCGGTCCGGCGGGGAAGTGCGGCGGGGTGGCGTCGAGCGCGGGCAGCGGATCGGCGTCGACGACCAGCTGCCGGTTGAGCGGCCAGAAGGCGGGCGCGGGCCCGAATGCCTTCTGCGCGTTGAGGACCGTGGTCTTGCCGAGGGTACGGTTACCGACGCCGCCGATCACCGCGCCGATGCCCATCGGGATCACCTTGCCCGCCATCAGCGCCAAGCGTTTGGTGAGGAACCGCACGAGGAACCGCTTCATCAGCGAGTCGTTCATGCTGGACAGGCCGGGAATTCGGTTGGCGAGCAGCGTGCCCCAGTTCTTGGCCGACTGCCCGACCGAGCGCTCCACGATCTCCATGCCGGTGTCGCCGAGCACCACCGCGAGCACCAGCGCCCTGCGCTGTTCCTTGGCCTCCGGCGCGATGCCGTGCACGGCGGCGATCGCCAGCGTGTACAGCGCCGAGGCCTCCAGGAAGAACGCCGTCTCCGCGGTGATGGTCGCCAGCGAGGCGACCGTGCCCACGCCGGGCATGGCCGCGGTCGCGCCCGCCGCTGTGCCGCTGCCGGTCACCGCGAGCAGGTACTGCCGCTCGATCCGGTCGATGATCTGGGCCGGGGTCTCATCGGGATGGGCGCGCCGGACTCGATCGATGTACTTCTCGACCGCGGGCGCCTGCAGCTTCGATCCGTTCTCGAGCAAGGCGATCACGGTCTTCTCGAACGCGCCGTGCCTCATCGGCAACACCCCTTAAGTCCTCTGCCTTCGCTGGCAGAACTCTATGGCACCGAGCCGTCGTCGGACCAACACGACAACGAACCGGATCATCTCCCGGGTTCCCGGGGCCTGCCGACTGAAACGACCGGGTTACGCCGGTCCGCGCAGCGCGGGCACCCGCTCCGAGAGCGGCGGCGGTGGCGGCGGAGTGCCGTCGCCGAACGGGCGGCCGCCCAGCTCCTCGCGTCCGTGCGCGGTCAGCCAGTTGCTCAGGTCGGGACCTTTGGGCACCACCTTCGTCGGATTGATGTCGGTGTGCACCACGTAGTAGTGGGTCTTGATCTGCTCGAAATCGATGGTGTCGCCGAAGCCTGGGGTCTGGTAGAGGTCGCGGGCGTAGGCCCACAGCACCGGCATCTCGCTCAGCTTCTGCCGGTTGCACTTGAAATGACCGTGGTAGACGGCGTCGAAGCGGACCAGCGTGGTGAACAGCCGCACATCGGCCTCGGTGATCGTGTCGCCGACCAGGAAGCGTTGTCCGGCAAGCCGATCCGAGAGCCAGTCCAGGCGGGCGAAGAGCCGGTCATAGGCGGCGTCGTAGGCGTCCTGGGCGCCCGCGAAGCCGCAGCGGTAGACGCCGTTGTTCACATCGCGGAAGACGACGTTGTTGATCTCGTCGATCTCGGCGCGCAGCGGCTCCGGGTACAACGCGGGCGCGCCCGGCCGGTGGAATTCGGTCCATTCGGTGGAGAAGTCCAGCGTCATCCTGGCGTAGTCGTTGGTCACCACCTCGCCGGTCGGAATGTCGACCACGGCGGGGACCGTGATGCCGCGCGGATAGTCGGGGAAGCGAGCCAGATAGGCGTCGCGCAGCCGCGGGATGCCGAGCACCGGGTCCACGCCGCCGGGATCGAGATCGAAAGTCCAGCTCAGCTTGTCGTGGGTGGGGCCGCACAGGCCGAGCGAGAGCACGTCCTCCAGACCGAGCAGCCTGCGCACGATGAGGGTGCGGTTGGCCCATGGGCACGCGCGGGCCGCGACCAGCCGGTATCGGCCGGGCGCCACCGGGTAGCCGTCGCGCCCGTCGGCCGTGATGCGGGTGGTGATGTAACGGGTGTCCCGCTTGAACTCGCCCGGTTCGACGTAGGAACCGCTTTCCGATGCCGCCTTGGTCACCTCGCCAGTCTGGCAGATTCAGGTCTTAGGCTGACGCAATGACCGAACGTAGTGAAACGAAGGCGACTCGGCTGGAACGCGAAACCACCGACGGCGGCGCCGAGGTAGCCGTCCTGACGCTGGCCAACCCGCCGCTGAACCTTTTCGATCAGGCCATGTTCGACGCGCTGGTCGACGACATCGCCGCACTGACCGCGAACCCGCCGCGCGCGCTGCTGCTGCGCGCCGAGGGCAAGGTGGTCTCTGGTGGCGTCGACGTGCACGTATTCGACGGATTGACCACCGAGGAGGGCGCCGAGCTGTGGCGCTCGCTGTTCGCGCAGATCATCCACCCGCTGGAGGCGCTGCCGTGTCCGGTGCTGTTCGCCGCGCACGGCCTCACCCTGACCGCCGCCTTCGAAATCGCGTTGGCCTGCGACATCATCCTGGCCGCGCCGAAGGCGAAGTTCGGTCTGGTGGAGACCGTTGTCGGACTGACCCCGTCGATGGGCGGCCCGCAGCGCCTGGCCGAGCGCGCCGGATCGGGCCGCGCCCGCGAGTTCGTCATGACGGGTGATCTCTACGACGCGAAGACCATGGCCGACTGGGGCGTGGTGAACGCCGTGCACGAGGACGTCGACAGCGCCGCAAGGGAACTCGCGCACCGGCTGGCGCAGGGGCCGACCAAAGCGCACGCGGCGACCAAGCAGATCGTCGCGGCCTGGCGTTCCGGCGGTGTGGCGCACGCCGATTCGGTGACTCCCGAGGTGTCCGGCGAGCTGTTCGCCACCGACGATCTGCGCGGCGCCGTGCGGAGCTTCCTCGAGGTCGGTCCGGGCAAGGCGACGTACACCGGCCGGTGACGGCGGGGACACGGTAAATCGACTATTCCGGCGAAATTGTGATCGGCGTCATATAGTCGCAGGTGCCTGGCAGCTAGAGGCACCCGCGCGGAGGACACATGTCGCAGCTCTTGGTCGAATACCCCCTCACTCATTCGCCTGCGTGCAGCAACCCGCTGGCCCGCGGCGCCGACGGCGTGCTGCGCTACGGCAACCTCACCCCGGCGCTCACCGAGCTACTCGATCTACAGGTGCACGCCTTCGCGTCGCGCGAGGCGGTCGTCGAGCTCGGTGGGCCCCGGCTCACCTACCGGGAGCTGTGGCACTCGGCCTCCCGTATCGCGGGCGGCCTGCAGGAACACGGTGTCGGGTACGGCGACCGGGTCGCCATCCACATGCCGGCGGGCGTCCGCTGGGTGCAGGCGTTCCTCGGCGCTCTGCTCAGCGGCGCGGTGCCGGTGCTGGTGCCCGACGGGCTGCCCGCGCGGGTGGCCGCGCAGGTGATCACCGACAGCAGTGCGGATTTCGTGCTCGGCGGCGCTCGCGGCGGCGAGGCCGAGCTGCCGGACGGCGCCGCGTTCATCGATGACGGTGCGGCGCTGAACGATCTCGCGCTGCTCTGTTACACCAGCGCCACTCGCAAGGGCGTCGAGCTGACCAACGAGAACCTGCTCTCGGCGGTCCGGTCGGTCGTCGCCGCGCTGGATCTGCCCACCGACGGCGTGCGCAATCTGGTGCTGCCGCCGCTGGCGCACGCCAGCGGGTGCGTCGACCAGTTGCTGCCCACCTTCGCGGTGGGCGGCACCGTGGTGCTCGCACCGGACGGCCGCGGACTCGCGGAAGCCCTTGTGGCCGAACGGGTCGACATGGTGTCGGGCACGCCGCGCATCTTCGCCGGACTGCTCCCCGAGCTGGCCGCGCTGCGCGCCGACGGCGTGCCCACCGAGGGCATCAGCCGGGTCAGCAGTGCGGGCCACCATGCCGAGCGGACCCCTGGTGATCTCGCCGCCGCGCTGCGCGAGGCGTTCCCCTCGGCCAGGCACTGGTCGGTGTGGGGCTCCACCGAGACCAGCGGCATCGGCCTCGCGGTGGACGACACCGAAGCGCCCGCCGACGCGGGCCGCGTACTCGGATTCGCTTTCGGCGGTACCGAATTGGCGCTGTGGGGTCCGCGGGCCGCGGCGGGTCACGGTGAATTGCTCTGTCGTGGACCGAATGTCACGCGTCGGTACTGGAACGATCCGGAGACCACCGCGCATCGGTTCACGGGCAGTTGGTTCCACACCGGTGACCAGGTCTCGATCGACGACCACGGCCTGGTCCGGAGCGAAATCGCCTGAGGCGATGGGTTATTCCAGCATCCGGTCGCGCAGACGCGCGCGCAGCCCGGATGTCAGCCCGACGACCTCGAGGTAGCGGTCGAAGTCGCCGTGCAACTGCCGGACCGATTCCAGTGCCATCGCCAGGTACTCCTCGCGCACGCCGAGCAGGTCCTCGGAGAAGCGCGCGCCCGGCGGCAGGGTGGGCTCGATCAGTGCGCGCAGCGGCTCGACGGCCTCGTTGCTGATCATGAAGTCGGCGAGCACATCCTCCTCGACCACGTCCACCGCCCGCAGCAGCGTCGCCACGGCCCAGCCGGTGCGGTCCTTGCCCGCCGCGCAGTGCACCAGCACCGCGCCGTCGCCGTCCACGATGGATTGCGCGATGGCGGTGATCGCCGTGTTCGCCTCCGGCAGCGCCGGGAACTCGCGGTAGACCTCGAGCATGTGCTCGAACGCCGACTCGGTGCGCGTTTCGTGCGGGGGCGCCTCGCCCATCCGCGAGTCGAAGGGCGTGACGCTGCGCCGCACGCCGTCGGGCAGGTTGTCGTGCCCCATGTGGTCGATCTCCCGGATACCGCGCAGATCGAAGACCTCGGCCACGCCCAGTTCGCGCAGACTGTGGTGGCCGCGCTCGTCGAGTCCGCTGAGCTGGGCCGAGCGCAGCAGCACGCCGGGGCGCACCTTGGCGCCCTCGGCGGTGCGCAGACCACCGGTGTCGCGGAAGTTGAACGTGCCGGAGAGGAAGAACTGATCGGCGGGAGGCGGGAGAGTCACCGATCCAGGCTATCGGCCGCCCATATCGCGGTGGTGTCGTTCCCGGATCGAACGCCGAACACGGGGTGAACCAGTTACATCGCGAGTTTGTGCGGTTAGTCACAGGATCTGCGAGTGCGGCATGGCGATCCGTAAAGTGGATCAACGTGTGTCTTTCGGCCGCGAGGGGCCGGTAGTCACCCCAGAACGTCGATCGGCGGGACACTGCAGCGTTGCAGAGTGATTCCGTTTGGGTAACAAAACATTCTTCCAGTCTGGAATACCCGCTGAACCCGTTCTCAAACCCCGAAAACCCTCTACCATTGATGAACGTTGGACCGGGCAGCCTGGGGATTTCTGGTCGCTCGCCAAAGTTCAGCGAGTCGCGCCATCGGAGGTGCGCGAGTTCTTTCGCCGAGGGAGTCGTCGTTGAGCGCACGTGGAGAAACAGTGGAGAGTCGGTTGCGGCCGACGATCTGCGAGGCCGTGGAGAAGGCGGCCGCCTCGCTCGATATCACCGGAGTACGGGCACTGCGGGTGCTGCTGCATGCCGGGGTCACCGCGTACTGGCCGCTGGTCAAGGCCGCGCCGACCAAGCACATCCGCGCCTATGAGGCGACTTTGCGCACGCTGCGCGAGCGCTGGGAGCTGCGGTCCGGGTCATCGTCGCCCGACCCCGCCGCCACCGAGATGTTCCGGGAAATGGACACCGAGGTCGCCAACTTCCTTCAGCTCTGTGCCGATCGCTCCGGTGCGCAGTGGCTGGAGCCGGTGGACGACATCGCCGCCTACACGGTCTCGGTCCTGCAGGGGACCGTGCTGCGCTGGCTGGCCGATAGTAACGACGAGACCACGCTGATAGTTCTGGACGACTTGGTGACCGGTCTGGCGACCCGGGCGGCCGAAGTCTGACTCGGACAATACTGGACGTATGACCAGTTTGGTGGTTGAGTTGTCCGGGTGAGCGAGACCTCGCCGATCGCCGGACTGCACGCCGCCACCGCCGACCTCGACCCGCCACTGGCGGCGCTCGATCTGACGGCGTTGCGTGCCAATGCGGCCGACTTGGTGCGTCGCGCGAGCGGCGTACCGATCCGTGTCGCCAGCAAATCCGTGCGCTGCCGCGCCGTCCTGGAAGCCCTGCTCGGCGGCGAGCTGACCGCGGCCGACGGCTTCGCGGGCATCATGTCCTACTCCTTGCGCGAGGCGCTCTGGCTGGCCGGTCTCGGCGCCCGCGACATCCTGCTCGGCTACCCGACCGTCGATCGCGCGGCGCTGGCCGAACTCGCCTCCGACGACATCCTGCTCGGCGCGATCACCCTGATGATCGATGACGTCGCCCAGCTCGACCTGATCCGCGCCGCCGTGGGCACCGACCTGGTCCGGCCCCGTGTCTGCCTCGACGTGGACGCGTCGCTGCGCATCGGTCCGCTGCACCTCGGCGTGCGACGCTCGCCGATCCGCACCCCCGACCAAGCCGCCGCCCTGGCCCGCGCCGCGCTCGATCGCGGCTTCGACGTGGTCGGCGTGATGACCTACGAGGCGCAGATCGCCGGACTGCCCGACAGCAATGCCGCGGTGCGGCTGGTCAAGCGGGCCTCGGCCGCCGAGATCGCCAAGCGCAGGGCGCGGGTGCTGGACGCGGTGCGCTCGGTGGTGGGCAAGCTGGAGATCGTCAACAGCGGCGGCAGCGGTTCGATCGAGGTCAGCATCGCCGATCCGGATGTCACCGAGGTGACGGCGGGCTCGGGTCTCTACGTGCCGACACTGTTCGATCACTACCGCGCCTTCACCCCGCGGCCCGCGTTGTTCTTCGCCACCCCCGTGCTGCGCAAGCCGACGCCCTCCATCGCGACGGTGTTCGCGGGCGGCTACATCGCCTCCGGCCCGACCGGCGCATCCCGGGTGCCGAAACCCGTGTGGCCCAGCGGCTTACGGCTCATCGGCACCGAGGGCGCCGGCGAGGTGCAGACCCCGCTCTCGGCCGCCGCCGAACTGCGCATCGGCGATCGGGTGTGGTTCCGCCACGCCAAGGCGGGCGAACTGTGCGAGCGATTCGATCAGGTCCATCTCGTCGAATCGGACGGCAGCCGCACCACCGTCCCCAGCTATCGCGGCGAAGGCAAGAACTTCGGCTGAGCGCGTCCTCAGCCGAGGTCGAGGAAACGGGCCAGGTCGGGCAGATCCTCGGGCGCGGCGGGCAGGTATTCGGTGAGCAGGGGCGACCGGATGATCACCGCCCGCCACATCGCCCGCGACACCGCGGCGCGCACCAGGTCGCGCGACAACAGGAACGACATGCCGTGCGGCGCGTCGGCCGGGCTCGACGTGGTCATCGACAGCAGCACCACGGCGGCCTCCCTGCCGCGGAAGCGGTCGACGGTGCCCACCAGCACGTCCTCGATCTTGGCGCGCGCCAGCATGGTTCGGATCCGGCCGACCTGAGCGCCGTACGGCGCGACGACGAAGATGTCGTGCGGATGCAGCCGCCGGGTGGACGCGCCGGTGGTCCAGGACAGGCCGAGCAGGGCGCGGACCTGGCGCACCACCTCGCGCGCCTCGGCGGCGGATTCGGTGGCGTCGCCGTAGTGGTCGACGAGCATGGTGCCGATGCCCGGCTCGACGCCGTCGAGTTGCCTTGCCAGCGTGACGGTTTCGTTCGAGCGCAGCCTGCCGTCGTAGAACAGCCGGGAGATCGGATCGCACACGCGAGGATGCATCCGCCAGGTGCGGTCCAGGAAGTATCCGCGCTCGGATCCGACGGTGTTGCGGCCTGCGAGCAGCCAGCCCAGCGTCGATTCGCCCACGGGTCCAGGATGGGTGCTGCGCGCGGCAGTGGGCTGTGGGTCGCCGAGCAGCAACAGATTTCGCGCGCTGCCCGCCACGGTCGCCGTCTCGGCCAGCGGGAACCGGCCCGCGTCGGCGATCACCAGCAGGTCCAGGCTGTCGGCGGGGACCATCGAATCGTCGGCGAAATCGGCGGGCAGCCCGCCGATCACACACCCGTTCACGGCGTTGTCCAGGAACCGCGGATAGCGAGCACCGTCGATCACCGCCCACTCCGGAGCCACCGCCGCGGCGTCCTTCTTCGCGACCAGCTCCGGCAGCACGCCGACCGCGACGATCGCGTCGAGCAGGCTCTCGACTGTCGAATGTGCCTGCGCCACAACCCCGATACGCCACCTGTCCTTGATGATCAGCCGCTCCAGGACCCGCGCGATGGTGGAGTTCTTCCCGGTCCCCGACGGGCTCTGCACCACCAGGTACGACTCGTCCAGGGCACGGGTGGCGGCGGTGATGGCGGCGGCGTGGTCGCCGTGCACCTCCGGCAGCGGTGCGTCACCGCGCAGCCGCGGCGCGCGCCGGGCCATGATGTCGAACAAGGCGCAGGCGGGAATCTCCGGCAGCGTCACCAGCAGTCGCTGCGCGGCCGATTCCATGGCGGCCTCGGCGTTCTCGTCCCAGTCGGGCAGTCCGGGCGCGATGGCGGCGGGTAGGTCGTCGTAGGGTTCGCAGCCCTCCGGCAGGAGCTCCTCCAGGCGGACGGTGTCGTCGAAGTCGGCGTCCACCGCGCAGCCGAGCACCGTCGCGGTCGCGGTGGCGCGCCGGCCGCCGACGGCCATGCCCGCCGCGACCGGGTGGTCGTAGTAGGTGCAGACGGTGGCGCCCGGCGTCAACGCGGCAGCGCCGCCGCCGTCGCAGCCGGTGCCGATCCGGCCGGTCAACGTCAGATACCTGCGCATGGACGGGCGATTCGGGCTGTGATGCCACTTCGTGTCCACGGTGCCCCAGTCGGCGATCAGCACGCCGGACGCGTCGGGCCATTCGTGCACGGGAAGGCTGAGGCGGTCCGCGTGCGCGTACCACAGCGGCTGCCGCTCGCGCCGGTGATAGCCGAGCGCCGCGGCCATGAGCGCCGCAGGGTGGTCCGGATCGCGCTGTGCCGCCGCGTATTCCGCGAGCGCGGCCTCCACCGAGGACGGACCGGAGACGGGCGCGAGCTGGGGCCGATCCCCTTCGGGCCCGAGGCGCCACGAGTCGTCGCGCGGCAACGCGATCGCCCGGGGATCGGCGGGCTGCTCGGCCGCGAGCTCCAGCAGCCAGTCGCGCAATCGCAGCACGGTGACGCACGCGGGTTCCGGCTCGCCGGGCATCTCCGGCAGCAGGCGCCGCAGCCGATCCAGGCGGTAGGAATCCTCGCCGACCAGCAGCGCGTTGCGCACGATCGGGTACAGGTCGACGAGCACGCCGTCGCGCAACAACTCGTCGGCGATCTCCTCACCGACGCCCGACCCGGTCCAGCGCAGCAGCGCCGAGCGCACCTCGGAGGTGTAGTGGTAGACGCGCATGTCCGGAAACGTCCGCCGCCGGTGCGCGAGCAGATCGAGCACCTTGGTCAGTGTGTCCCGCCACGCTACGTCCTCGTCCTCGTCGTCCGGCGTGCGCAAGGACAGGTGCACGGCGCCCGCCGCGGCAACCTCGATCGCCGCGAGTCGTCCGCGGTCGGTATCGAGGGTCAGCGCCAGATCGCCCGGCGAGACGGGCGGCAGGCCACGCAGCGCGGGCGCGTAGATCAGCGTGTGGGCCGGGCGACCGGAATCCTCGCGCCGCCGTTGGATTTCGGCCTGCCTGCGCAGCGTGGTCACGGCGCGTGGCGGCAGTCCGGGCACCGCGCTGTCGAGTCCGCCGAGCCGGTCGATGGTGCTCACCCCGGCCTCGCGCAGCCTGGCACGCGTGGAGGAGGACATGCCCGCCACCAGGAGCAGATCGCGGGCGGCCGTCAGCTCGGCGGTGCAGGTCGGGCAGCGGCCGCAGGCCAGGTAGCGCGGATCGCCCCACTGCACAGGGAGCAGTTCCCCCAGCTTCTCCTCCAGGATCCGCTCGACGCGCCGCCGCCGGGCTCGATACACCGGAACCAGATCGGCGAGCGGATAGTCGGCGCTCTCCGCACCGAGGTGCAGCCGGACCAGGGGCGCGGCCAGCGCGCCGCCCCTGTCCAAAGCCTCGGCGCAGGCGGCCGATTCGAGCGCCGCGCCCACCCGATCCCACGGCGTCGCCGCGGCGCCGTGCACGGTGTAGCGCACCCGGTGCCCCGCCCGGACCAGATAGTCGCAGCGGCAGGCGAATCCGCCGTCGAAGAAGATGGCATTGTGCAGCACCGGCACGCCCTCGCGCAGCGCGGCCTTCGTCTGCTCGTGCGCGTCCCGCAGCGCGGCTACGCATCCTTCCGGGTCGTCCGGATTCTGTGGCGGCTGGCGGATTTCGACCATGCCGCCGCCGTAGCGGTCGCGGAAATCGGCGAGCCTGCGCTCGCGGGAGTCGTCGACGCGGCGCGGCTCGGCCGCGAACCGCGCGAGGCCGGGCTCGTCGTCCGGGAGCGACCCCAGTTCGGTGTCGAGGGCGCGGAGCAACGCGAATTCACAGCGCGCCGCGCGCACGAGATCAGCGGCGGTGCATACGACACGATCACCGAACACGAACAAACGCGCCCCTCCTGTGTCTTCGCCGGGACACCCGCACCAGGCGCGCTGGCATGCGCGCCGGTCGGCAACACCTTAGCTAGCCCGCGTGACCTCGGGTTACCCCGCCCGGCTCAGGAGCGTGGCTTACGGCGCTCCGGGCGCTTGGCCGCATCGCGATCGCGGCGCGGACCCCGGCTGAAGGAGCGGTGCGAGGGCGGGCCCTGGTCCAGTTGCAGTTGGATGAGCTGGCCGCTGATCCTGGTGCGCCGCAGGGCTTCCAGCGTCTCGGGGGGCAGCTGCGCGGGTAGCTCGACCAGACTGTGGTCCGGCCGAATGCTGATATGCCCGAAGTCGCTGCGTCGCAAACCACCCTCGTTGGCTATGGCGCCCACGATCGCGCCGGGCGCCACGCGGTGCCGCTTGCCGACGCTGATCCGGTAGGTGGCCAGCTCCGTGCCGGTGCCACGGTGGTGCGAGGCCGCGGGGCGGTCCTCGTCGAACCGGCGGGCGGGCCGTTCCCGCGGCATCCGCTCGCGGCGTTCCGGCTCGGGTTCCGGCTCCATGAAGAAGTTGTCGCCGTCGTGGGAGCCGACCACGAGCGCCGCGGCGATGTCGACGAGCGGGATGTCGTGCTCGCGCTCGTAGTCCTCGATCAGCTTGCGGAACAGCGGCAGATTCGCCGAGGACAGGTTCTCGGTGATGGCATCGCCGAACTTGGCGACGCGCTGCGCGTTCACGTCCTCGACGCTGGGCAGCTGCATCTCCTCGAGCGGGTGGCGGGTGGCGCGCTCGATCGCCTTGAGCAGATGCCGCTCCCTCGGCGCGACGAACAGCAGCGCCTGCCCGCTGCGCCCGGCCCGGCCGGTCCGGCCGATGCGGTGCACGTAGGACTCGGTGTCGTGCGGGATGTCGTAGTTGACCACGTGCGAGATGCGGTCCACGTCCAGGCCGCGCGCGGCGACGTCGGTGGCGACCAGGATGTCCAGCGTGCCGGACTTGAGTTGACCGATGGTGCGCTCGCGCTGGTTCTGGGCGATGTCGCCGTTGATCGCCGCGGCGGAGAAGCCGCGGGCGCGCAGCTTCTCGGCGAGCTCTTCGGTGCCCTGCTTGGTGCGCACGAAGATGATCATCGCCTCGAAGGACTCGACCTCGAGGACCCTGGTCAGCGCGTCCAGTTTGCGCTGGTGCGAGACCTGCACCCAGCGCTGGGTGATGTTGGTGTTGGTCTGGGTCTTGGCCTTGACCGTGATCTCGACCGGGTCGTGCAGGTACTGCTTGGAGATCTTGCGGATCGCCGAGGGCATGGTGGCCGAGAACAGCGCGACCTGCTTGTCGGACGGCGTCTCGGCGAGAATCCGCTCGACGTCCTCCTGGAAGCCCATCTTGAGCATCTCGTCGGCCTCGTCCAGCACCAGGTACTGCAGCTGGGACAGGTCGAGCGTGCCCTTCTCCAGGTGGTCGATGACCCGGCCGGGCGTGCCCACCACGACGTGCGCGCCGCGGCGCAGGCCGGACAGCTGGACGCCGTAGCTCTGCCCGCCGTAGATCGGCAGCACGTGCAGGCCGGGCATGTGCGCGGCGTAGCGGCCGAACGCCTCGGCGACCTGAATGGCCAGCTCGCGGGTCGGCGCGAGCACCAGCGCGCGCGGCTCCTTGCCGTCGGCCTGCAGGCCCATCAGGATCGGGATCGCGAATGCGGCGGTTTTGCCGGTGCCGGTCTGCGCCAGACCGACCACGTCGGCGCCTTCGAGCAGCGGCGGAATGGTCGCCGACTGGATCGGCGAGGGAGATTCGTAACCGACATCGGCGATGGCCCGCAGGATGCGGTCATCGATACCCAAGTCGGCGAAGGACGGGCCGGCAGCCGGGGAAGCCGATTCGCTCCCAGCCGGGTCCCTGTCGTTGTCGCCAGGAACGCTGTCGACCTCATTGATGTTCATTGACCAGGAGTTTACTGCCTGGCGGTGGCCCTCCCGGTCACCGGGCCAATACGGTGAGACCTATGCAACTGAATGACGCGCCCGAACATCAGGACCAGCCCGTCTCTCCGGTGGAGGTCGCGGTCGTTCAGTTCGCGCCGGGAAAGGATCCGGCGGGCAATCTCGCGGCGCTGCGCGAGCACGTCGGGACCGCCGCGGGCCGTGGCGCCCGGGTGGTGGTCGCGCCCGAATACTCGATGTTTGCCGTGACCCGGCTCGACGAGCGCGTCGTGGCCGTGGCCGAGCCGCTGACCGGCCCGTTCGCCACCGGACTCGGTGCGATCGCCAGGGAGTTCGGGGTGTACCTCGTGGCGGGCATGGTCGAGCAGGTGGCTCCAGGAGCGGACCGGATTCGCAATACCCTGCTGGTGTTCGGGCCCGACGGCGAACTCGTCACGCGGTACCGGAAGGTGCACCTCTACGACGCGTTCGGACACCTGGAATCCGACGTGGTCGAGCCCGGCGTGATCGAGGCGCCGCCGATCTTCGCCGTCGACGGGGTGCGCTTCGGCGTGCAGACCTGTTTCGATCTGCGCTTCCCCGAGGGTTTCCGGCGCATCGCCGCCGCGGGCGCGCAGGTGCTGGTGCTGCCCGCGCAGTGGATTCCCGGCCCAGCCAAGGTCGACCAGTGGACCACGCTGCTGCGGGCGAGGGCGATCGAGAACACCACGTACGTGCTGGCCGCCGACCAGTGCGCGCCGCGCGGCGCGGGCGCGTCGATGATCGTCGACCCCACCGGCAGCGTGCTCGCCGAACTCGGCGACGAACCCGGCGTGCTCACCGCCAGCGTCGACCTCGCGCACCTGGCCACCGTGCGCACCACCAACCCGAGCCTGGCCTTGCGCCGATTCGCGATCACCGAGCGCGCACCGGAGTAGCGTTCGAATCGATGGTCTACGCCGATCGGATCGCCGCCGGCCGGGCGCTTGGCGCCGAGCTGGAGCACCTGCGCGCGTCGAAGCCGCTGGTGCTCGGGCTGCCCCGCGGCGGGGTCCCGGTCGCCGCGACGGTGCGCGAGATCATCGGGGGTGACCTGGACATTCTGCTGGTGCGCAAGCTCGGCGTTCCGTGGCAACCGGAGCTGGCGATGGGCGCCATCGGCGAGGACGGGGTGCGGGTGCTGAACACGGACGTGCTCGTCCACACCGGCGTCACCCAGCGCAGGCTCGCGGCGATCGAAGAGGCCGAGCGCGCGGAGCTGGAGCGGCGCAGGAAGGTGCTCCGCGGCGGCGCGGAACCCGTGCCGATCGCCGGGCGCACGGTGGTGATCGTCGACGACGGGATGGCCACGGGGGCCACCATGATGGTCGCCTGCCGGGTCGCGCGCCTGCACCAGCCGACGCGCATCGTGGTCGGTGTGCCGGTGTCGTCCGGCGAGGCGATCCGCCGGGTGGAGACCGAAGCCGACGAGGTGGTGTGTCCGCTGGTGCCGCGCAGCCTCGGCGGCGTCGGCGTCGCCTACCGCGACTTCCACCAACTCGCCGACCACGAGGTCACCGACCTGCTGATCTGATCAGCCGACTTCGGTGATGCCCTTGCGGTGCCGCTGCGCGAGTTCCGCGTAGACGCCGGGATTGAGCTGCACCCACAGCTGCGCCTGCGTGCCCTCGATCGGGCGCTTCACTTCGGCGGGGGAACCCGCGGCGAGCACGCCGTCGGGGATCTCGGTGCCGGGCAGCACCAGCGAATGCGCGGCGACCATGCTGCCCGCGCCGATCTTGACGAGGTCGAGCACGGTGGTTCCGTTGCCGACGATCGCCTCCGCGCCGACGGACGCGCCGTGGAACACCACGCTGTGCGCGATGGTCGCGCCGGGACCGATCTCCATCGGCACGTCCGGCGGCACGTGCAGCACGGCGTTGTCCTGGATGTTCGCGCGTTCCCGGATGGTGATCGGCGCGAGATCGGCGCGCAGCACCGCGCCGTACCAGATCGAGGCGCCCGCCTCGACCCGCACGTCACCGATCAAGGTCGCGTTCGGCGCGACGAACGCCGTCGGATCGATCTGCGGTCGCTTGCCTTCGAATTCGTAGAGTGGCACGGCTACAGGTCTACCAGCGCCGGATCGCTACCAGCGTTCGGACCGCGCGGTGGTCTTCTCGGCGGCGGTGAGCATTGGGCGCAGATGCGCGGCAAAGGTTTCCGCGGTCACCGGCGCGACGTGCACGTCCGCGCCGGTGCGGACGGCGTAGCGGCCGTCCTCGGCGACGTCGATCCAGCACAGCACCCCGAACGGCGTCAGCCCCTCGGCCCGGCGCACCGACACCACGATCTGGCCGATGCCGTCGCGCGGACGGGCGAGCAGGCGGCGGATCCGCGCGGGCGCGGACGGACCCGACACCGGAACGGTCACCAGATCGCGGCTGTCCTCCCTGACCCGCGACAGCGGCGAGCTGAGCCGGGCCGTGTTGCCGGGCGGATTCTCGGGAAGCATCGAGATCACCCGAGCGGGCAGGCTTTTCGGGCTACCGACGAACAACCTGATGTCGCCGCCGCGGTCCGGTGCCGGGCCGGGCCGTTGCGCGGCGACGACCGCGATGTTGCCCGAGGCGATGCCGAGGACGCGCACGGGCTTCGCGGCGCCGTTGGCAGGGGCTTCTGAGACGATGTCGAACCTGGCGCGGGACGCGACGCCATCGCGTCCCGCGCCGGAGACGCCGTTCCCCGCCGTCACGGAGTGGGTCGCGGCCGTCGACGGCCCCGCGGACGCGCCGATGGCGAATTCCGCGGCGTCCGTGAGTTGTTCGTCGTCGAGCACGGCGGCGCGGTTGGTCGGGCGGTGCTCGCCGAACACCTCCACTCGCACGGTCGGCCGGGCGAGCAGCCGCAGCGCCGCCTCCAGGTCGGCGTCCAGCGTCCGCTCGCACCACTGGTGCAGGGCGGGCAGCTGCGCCGCCCGCTCCATCGAGTCGCGCGCCGAGAGCCGGACGGCCAGCGGATACGGAATGCGGTCACCGTCGGTGCGCTCCCAGGCCATGGCGAACTGGTCCGGAGTCAGCGTCCAGTTCACTCCAGCTCGGTCCATTCGCCGACGACCGGTGGCGTGGTCGGATCGAGTTCGCCGATCAGTTCGCCCGTCTCGTCCGCGGGTTCGAGGAAGGTCAGGTCGTCATCGATCCAGTGCAGCTCGTCGTCCTCGTCCTCGGCGCGGGCGGCCGCGGCCTTGGACGCGACGCTGGAACCGTGCCGAGTGGTGTCGGCCGCGGCGATCGCGCCGCCCATCAGCCCGCCGACGGCGCCCGCGCCCATGCCGGTGACGGCTTCGCTGTTGGCGTCTTTGCGCCGTTCCTCGCGTTTGCGTTGGTCGTCGGTGGAGCTCGCGCTGCTGCCGGGGAAGGTCGCGCCGGGCAGCGCGGTGGAGGCCGCTCCCACCGGTGCGGAAACACCAGGGCGCGGTGTGCGATCCGGAGCGGACGGCGCGGTGGCGGCGGGGGAGTCGGCCGCGACGGGAACCGTCTTCGCAGCCGCAGGCACGGTGTCGGCGGCAGGTGGCGTCGCGAGCGGTCCGGCGGCGGAGGTCACCGTCGCCGGGGTCGTGTCGGTGGCCGGTGGTCCGTCCGGTTGGGGTTTCGTCTCCTGCGCCGTTTCGACCGTGGTCGCGGGTAGCGCGGTCAGGGCCGAAACAGGTTGGGCGCCAGGGCTTTGCGCGGCGTCTGCCGGGAGGGCGGGCGCGGTCACCAGTCCGGCGGCGCTCGGGGTGATGCCCGCCGGGATGACCGGCGTGTCGTCCGGGAAAGCCGGGACGCCGGAACCGCTCTGTAGGAAAGCGTTGGTGTAGATGCTGTCCATGGCCTGCACGACGTCCTGCCGATCGTGCTCGGTGGCCTTCTGCGCGACGATGTTTCCGGTCGCTTGGTTCGGATCGAGCAGCGCGGCCGCCAGATCCGGCTCGGCGCCGGACGGCGAACCGACCGCGGACCGCAGTGTCTCGGCGGCGTCACCGGCCTGTCCGAGCCGCTGCGCCACCGTCGCCATCACATCGGCGATCTGCTGCCCACGCTGTTCGAAATCGCGCACCGCGTCGGCGGCGGTCTGCGCGGCGCCGCCGCGCCAGCCGTCGGCGATGGTCGAGCGAATCTCGTTGTGCGCCTGCGCGACCGAGTCGGTGAGTCCGGTCGCCGAACTCTGCCAGGCCTGCCTGCCCGCGTCGATCGCCGCCGGGTCGAGCAGCTGCACCTTGCCGTGGATCTCCTGGTGGGTGAGGTTGTCGAAGACCTCGACGCTCGGCGCGTAGGCCGGATCGACGCGGGTGTGCGGTGCGCGTTCGGTCTGATACGGAATCTCACGCATGCGCCGCTCCCGTCGCGTCCACCCGGCCGACCGCGGCCGCGAGTTCGGTGTCGGCCTCGGTGTATGCCGTCGCCGCGGCGCGGAAGGTCTGGGCGAGCGCCCGCGCCGAGTCGGCGTAGTCGCGCAGCCGCGCGATCGCGCCCTCGGCCTTGTTCTCGAAACCGAGCCGCAGCGCGTCACCCGAGGCGAAGCCGCCGAAACCGGGGAGCGAGACGGCCGCGCTCAGCACCTGGATCTGCCCCTCGACCTCGTCGGCGAGCTGTTCGTAGCGCCGGGCGCAGCGCTCGTGCGCACCCTCGGCGACCAGCACGCCGTCGATCCAGAGCCTGCCCTCGTCGACCGCTTGGTTCAGTGCCGTGACCTGTGGTTGCACTGTGCTGTCTTGTGCTTGCGCTGTGCCGTCTTGTGCTTGCGCTGTGCCGTCTGGTGCTTGCGCCGCGCCGTCCTCTGGCTGCGCCGCGCCGTCTTGTGGTTGCACCCCGCCGTCCCCCTGTCTCCTCATCGTGCCGCGTTCCGCAGCCGTATTCGGTTCACGCGTGTCGTGCCAACCCCACGACGACGCCCTGCATCCAGTCCGCGATGTCTGCGCCGACCCGCGCGTGCACCGGCTCGTGCAGCAGATCGTGCCCGGAGTCGGCGTACTCGCGTAAATCTACCCATTCGTGGCGTTCAGTCCAGACCCGCATCGCGTCGACCGGGGCGCGACGGTCCTCCACGCCGTGCACGGCGAGCACGGGAAGGTCGGCAGGGAGCGGGGTGCCTGGAGCGCCGGGCAGGCCGCTGCCGAGGGCGCGGCGCGGCACGGCCGAGAGCACCAGACCGGTCAGTGTTCCGGGGACGAGGCTCGGGACGATCGGGACGTTCGCTTCCACGGCGTTCAGGTCCGTGGCCGTGCTCGCGTCCGGGATCGCGGCGCCCAGCATGCCGAGCGCGGTGACCGCGCCGAGCGAGTGCCCCATCAGCAGCAGCGGCGATGCCGGCAGTTCGGTGCGCGCCAGATCCACCAGCCTGGTCGCGTCCGCGACCAGCTCGCCGAGGGTGCCCGGGTGTTCGGGATCGCCCTCGCTGAGGCCGTGCCCCGCGGTATCCAGCCCCCACAGCTCGATATCGACCGAGCGCAGGATGCGGGCGAACCGGTGGTAGTGGCCGGTGTGCTGTCCGATACCGGGCAGTAGCACCGCCACGGCCGCGTGTTGGTCGACCGGCCAGCGCCGATAGTGCAGTCTGCCGCGTGTGCCGTCGAAGAAGAGCATGCACTGATAGTGCCAAAACTTCTGCCCCTCAGGGGACTTCACCACTCCGGCGAAATGACGGTTAAAATGCGCGCGTTCGGGGTACCGATCAGGAGGTTCCAGGTGTCCATCGTCGAGCTGCCCGCGGCCGTGCGCCGCAGCGTACCCGTGCTCGCCCTCGCCCTCGCCTGCGCTGGATTCGCCGCGCCGAGCGCGACCGCCGAACCGGGCCCCGGCTGTGCGTCCGCGACGGCGACGACCGCGGTGCCCGCCGTCGTTCCGGTGCTGGACTGGTCGGAGAACCTCGGCTACGACCGGCAGGGCAACCTGTGGGTGTCCCGGCTGTATCGCAACGAGGTGCAGCGCTACGACGGGGCCGGACAACTGACCGCGAGGGTGCCGGTGGAATTCCCCGGTGCGGTCCGGCTCGGACCGGACGGGCTCATGTACGCGGTCTACGGCGACGCGCCCACCAGCGTGGTGCGCCCCGGCGGCGTGGTCCGGTTCGACCCGGCCGCCGCCGACCCGCGCCCCGAGATCTTCGCCTCCGGGTTCACCATGCCCAACGGCGCGGCCTTCGACGCCGACGGCGCCCTCTACGTCGCGTCGGCGACCGGGGTGATCCGCATCGGCCGCGACGGCGTCGTCGATACGGGCTGGACCGAGCGCGCGAAGCTGAACGCCAACGGCATCGCGATTCACGACGGCACGGTCTACCTGACCTCCAACGGCGGCCCGTTGGGACGAGTGCTGCGCTTCCCGGTCACCGAGCCGGAACGCCGCACCGTCCTCACCGACCTGTCGTCCGCGCTGCCCGGCATCCCGGACTTCGCCGACGACCTGCTCGTGGACGAGGCGGGCGTGGTCTACGTGACGACGCTGTCCGGCCAGCTCGTCCGAATCGACCCGAACGGCCAGTCCTGTCGCGTCCTGGCGAGCGAGCCGATGACATCCGCCGTCGCCGTGCCCGACCGGCCCGGCGAATTGCTCGCGGGCACCGAACGCGGCGCGATCCTCCGCATCCAGCTCGCCCCCTGACCGTCGGCCGCGGGGCCGGGTGCGCTTCCGTCGATATCGACGCCGCCTCGAACTCGCCGCGCGGGCTGTGGTCGCAAGCGCGCCGATCTATGGCTGCGGTGCGGGCGAGGAAGCCAACAGGCTCGGATTAGAAGCGGCGCATTTGCGTGGCCGCGGCTTTCCACGGACCGCCCACACGGTTCACATAGGTGTCAGCTGTGTGAGGCGTACGGACTGTGTGTGGTGTGGCAGCTAGGGGTGAGCCGATAGGGGGAGCGTCGAGCGGGAGCTAGAGCCGCGGGCCTTCGGCCGGGGTGAGGGCGGAGGTGATCCGAGCGGCGATGGCGTGTAGTTCCTCTGTCAGTTCCGGGGATTCGTGGACGCGGAAGGCGACGCCGAGGTCGAGCAGGCGGTGGGCCAGCCAAGCCGGGGAGTCGTCGCGGGTGGCGGTGAGGCGGCAGGTGTGGTCGTCCAGTGCGGTCAAGTCGCCGGTGTCCTCGCCGAGGCGGCCCGCGACGCGGGTGATCGGGGCGGAGATCGTCACGAAGACGCGGTAAGCCGGTGCGCCCCAATCAGTTCGGCGGCCCGCGACGTAGTCGGCGGGGGAGGCGGCGGGTAGTGGGCGCGGGGTGAATCGGGCGCCGGTGGGCTGCGGACGTTGGATCCGATCGACGCGGAAGACCCGCCAGTCCGCGCGATCGAGGTCGTGCCCGAGCAGATACCAGCGGCGGCGGACCGGGACCAGGCCGACCGGTTCCACATGACGGCGAGTCTGCGCGCCGGATTCGCCGCGGTAGCCGAAACGCGCTCGCTCCCTGTTGGTTACGGCCGCAGCCAGCGTGCTCAGCACTTCCGGGTCGACGGTCGGTCCGTCGTGCGCGGGCGCGGCGGTCGCCGAACCGAGCACCCGCACGCGACGGCGCAGCTTGGCGGGCAGGATCTGCTCGAGCTTGGCGAGCGCGCGCACCGACGCCTCCTCGATGCCCGCGACCGCGGACCCGGCCGCGGCCCGCAGACCGACCGCGATGGCCACCGCCTCCTCGTCGTCGACGAGCAGCGGCGGCATGGCCGCGCCTGCCACCAGCCGATAGCCGCCTGTGGCGCCCATGGTGGCCTCGACCGGGTAGCCGAGTTCGCGCAGCCGGTCGATGTCGCGGCGCACCGTGCGGTCGGTGACGCCGAGGCGTTCGGCCAGTTCACTGCCCGAGAATTCGCGCGGGGTCTGCAACAGCGAGAGCAGGCGGAGCAGGCGGGCGGGGGTGTCGTTCACGAATTCCAGAATCCCAGAAAAGTAGGACATAGATGGTCCTATATGGCTTCTAACGTTGTGGTCGTGACGAACCGAAATGCCCTCCGCCCCTTCCACATCGACATCCCTCAGGTCGATCTCGACGACCTGACCGACCGGCTGGCCCGCACCCGCTGGTCGGCGCAGCTGCCCGGCGCGGGCTGGGAACGCGGTGTCCCGGTCGACTATCTGCGCGAGCTCGCCGAGCACTGGCGCACCCGGTTCGACTGGCGCGCGCAGGAGGCGGCGCTGAACGAGTTCCCGCAGTTCCTGACCGACATCGATGGGCTGGACGTGCATTTCGTGCACGTGCGTTCACCCGAGCCGGACGCGCTGCCGCTGCTGCTGACCCACGGCTGGCCCAATTCGTTCGTCGAGTTCACCAAGACCATCGGTCCGCTGGCCGACCCGAGGGCGCACGGCCTCGACCCCGCTCAGGCGTTCCACGTGGTGGTGCCCTCGGTGCCCGGGTTCGCCTTCTCCGCGGCCCCGACCGAGGACATGACCACCGGCCGGGTGGCGCGGATGTGGGTGGAGCTGATGGACCGCCTCGGGTACCGGCGTTACGGCGTTCAAGGCGGTGATCTCGGCGCGTATGTCGCGCCGGAGATGGCGTTGGCCGCGCCGGACCGTGTGGTCGGCGTGCACCTCGACGGCGGCATCGGCATGCCGACCGCGGCGGACGTGCCGACCATGAGCGCCGAGGAACGCGCGGAGTGGGATCTCATGCAGCAGTGGATGACCGGCGGCGTCGACCATCACACGCTGTTGCGCGCGGCGCCGCAGACCTTCGCGCACGCCTGGACCGATTCGCCGGTCGGACTGCTGGCCTGGCAGACGCAGAAGTTCCGCGAATTCACGCCGCTGGTCGACCATCTCGAGGAAGCGATCGACCGCGACCACTTGCTGACCAATGTCAGCCTGTACTGGTTCACCGCCACCGCGGGCACGTCGTCCTGGCCGATGTACAACGGCCTCGGCAAGGCGGGCTTCGCCTGGCCGACCGGACAGAAGCTGGTCCCGACGGGCGTCTACGGCGGCGGCTCCGCGCTCATGCGCCGCCTTGCCGAACAGGACAACGACATCGCCCACTGGCCGGAGGGCAACACCGGCAACCACTTCGTGGCAATGGAAGTCCCGGACATGCACGTCGCCGACATCCGCACGTTCTTCGCCGAGCTCGCCTGAGCGCCGAGGCCTCCGGGCGGTTTGGGCTGATCCTCGTCCGCCGCAGCGGATGCGGCGCCCTTGATAGACATCTGTCCATGTATTCTAGACATCTGTCTATTAAATCCTAGGGATTGGATACGCGATGGAGACGACTGCGAATGTGTTGGTCGGCCTGCTGGCCGCGCTGCACCTGTACATCCTGGTTCTGGAGATGTTCCTGTGGGAGAGGAAGCCGGGCCGCAAGCTCTCCGGCTTCGATGCGGCGATGGCCCGTGCCACCGCCCCGCTCGCCGCGAACCAGGGGCTCTACAACGGGTTCCTGGCGGCCGGGCTGGTCTGGGGTCTGATCGCCGAGAATCCGATCAGGTTCCAGGTCCAGGTCTTCTTCGTCGTCTGCGTGCTCGTCGCCGGGCTGTACGGCGGCTTCACCGCCAACCGGCGGATCCTGATCGCCCAGGCATTGCCCGGGGCGCTGGCGCTCGCCGCCGTCCTGCTGGCCAGGTGACTGTCATGCAAGCAGATCCCCGCACGGCACGGACCCGGGCCAAGCTGCGCCGGGCACTGCTGGAGGAATGCGACAGCCACCCGTTGGCAGAGGTCAGCGTCGCCGCGTTGGTGCGCCGGGCGGGGGTCGGCCGCGCCACGTTCTATCTTCACTACGCCGACTTGGAGGCGGTCGCCGTCGATGCCTGCGCCGATGTCGTCCGCGATGCCGTGGACTCCCTGCACGCCTGGCGCGGTACACCCGACCCCGCCAGCCCGCCGCCCGCCCTGCTTGCCTTCTTCGACCGTCTCACCCCGCACGCCGGGCTCTACCGGGAACTGTTGCGCCCGGGCGGCGGCGGTCCGCTCGGCCACGTACTCCATCGCGATCTGCGCGCCCGCAGCCACACCGAGCGCACCCTGGCCGGTGCGCCGGAGCCCGATCTGGTCGCCTCGGCCGTGGCAGCGACCTTCGCCGGGGTGCTCGCCGACTGGCTGCACGGCCTCATCGAGGCGACCCCCACCGAGATCGCGCAGCGGGTTTGGCGCCTGCTCGTCACTCTGCACCGCACCCCCTTGCCCCAATGATCGCCGCCTGCCGTGGTGTGCACCCGTCCTCGGTGAGTCGACCAGGACGCCTCCGGCCGGTCGGCCCATGGAGTGGTCTTCTCGCGCGTCTCCACCCTTGTCTTTTGTTCTGCCTCGGCTGATCGGGCGTCCGACAGATGTCCGTCTGTGCCGCCCGCTCGACAGCTCCGCCGAACGCGCGCGGTTCGAGGGTTGATGCCCGGTGCGGGTGCTGCCGTCGCGACCGCCGCAGCTATCGACCAGTGGCTGGGCGGCGGGGTCGGTGCGGCTGTCGCGAGATGCCGGTGCCTGAGCGGTGGGGGCGATACTGGGCAGGCTGCCACCAGGGCGTCGCCCGGCGCGCGCAGCGGACTATGCGGTGGTGGGAACCGCTGGTGGCTCGGCGGTGAGGGCGATGATGGGTACGAACTTCCCTGCGGGCGTGGGCTTGTGGTGTGCCGGGTGCGCTGCGGTGTGCGGGCGGTGCGGGTTCGAGGCGGCCGTCGCGGATCCGCCGACGATCAACTGCCAGGAACGATGGCGGGCGCGGGCTGCGGCGCGGCAGGGGCGGTCTCCGGTGCGGCGGGCGCGGGTGCCGCGGGTGCGGCGGCCGGGGTCTCCGGAACGACGAACGTGCCGACGGTCGGCGTCATCACGCAGTGCGCCCCGGGATATCCGATGACGCCCCACATCGACGCGATGACGGTCCCTGGGCCGGTGCGCACGGTCTTGGACAGGGTCGGCAGGTTGAACTCGGTCATGTCGTCGAGCGCGTCGATGCCACTGTGTCCGTTGTTGACGTTGAGCCACGCCACCACGAGTCCGGAGCTGAGCGGGGCGCCCGAGTGCGACGGGGTGGCGCTGAAACGGAGGGTTCCCGGCTCCGGGCTGGCGCCCTGGTCGCGGTTGTTGCCCTCGGTGGTGCCCGCCGCGATGATCGTGGTGATGGGGCCGTTGCTGCCGCAGCCGAAGGTGGGGGCGGCGTAGGCGAAGGGCGCCCAGGCGCCCGCGATGTCGCGTAGCTGGGCGACGTCGACGAGCTTGGTGTACGAGCTGAGCGCGTCCACGCCCGCGCGCGCGGCCTGGTCCGTTCCTGCGCGTTCGGTGAGGTGGGTGACGGCCTGATCGATCGTCGCGTCCGGCGCGGCGGAGGCGGGTCCGGTGAGGGTCAGGACCGCACCGATGCCGAGGGAAGTCACAGTCGCGGCCACGCGTGCGATGGTTCTGCCGTTCACCAAGTTCTCCTCGAATACGAACCCAGGGTTTCCCCGGCCCTGGGCTGCAACGTACCAGTTCGACGCGCCCGCCGCCGAGTCGGCCGAGCGGATTTCTCCCGGTCGCCGCAGGGTTGCGCGGCCGTGCGAAGCCCGCAGGTCGGCGCGGTGTCGTGCCTGCCAGACGCCGAATGTGATCCACTCGACAGCGTCGGATTACCCCGGGGTAGGTTGGTGCCGGAAGTACGAGACACAACGGGAGTTGCGTATGAAAATATCCCTGTCCCCCGACGAGGCGGCTTTCCGCGACGAGCTGCGGCAGTTCTACCGCACCCAGATCCCCGCGGAGATCCGTGAGCGCGTGAAGTACGGCCACGAGCTCTCTCGTGAAGACGTCGTCACGGTGCACAAGATCCTCAACGACAACGGACTCGCGGTGCCGAACTGGCCGGTGGAGTGGGGCGGCAAAGACTGGACCCCGATGCAGCGCCACATCTGGCAGGACGAGATGCAGCTGGCCTCGGTGCCCGAGCCGCTGACCTTCAACGCTCAGATGGTCGGTCCGGTCATCGCGCACTTCGGCTCACAGGAGCTCAAGGAGCGCTTCCTGCCTGCGACCGCGGCCCTCGACATCTGGTGGTGCCAAGGCTTCTCGGAGCCGGACGCCGGTTCGGACCTGGCCTCGCTGCGCACCACCGCGGTGCGCGACGGCGACTCCTACATCGTCAACGGCCAGAAGATCTGGACCACGCTGGCCCAGTACGCCGACTGGATCTTCTGCCTGGTGCGCACCGATCCGAACGCGCAGAAGAAGCAGTCCGGCATCTCCTTCCTGCTGTTCGACGTGAAGAGCCCCGGCGTCACCATCCGCCCGATCAAGCTGATCGACGGCGGGTACGAGGTGAACGAGGTCTTCTTCGAGAACGTGCGGGTGCCCGCCGATCAGCTGGTCGGCGAGGAGAACATGGGCTGGACCTACGCCAAGTTCCTGCTCGGCAACGAGCGCACCGGCATCACCGGTGTCGGCCGCACCAAGGTGAAGCTGGGCGTCGCGAAGGACTACGCGCGCCAGATCAAGTCCGGTTCGGGCACGCTGCTGGAGGACCCGGTGTTCGCCGCCCGGGTGGCCGAGCTGGAGAACGAGCTGCTCGCGCTCGAGCTCACCCAGTTGCGCGTGGTCTCGAATTCCACCGAGGGCAAGCCGAACCCCGTCTCCTCGGTGCTCAAGCTGCGCGGCTCGGAGTTGCAGCAGGCCGCCACCGAGCTGCTGCTCGACATCGCAGGACCGGACGCGCTTCCGGTCGACGCGGACGAGATCGCCTCCCCCGGCTGGGCGCAGCGCAGCGGCCCCAGCTACCTCAACTACCGCAAGACAACCATCTACGGAGGTTCGAGCGAGGTGCAGCGCACCATCATCGCCTCCACGATCCTCGGATTGTGAGGCTTCGCCATGGAATTCGAACTCACCGATGAACAGGTCATGCTGCGCGACACCGTGCGCGACGTGCTGGCCCGCAACTACGACCCGGAGTCCCGGGTGAAGGTGATCGACACCGAGCTGGGCTGGAGCCGCGACGTGTGGCGCCAGCTCGCCGAGCTCGGCGTGCTCGGCCTCGCTTTCACCGAGGAGGACGGCGGCGTCGGCGCCGGTCCGGTGGAGACCATGGTCGTGCTCGAGGAGATCGGCCGCAGGCTCGCGCCGGAGCCGCTGCTCGACGCGGTGCTGGTGCCGGGCGCATTGATCGCACAGGTCGGCAGCGCCGAACAGCGTCAGCGGATCCTGCCCGACGTGGCGGCGGGCGAGAAGCTGCTCGCCTTCGCGCACGCAGAGCCCGGCGTGCGCTGGCCGTCCGTCGACCTCGCGACCACCGCGACGGCCGAGGGCGACGGCTACCTGCTGACCGGCGTGAAGAACCCGGTGGCGCACGGCGATTGCGCCGACGATCTGGTGGTCAGCGCGGTGCTGCCGGGCGGTGGCGTCGGCCTGTTCGTGGTCGCCGCCGAGGGCGCCGGGGTGTCACGCAAGGGCTTCCGCACCGTCGACGGGCTGCGCGGCGCGCAGATCACCTTCGACAAGGCGCCCGCCGAGCTGCTCGGTGACACGCTGGACGCGGCCGAGTCGGTGCAGGTCGCGCTCGGCCACGCGCACGCCGGTCTGTGCGCCGAATCCATCGGCGCGATGGAGGAAGCGCTGCGGCTGACCACCGAGTACCTGAAGACGCGCAAGCAGTTCGGCGTCACGCTGTCGAAGTTCCAGACCCTGACCCAGCGGGCGGCGAACATGTACGTCTCGCTGGAGCTGGCCCGCAGCATGAGCCTGTACGTCACCGCGTCGCTGGCCGACGGGGCCGACGACCCGGTGGTCGCCTCGCGCGCCCGTCTCCAGGTCGGACGTTCGGCGAGGCACGTCGGGCAGGAAGCCATCCAGATGCACGGTGGCATCGGCGTCACCGCGGAGTACCCGGTCGGCCATTACGTCGCGCGGCTCACCGCGATCGGCCGGACGCTCGGCGGCGATCTCGACCATCTGAAGGTGCTCAGCGCCCAGGTCGGCAGCTACGACCTGCCGGAACTGTAGGACCACGGAGGTCGGGTGGCGGTGCGGGCGAAAACGTCCGCGCCGCCGCCCTACTCGTTTTCGCCCTGGTAGTCCGCCCGGGGTGTGGCGGCCGGTCGGCGGGATGTCGTCGATTCCTCGTCGACGGCCGACGGCGGTGTCGTAGCCGACAGCGTCCGCCGGGTCGTCGTCGGTTCCTCGGTCTCCCTTGTCGTTTCGGCCGCGGTGGTGCGCGGCTCCGTGGTGCGCTCGGGCCGGGGGGTGTTCGTCTCCGATTCCTCTTCCGGCGGAATGGTCATCGTGACGTATCCGGCGGGCCTGCGCGGGGGTCCGCCCGGCGCCATCTGCCAGGTCGGCGACGGCGGAATCACGATGCGCGACACCGTGCCCGTCGAACCGTCGTCGCGGACCACGGCCGCGGCAGCGGGACCGTCCTTGAGCGGTGGGGGCGGAACATAGGTTTCGTCGCCGCCGATCCCGCAGGAGCCGATGAGAACCAGACCGACCGAGACCGCTCCCGCTGCGATCGCTGGACCCGCGATCTTGGCCCTGCTGCTCTCCATTCGGGGACACTCCTCGTGTGTTTCGAGTGGGCTCACCATAAACCAGGTCGGTCACCCGGGCCAGGCGTACCTCCGCCGTCACTGCCGCCGGACCGGAACTTTTAAACACATATGATTCAGATATCGAATTGATCTCGTCCGCGTGTCGCGGGCACGTGTCGCGGCGGAGCCCCCTGTGCGGGCCGTAGCGTACGTGATCAAAGTTACGCATGAGACGCCTGTATCAGGATGAGAGACGCGCTGGTGGAGCTGCGCGATCGAACACTCTGATCGGCGTCACCGAGGAGAAGATGATGGGAGCATACTCGACCTCTCCGCTGCCGCCAGTAGACGCGACCTCCGACACGGCGGAGGACGCGAATCAGGAAGCGGCGAAGCAGAAAGCGTCGAATCCGCCCGCGCGTTCCGTGCCCACGATCGTGGCGCGAGCGTTGGCCTGGCTGTTCTTCCTCGGCGGTGTCGTCGGGGCCGTGCTTGGCATCGCGGGCTTGCACGTCGAGATCACCGTTGCGGGTCTGATCCTGGCGTGCACCGCGGGACTCGTCCTGCTCAAGATCCGCGCGGACAGCGGAGCGAGGAGCGGCACCGGCTGAGCAACCGTTTTCTCCCGTGATGTCGCTGCGAAAGTCATTGGTGCCCGGCGTCTTCGACGCTTATCGTGACGCCTGACAAGGGCAGCGGACGAAGTCCGTCGAAGGTCCGCGGAATCGCGGAGCGCGGCGGGATCGCGCCGGAGGGGCGCCGCGGACGGGGTACGTCCACACTTCGCACACTGCGGGAGCGAAGTGGAGGTACGCGGCATGCGGATCGAGATCACCGGCGATGCTGTCGCGTATCGCGCCGCGACAGAGGCCTTCGTGAGCCGTGATTTCCTGCGGCACACGGTGATCGCCACGGTCGTCGCCAACCACGTGGACGGGCAGCAGGCGGCGGACGGAACGTCGCGCTTCCTGTCGCTGCACGCGGCGGACGGCGCCGTCGTCGGCGTCGCCATGTGGGCCGGAGGTCGCGAGGTCTACCTGGGGCAGCTGCCCGCCGAGAGCCTGCGACCGGTCGCCGAGGCGTTCGCCGCCGCGGCGCCCGGCAACACCGGGGTCGAAGGGCTCGTCGCCGCCGCGGAGTCGTTCGCCGAGCATTGGTGCGCGCTGCGCGGCGTCGGTCTGCGGGAAGACGTCCGTACCAGGCTGTTCCGGCTCGGCGAGCTGCGTGTGCCGCGCGGGGTCGCCGGTGCGCCGCGCCGAGCCGCCGACCGCGATGTCGCGCTGTGTGTTGCCTGGTTCGAGGCCATGCGCCACGAAATCGGTCTGGCGCCGCCGCATCCGAACCCGGACGTGATCCGCAAGCGGGTGGCGGCGGGGCGCTGGTGGTTGTGGGAGGTCGGCGGCCGTCCGGTGAGCCTTGCCGCGCACCAGATTCCGGTGGGCGGCTGGACGCGCATCGGCCCGGTCTACACGCCGCCCGCCGAGCGCGGGCACGGCTACGCGTCGGCCCTTACCGCGCAGGTGTCGCGGGCCTTGCGCCGCAACGGTCTCGACGTCTGCCTGTTCACCGATCTGGCGAACCCCACATCGAACCGGATCTACCGGGCGATCGGTTACCAGCCGGTCGACGACTTCGTGAACTACGTGTTCGAGGACCGCCCCGCGGTCAGCCGATGACCCATTCGAAGGCCGCGGCCTTCGACCGCGCTCCCTCGGCGGCGCGCGAGCGGTTGGGTTCGCCGAGATCGGCGAGCAGGCCCTCGGTCAGTTCGACGAGCGTGGCCAGCGTGGGCGGCGCGAACCAGTCGGGGCGGGTGGCGAAGAGGATGTCCTCGCTGGAGGTGTTGCCGCTCGCGCCCGGCGCGAACGGGCAGCCGCCCAAGCCGCCGAGCGATCCGTCGACCATGCCCGCGCCCGCCGCGATCGCGGCCAAGGTGTTGGCCACGCCCATGCCCCAGGTGTCGTGGCCGTGGAACACGATGCGGCGCTGCGGCGTCCGGTCACGAACCGCGGAGATCAGGGCGGCGACCTGGGCAGGATGGGCCTGGCCGAGCGTATCGGCGAGCACGATGTCGCTCGCGCCCTCGGTGCGCGGATCGTTCGCGATCTCGAGCACCCGCTCCGGATCCACCGGGCCCTCGAACGGGCAGGTGAAACTGGTGGCCAAGCACAGCTGAATGGCGCCGCCCACCTCGTGGGCCAATCGCACCGCCTCCGGCATCACGGCCAAGCTGTCCTCGGTGGTGCGGCCGATATTGGCCTGGTTGTGCGAGTCGGAGACCGAGAAGCAGTACTGGAAATTGCGGACGCCCGCCTCCGCGGCCTTGGCCACGTGACGCGGGGTGGCCACCCACACCCAGCAGCGCTCGAGCTCCTCGGGGGTCAGGGCCGCGACCAGGTCCATGGTGTTGGCCATGGGCGGCACCAGGTCGGGGCGCGCCATCGAACCGATCTCCAGCGCGGGCACGCCGAGCGCGAGCAGGCGGCGCACGATCTCGACCTTGCGTTCCACCGGCAAGGTCTTGCCGGTCAGTTGCAGTCCGTCGCGCAGAGTCACATCACGCAGTAGCGCGCCGCTCGTCTCGGTCAGCACTGCCGGTCCTCCCGCGCCTGCGGCGGCACGCACATCACGCCCGCCCACGGTTTCTGGTTCGCGCCCGCCGGATTCGGGTGGATCGTCGGCCGCGCGTGTCCTGGCGCGCGCTGCTCCCACGTATTACGGCCGGCCGGCCTGCGCCGTACGCGCCTGCGGCTCATGCCTGCACCTCGCTGGCGCTCGCTTCCGGCATGCGCCGTGCGCGCTGGCACATGATTCGCTCGCTCCGCTCACTCATGCCTGCACCTCGCTGGATCCCGACGCGGCGGCGATCTCGGCCTCGCTCAGGCCGAGCAGTCCCGAGAGCACCTCGCGGGTGTGTTCGCCCAGGTCGGGGCCTACGTTGCGGATGGGAAGCGACTGTTCGCCGATCACCGGCACGATGCCGGGGAAGCCGACGGTCTTCGGTTCCGGTTCGCCGACGTCCACCGGGAACGGCTGAATCATGTTGCGCGCCTTGTACTGTTCGTCGTCGACGATGTCGGCGGCGGTGTAGATCGGCCCGCACGGGATGGCCGCGTCCTCCAGGATCTTCAGCGCTTCGTCCCTGGTGTGCCGCATCGTCCATTCGCCGATCGACGCGTCCAGTCGTTCGCGGTGGCGCCAGCGGCCCGCGTTGTCCTGGAGTTCGGGATCGGCCGCCAGATCGGGCCTGCCGATGACTCCCATGTAGCGCTGGAAGATCGCGTCGCCGTTGCCGCCGATGATGATGCTGAATCCGTCCCGGCAGGGGTAGGCGTTGCTCGGCGCGATGCCCTCCATCCGGCCGCCGACGCGCTCGCGGTTGATGCCGTAGGCCAGGTAGTCGGGGACCAGCGACTCCATCACCGAGAGAATGGCCTCGTTCAGTGCGACATCGATCACACGTTCCCGCAGGGGCACCGCGTCGTCCGTGCGCTCTCGCTGGAAGAGCGCCATCACGGTGCCGAAGGCGGCGTAGATGCCCGCGATGGAGTCACCGATCGAGACACCGACCCGCACCGGGGGACGGTCCGGATCGCCAACCAGTTCGCGCAGACCGCCCACGGCCTCGGCGACCGCGGCGAAACCGGGCCGCGCGGACATCGGCCCGGTCTGCCCGTAGGCGGAGATCCTGGTGATCACCAGATCGGGGTTGGCCTCGTTCAGCGCGTCGGGCCCGAGGCCCCACTTCTCGAGCATGCCGGGCCGGAAGTTCTCCAGCAGCACATCGCAGTGCCTGACCAGGTCGAGCACCACCGCGCGCCCCTCGTCGGTGCGCAGATCCAGGGTGATCGACTTCTTGTTCCGGTTGACGGTGCGGTACAGCATCGAGGTGTCGCCGCCGTAGAGCCGCCAGTTGCGCAACTCGTCGCCGGCCTTCGGCCGTTCCACCTTGATGACCTCGGCGCCGAAGTCGCCGAGGATGCGCCCGGCGGTGGGCGCGGCGATGTAATTACCGAGCTCGAGGACGCGAACTCCGTCCAACGGCCGAATACTCATGGCCACCAGTGTGGACTAATGGGGCTCTCGTCCTCGGCCCGCCCTCGGTCTCGGGCCGCCCCGCGTGTCTCTGAGCTTCCGGTCCGCGTGTCCAGGCGCCTTTGCTCGGCGTGTCTCGGTGCCTTCGAGGCGCCTTCAATCGGCGTGTCTCGGTGCCTACGCCCCGCGTGTCTTGGGCCTCCCGCCCGCGGTCTCTGAGCCTTCCTCCCGCGTGTTGCGGCGCCCTTGGGCGGGGTGTTTCCGGGCCTTCGGTCCTCGCGGGGCAGCCGTCGTCCGGCAGCGCCGGTCAGGCGGCGCGGGAGACCTCCTCGATGATCGAGTAGTGCTCGGCATTGCCCGCGATGACGGTGCTCGCGACGCCGTCCACGCCGACCGGGACATCGCCCGCCAGGGTGATGCGGGTCAGCTTGCGCGGCTGGTCGTCGTAGTCGTCGATGGCGTAGTGCTGGGTGGCGCGGTTGTCCCAGATCGCCACGTCACCGAGCTGCCAGTTCCACCGGACGGTGTTCTCCAGGCGCGTCACCCGGTCCTGGAACAGGCGGAACAGTGCCTGGGATTCGGCGCCGGACAGGCCGACGAAGTGCTTCACGAAGTGACCGACCAGCAGCGCCTTCTCGCCGGTCTCCGGGTGCACGCGCACCACCGGGTGCTCGGTCTCGAAGTAGGTCGACTCGAACTCGGCACGGTACTCGGCGGCGTTGGGGCGGGCCTTGGCGCCGTGCGCCGCGGCGTAGTCGTACACGTTGGTGTGCACCGCGCGCAGGTTCTCGGCGAGCAGCTTCAGTGGCTCGGGTAGCGATTCGTAGGCGGCCACTGTGGAGGCCCATGTGGTGGAGCCGCCGTAGGTCGGCAGGGTGACCGCGCGAAGGATCGACGCCTTCGGGATGCGGTCGACGAAGGTGACGTCGGTGTGCCAGCTGTTGGCGCGGCCGTACTCGGAGTCGATGGCCAGGCTCTTCAGCCCGTGCGAGGTGACGGTCGGGTGCGGGGTGGTCGGGCTACCGAGCAACTCGGCGAACTCGTACTGCCCATCCTCGGTGAGGTGGTCCTGGCCGCGGAAGAAGACGACCTTGTGTTCGAGCAGAGCGCGGCGGATCACGTCGACCGGCGCCGCGTCCAGGTCGCCGCCGAGCCGGACATTGTCGACCTGAGCGCCGATGCGGGCGCCGAGCTTGGTCACCGAAACAGTGGGGGCGGTTGCGATCGTCATGGTGATCACCTTCGCTGTCGAGAACGGTTAGTGCGCGCTAGAGCACACCACCCGTAAACCCTCCGCGACCAGGGTTTTCGTCGGCATGATCGCAACACGTGCCACTCGCGCCCCACAATTGGCGAACCGGTCCCGGCCCGTCAACCCCCGAACCACCATTTGACTCCCGTCGATTTTCAGCACCCCAGCACGCACACCGGGGACAGGTAGACCCGCCCCCATCAGCACCGCACCTACCACGCAACAGCACCCACCCTGTTACTCCCCAAGAACGCAACCACAGCCGGTCGACCACGCTGGAACCTGCGCCAGCGTCCACCAACGGCGGGAGGTAGGTCGGGTACGGCACTCGGCGTGCCCAGCACCGTTCGGGGAAGCCTGGGTGGGTGAGCGTGATTTGCAGGCAAGCCCCCGAAACCACGTCTGCGAACGCGCCCACCCGCTGAACTGACGAGAGAACGCCCTCCACCCACTCAAAGGAACGCAACCACAGCCGGATGACCACGCTGGAAGTTGCACCCATGCTTACCAACGGCGGGAGGTAAGCCGGGCACGGCACCCGACGTGCCCGGCACTGCTCGGGGAAACCTGGGTGGGCGAGCGTGATTTGCAGGTATGCGGCCGGAACCACGTCCGCGCCCACCCGCTGACCTGACGAGAGAGCGTCGAAGGAGGTGCTGGGCACATGCCGACCCTGGCTCTGCTGGTTCGCGGCATCCGCGAGCGGCAGGAGGAGATGACGGCCCCTGGCCTACTAAGTGCTGGGCCGACCACGCCTCGGCGTCGGGCAGCGGCTAGGAGCGGCCGACCCCTGATCGCGGGAGCCCTGCGATGAGGCACCCCCGACCGTTCAGCCCCACCGCTCGATGAGTCGCAGCTCAGCCCACGTGCTCGCGCAGATAGGCGAGATCCTCGGCGACGCCCTCGGCCGGGGTCTCCAGCACCACCGGCGCGCCCGCATTACGGCACACCTCGGCCAGCAGCTGCGGGTCGATGGTGCCGTCGGCGAAGTTGGCGTGCCGGTCGGCGCCGGAGTTGAACTCGTCGCGCGAGGAGTTCAGGTGCACCAGGTCGATGCGGCCGGTGATGGCCTTGATCCGGTCGACGACGCCGAGCAGTTCCTCGCCGCCCGCCCACGCGTGGCAGGTGTCGAGGCAGAAGCCGGCGCCGTAATCGCCGACCGCGTCCCACAGGCGGGCAATGGAGTCGAAATGCCTGGCCATGGCGTGGTTGCCGCCCGCGGTGTTCTCGATGAGGATCGGCACCGCGAAGCCGCCTTTTTCCTGCTGGCGTTCGAACAGCTTGCGCCAGTTGTCGATTCCGGTCTCCACTTCGGCGTCGGAGCGGACGTGCCCGCCGTGCACGACCAGGCCGAACGCGCCGAGCTCTGCGGCGGCTTTCGCCTGCTGGGCGACCGCGTTGCGGGACGGCATCCGTAGCCGGTTGTTCAGGCTCGCCACGTTGATCTGATAGGAGGAGTGCACCACCACATCGATCGGACTGGCGAGGATCTCCTCGGTCCGCGGATGCGGGACCGGCTTGTCCCAGCTCTGCGGGTCGACGACGAACATCTGGATGACATCGGCGCCGAGTTTCTCACCGAAGCCGATCGGATCGCTGTCGAGCCGGACGTGTGCTCCAATGCGCATGGGGCTCAGCGTAGTGGGCGGCACCGACATCGCGGAGAACCGGCGATCCACCGGCGAATAACCGAGAATCGAAGGACTTGTTGCGCCCACGTGGGTCCGCGAGATACATCGGTAGGATCCACGTGCTCGACCCGATGAGGGGGGTGAATCACCTTGTTGCGTACTGGCGAAATCTTTGCCGGTTACGTCGTCAAGCGCGTGCTGGGTCAAGGCGGCATGGGCACGGTGTATCTGGCCCAGCACCCGCGGTTGCCGCGGATGACCGCCCTGAAGCTGCTCGATCGCGAGCTGTACGGCGATCTCGAGATCAGGGGACGCTTCGAGCGGGAGGCCGATCTGGTCGCCCAGCTCGACCATCCCAATATCGTCACCGTCTACGACCGCGGGGCCGAAGACGAGCAGCTGTGGATCTCCATGCAGTTCGTGCCCGGCTCCGACGCCGCGAGCGCCGACGTGGACGTGCTCGCCGCGGGACGCGCGGTGCAGATCATCGCCGAGACCGCCGCGGCGCTGGACTTCGCGCACGCCAACGGGGTACTGCACCGCGACGTCAAACCGGCCAACATCCTGCTGGCCAAGGCGCCCATCGGACAGCCGGAACGGGTGCTGCTCACCGACTTCGGCATCGCGGGCATGCGCAACGCGGACACCACGCTCACCTCGGCGGGCACCATCACCGCCACGCTGGCGTACGCCGCGCCCGAACAACTCAGCGGGCAGCCGCTCGATCACCGCGCCGACCAGTACTCGCTGGCCTGCACGCTGTTCTGGATGCTCACGGGCAACGTCCCCTTCCCTGGCGCCACGCCCGCCGCGGTGATGAACGGCCATATCGCCGCGCCGGTGCCGTCGCTGTCCCGCAGCCGCCGTGGTCTGCCTGCCGCATTGGACGCGGTGATGGCGCGGGCCCTCGCCAAACGCCCCGCCGACCGCTTCCCGAGCTGCACCGATTTCGCCGTCGCCGCCCGCCGCACCCTCGCGTCCGCCACACCCGCCCCGCATTCGACAACCGGCCCCGTGCCACCCCACACCGGTTTCGCCACCCGCGCCGACGCCACTCCACTGCCGCCCCGCACCGCTTTCGTCCCCGGCGGACGTCCACCGCACGCGCCCGCCCCGCACACCAGCAGCCCTACGCACGTCGCCCCACCGGCACACACCAGCGCGGCTCCGAGCGCCGGGGCCCCGTATCCCGGTGGCCCAACACACACCAGCTCACCGGCGCACACCAACGCGGCGACGCACGGCAGGGCTTCACAGACCAGCGGTCCGCCGCACACCGGCACGCCCACGCACGTCGGCTCGTCGGCACACCCCGGCCTGGCTGCACATGGCGGCGCCCCACAGGCCGGCGGCCCGCCGCACGCCGGTGCGGGCCCGAGCGTCGGGGCCCCGCGGTCCGGTGGCCCTACGCACCCCGGCTCGCCGGTGCATACCGGCGCGGCTGTACACGGCGGGCCCGCACAGACCGGTGGCCCGCCGCACACCGACGTACCGCCGCGTGGCACGGCTGTGCACACCGAAGCGCCAGGGCACACCACGCATGGCGAGGCCTCGCAAGCAGGTGGCTCTTCACGCAACGGCGTGCCGCCGCACCCCGGCGCCGCTGTACACGGCGGGGCCTCGCAGACCAGCGGGCCGTCGCACACGGGCGCGGCTGCGCACGGCGGGGCCACGCAGAACGGAGCACCGCCGCACCCCGGTGTGCCGCCGCGCGGAACGGCTACGCACGCCGAAGCCCCGGGGCAGACCAGCGGCTCACCGCACCCCGGCACACCGACGCACGGCGCGGCTGCGCACGGAGGTGCTGCTCGGCAGACCAGCGGTCCATCGACCAGCACCACACCGCACGTAGGCGCGGACTCGTGGACCGGAATGCCGCCACACACCGGTTTCGTGCCGCCCGCGCACGGCTCGGCACACGAGTCCCGCACATCCACCGCACCCGATCCGTCGCATCCCGGTGTGCCAACTGGTTTTGATCCCGGCCCGCACACCCAGTTCGCGCAGAGCTCCGATGACGTGCGGCGTCCGAGTGCGACCGCGTCTCCATATGCGCCCGCTCCCGAGGGCCGGTCGGCCACAAGCTCCCCGCACGCACCCCAGCAGTCGTATCCCGGTGTGCCGACTCGGTCGAGTGGCGTGCGGCCACCCACCGGATTCGCGCCACGCGCCGAAGGGATGCCGCCGATGAGCGTTCCGCCGCATCCGCATTCGGTTCCGCACACCGGCGCGCACACCCACACTGGCGTGCCGGGGCGCCCCGCTGTTCCGCCTCGGCCAGTGACGAATCAGACCGGGAGCGCACCGCACACGGGCGGGGCTCACGGTGGGACGCTGCCCATGCCTCCCTCGCACCATGCCGGGAATCAGACCGGGAGCGCACCACATACCGGCGCAGCCCACGGTGCGACGCCGCCCTGCCCGCCGTCGCACCACGCCGTGGATCTGACTCGTGGTGGCACGCGGCACGGAACTACCGGGCAACCGGCACCGCCCGGGACCGATCCCTCGCGTCCGGCGGGTGTGCCGCCGACGAGTCCTGAATCCGAGCGTCCGACCGGCCTGCCACCGACGGCGCCCCTGCCGGACGTTTCCTTGCCGACCAGCGGGACCGCGCATACCAACCCTCCGCGCGCTGCCGGAGTGCAGCAGCCGCAGCGGGGTCGGACGGACGCAGATCATTCGGCGTCCGGACGGAACCAGCCTGTGCCGCAGCGGCCGCAGCGGGATTCGACGGGCACCGGCCGTTCGGCGCCCGGATGGAACGAGCCCGTGTCACAGCGGGATTCGACGGGCACCGGTCGTCCGGCATCCGGGCGGAACGAGCCGGTGCCGCCAAGGGATTCGACGGGCACCGGCCGTCCGATCGAGTCCGTGCCACAGCAGGCTTCGACGGGCACCGGTCGCCCGGCGTCCGGGCGGAACGAGCCGATCCCACAACGGCCGACGCGCCGCACGCCACGGCCGATCACGATCGCGCTCCCGGATCGGGTGCGGGGGCGAATTGCGCCCGCCGGGCAGGGGCCGGGAAACGGCCCGCAACCGCCCGAACCACGCCCTCCGCCATAGCTTTTCGCTATGGATGTCGCCTGGCGTACCCCGCCTCCTCGGGCGCCCTGGGGCCGTGCGACTGCTGCTATGGTTTCGATGTTTTCCGTGGTCGGGTAAGCGCTGACCGCGCGTTCTTATGCTTAACGCCTGTTCCCGGTGGGTCCCGGTGCAGGCGGGAATTGGAGCAGACATGCTGGCCAGCGGTGAGGCTTTCGCCGGCTATGTCATCGAACGGCAATTGGGTCGCGGTGGCATGGGTTCGGTGTACCTGGCGAAACATCCGCGGCTGCCGCGGATGACGGCGCTGAAGCTGTTGAACCGGGAATTGTTCTTCGACAAGGAGGTGCGGGCGCGGTTCGAACGGGAGGCGGACCTGGTCGCCCGGCTCGACCACCCCGGCATCGTCACGGTCTACGACCGCGGTCTGGAAGACGAGCAGCTGTGGATCTCGATGCAGTACATCGACGGCATCGACGCCGCCTCGGTGGATCCGAAGACGCTGCCGCCCGAGCGCGCCGTGCAGATCGTCAAGGAGACCGCCGACGCGCTGGACTACGCGCACGGCATGGGCGTGCTGCACCGCGACGTGAAGCCGGCGAACATCCTGCTGGCTCGCTCCACCGGCGGCCGCGGCGAACGCGTCTACCTCACCGATTTCGGCATCGCCCGGCTCCGTGACGACACCGGCCACCTCACTCAGACCGGCACTTTCACCGCCACCCTGGCCTACGCCTCGCCCGAGCAGCTCACCGGCGCCGCGCTCGACCACCGTTCCGATCAGTACTCGCTGGCCTGCGCGCTGTTCTGGCTGTTCACCGGCAGCGGTCCGTTCGCGGCCACCAACCCGGCCCAGGTCATTCAGGGTCACCTGCAGTCGGCGCCGCCCGCGCTGAGCAGCGTGCGCCCCGGGCTGCCGTTCGCGCTGGACGGCGTGCTGGCCAAGGCGATGGCCAAGCGTCCCGACGATCGCTTCGCGAGCTGTTCGGAGTTCGCCGCGGCGGCGCAGGCGGCGCTGTCGGGGCAGAGCGTGCCGTCCATGCCGCTGGTCGGCGGCCCGCGGCCGGTCACCGGTCCGCCGCAACCGATCTCGGGTCCGCATCCGGTCACCGGCGGGCCGATTCCGGTGACCGGCGGGCAGTACCCGGTCGGTCCGACGACCAGCGGTTCGCAGCCGCTGACCGGCCAGCCGATGACCACGCCGCAGGGCGTGATGCCCAACGCGGCCGCTCCGCACCAGCAGACCGGCCCCGCCGCGCAGTACCCGCAGCAGTCCGGGGCGTACGGGTTCGCGCCGCCGCCCGGACCGCCGATGGGCGGGGGACACGCGATGGGCGGCGGCCACCAGCCGCCGCGCAAGTCCAACACCGGACTGATCGCCGCGCTCGCCGTCGGCGTGGTGGTGCTGATCGCCGTGGTCGTCGGCATCGTCGTCGCGGTGAGCAGTAGCTCCTCCTCCGGTGGTGGCGGCACCACGACCACGGCGCCGACGAGCACCTCGAACAGCAAGCGCCCGGTGGCCGCCGACGCCGCCGCGATCAGCAACGAGTTCCCGGGCATGGTTCCGGCGGACAAGGACGGCGACATCGGATACAACGGCGCCACCTGCGGCGCCTACTCGCCGGACCGGCCTTCGGTACCCACCGACGGCACACCGGATTTCGGCAACTGGGCCTATCAGTGGGACTGCTTCGGCGGCGGCAACAACGACGATCCGTTCTTCACCATCTACGTCTACAAGTCGGCCGCCGACGCGCAGGCAGCGCTGAACAACCTGCCGTCGAACGCCGCCAAGTCGACCGACAGCAACGGCGGAAAGTCCTACACCAACTACAAATTCGACAACAGCGGCCCGAAGATGGTCACCGTCTTCACCGGCGACCCGGACCGTGCGCAGTTCCTGATGTACACCGACGGCATCGTCGGCACCATCGACGAGGTGCTGCGCTGGTGGCGGTCGGCGCCGCTGAACTGACGCATGCTGGACAACGGAGCGGTTTTCGCCGGGTACACCGTCGAACGCCTCCTCGGGCGCGGGGGCATGGGATCGGTGTATCTGGCGCGGCATCCGCGATTGCCGCGATGGACGGCCTTGAAGCTGCTCAATCGAGAGCTGTTCTTCGACACCGAGATTCGGGCCCGGTTCGAGCGGGAGGCCGATCTGGTCGCCCAGCTCGACCACCCGAATATCGTCACCGTGTTCGACCGCGGTGTCGAAGGCGAGCAGCTGTGGATCTCCATGCAGTACGTCGAGGGTGTCGATGCGGCGTCGCTGGACGCCCACGTGCTGCCGCCGCAGCGCGCGGTGCAGATCGTCGCCGAGACCGCCAAGGCGCTCGACTTCGCGCACGGCAAGGGCGTGCTGCACCGGGATGTGAAGCCCGCCAACATCCTGCTGGAGCGGGCCGAGGGCGGGCTGGAGCGGGTGTTCCTCACCGACTTCGGCATCGCCCGTTTCCGTGACGACACCGGCAAACTGACCCAGACCGGAACCTTCACCGCCACCCTGGCTTTCGCCTCGCCCGAGCAGCTCTCCGGCGCGGTGCTCGATCACCGCTCGGACCAGTATTCGTTGGCGTGCAGCCTGTTTCGTATGCTGACCGGAACCGTGCCGTTCGAGGCGAGTAATCCGGTCGCGGTCATCCAGGGGCACATGCAACAGCCGCCGCCGCGGTTGAGCACCGTCCGGCCCGGTCTGCCGCCCGCCCTGGACGCGGTGCTGTTGCGCGCGCTCGCCAAGCGTCCGGACGACCGCTTCGGCTCGTGCGCGGAGTTCGCCGAGGCGGCGCGGCGGGCGTTCACCGAACCGGCGTCCGGTCCTTTCCCGCTGGCGGACAACGGTTTCGGCAACGGCTCCGGCGCGTGGCCGCAGGCGGCGCCGCCGCAGTGGTCGCCGCCGCGTCCGGCCCCGCCGACGACGCCCGGCTACCCGACTCCGCCCGTGGCCTCGGGACCCGCGCCCGCCACCGGTCCCGGGTATCGCACGGCCCCCGGCACCCACGGCCAAGGGGCCTCGCCCGGCGTGCCGGGCGAGCAGGGGTCCTGGCAGGAGTATCCGCCGCGGTCCTCCGCGTTCGTTTCCGGTGCGGACGCGCTCGGCGCTCAGCAGCCGTCGCGCGCGCACAGCGGCGCGATCCACGCACCGGGTTCTGCTGGGGCGCAGGCGCATTCGAACCGCTCGGGCGGCCACGCCGCGCAACAGCACGGCCGCGGACCCACGCCGTCCCGCCGATCGCGCCGCACAGCGGTGATCGGCACTGCCGTGGGCGCCGCGCTCGCGATTCTCGCCGTCACCGCGCTGGTCGTCGACCGTGGGTCCGAGCCGGGCAGCTCGGCCGCACCGTCGAGCACCGTCGAGCCGTCGCCGTCCACACAACGCCCCGCGAAGACCACCGCGGCGCCGACCACCTCGAAGAAACACGACGAGTCCGGCTCTCTCGTGGACGACATCGACTTGATCAGCAAGGCATTTCCCGGCATGACCCCCGAGGTGGACAAGGACAACGTCGTGCACACCGGCCCCGGTCACAACGGGTCCACCTGCTTCGCCAAACCGGAGGGTTCGGCGAACGCGATGGACGCGGGCGCACCGGATTTCGGCAACTTCACCGCGTACTGGTACTGCTTCGGCGGCCCGAACAAGGCCAGCTACGAGCTGTTCGTCTACCGCTCGCCCGAGGACGTGCAGGCCGCCGTCGGCTCGCTGCCCGGCCACACCCGCTCCACCGCTCAGCACGGCCGCGAGACCTACACGAACTATCTGCTCGACGGCCACCCCGCCGCCAAGCGGCCCCGCATGATCACCGTGTTCACCAGCGCCAAGAAGCGGGAGAACTTCCTGATGTACAGCGTCGGATTCATCGCCACCCAGGAGGAATTCATGGACTGGTGGCACACCGCGCCGCTGAGTTGACCGCGTCGAATCCTGGGCTTGCCTCTCCACCGAGGGGAGACGCCAGGCTGTCGGACATGGACGACGACACGCTCCTCTCGATCGGCGCGGTGGCGCGACGCACCGGCTTGACGGTCAAGACCATCCGCTTCTACGCCGACCGGGGGATCGTCGCGCCGTCCGCCATCGGCCCGAACGGCTTCCGCCGCTACGACTCCGACGCGATCGCCCGCCTGGAACTGGTCCGCACCCTGCGCGCCCTCGGCCTCGACCTGGACACCGTGCGCCAGGTACTGGCGCGGGAACGCACCGTGTCCGAGGTGGCGGCGGCCCATGCCGACGCCGTCGACCTCCAGATCCGGATCCTGCGGCAGCGGCGGGCGGTGTTGCGCGCGGTCGCGCAGCGGGCCACCGACACCGAGGAGATGAACACCATGCACCGACTGGCCACGCTCACCGACGCCGAGCGCCGCAGGATCATCCATGACTTTGTCGACGACGCCTTCGGCGGTGTCGACGCGAATCCAGAGCTCGTCGAACTGCTCCGCGCGACGGTGCCCGATCTGCCGGAAGACCCCGCGCCCGAACAGGTTCGGGCCTGGATGGAACTGGCGGAACTTGCCCAGGACGAGGATTTCCGTGCTGCTGTGCGTCGGATGGCCGAGTACCAGGCTCGCGAGCGCGCGAACGGCGACACCACCGGACTGCACCACGAGCTGACCGAGGCCGTCCGCGACCTTGTCGGCGCGGCGCTTGCCGCGGGCACGGCTCCGGACGGGCCCGGGGCGGCCGAGGTGGTCGACGAGCTGACCGCGCGCTACGCCCGCACCTTCGGCCGCGCCGACGACGCCGCCCTGCGCCGCTGGCTCCTGGAGCGGCTGACGATCGCCAATGACGCACGGGTGGAGCGGTATTGGCGGCTTGTCGCCGCCGTCAACGGGTGGCCCGCACCGCAGGAACTCGCCGAGATCTTCGACTGGTTCACGGCGGCGTTGAGAACTGTATCAGCGACTCGCCCCTAGAGAGCTTGTCAGCGACTCGTCGCCAGAGAAGCTGTGTGTCAGCGACTCGTCGCGAGCGCAGCGGCATCGGCGACTCGTCGCCTGCGTCCCTGACCAGATCCGATGAGGTGCGCAGCCCGCGAAAGCGGGCCGCGCGCAACAGGTTCTAGAGCGCCGCTTCGATGGCCGAAACGACGGTCGGGTCTTCGGGTTTCATGGTAGGGCGGAACCGTGCCGCCACCTTGCCGTCCCGGTCGATGAGGAACTTCTCGAAGTTCCACTGGATGTCGCCCGCCGCGCCCTCGGCGTCGGCGGTCTCGACCAGCTCCTGGTAGAGCGGGTGTCGGTTCTCGCCGTTCACCTCGGCCTTCTCCAGCAGCGGGAAGTCGACGCCGTAGGTGGTGGAGCAGAACTCCTGGATCTCCTCGGCCGAACCGGGTTCCTGGCCCATGAACTGGTTGCACGGCACGCCGATCACGGTGAACCCGCGCCCGCCGTACGTCCGCTGCAGGTCGACCAGCGCCGAGTACTGCGGTGTCAGACCGCATTTGGACGCCACGTTGACCAGCAGCACCGCCTTGTCACCGGCCAGCTCGGCCAGCGTCGTCGGCGCACCGGTCAGGGTCTGTAGCGGAATATCCCGAATGCTCACTCGTCTCGCACCTGCCAATTCTGTGATTCGGTGGGTCCACCCCGAGCGCCACGCTACCGGATCGGCGCGGCGGACGACCCCGGCGTACAGGGTCGTCCGGCGCGGCCGGGTCCGGGTCAGCGCAGCCGCGTTCGCCGCATCAACCGCAGTGTGGTGAGGGTGGTCTTGACCTGGTTCTCGTAGGGCATTCCGGCGCGGGCGGCCAGGACCTGGCGTTTCACCACGCCGATGTTCACCGTGTCGGTGTACTTCAGCAAGCCCTGGTCGCCGTGCCTGGTGCCGACCCCGGACTGCTTCACCCCGCCCGACGGCGTGGCCTTGGCGGCGTAGGTGGTGACGAAGCCGTCGTTGACATTGATATTGCCCGACTCGAGCCGGCCCGCGATCCGCCTGCCCCTGGCCAGATCGCCCGTCCACACGCTGGCGTTGAGCCCGTAGTCGGTGTCGTTGGCGAGGCGGACGGCCTCGGCTTCGTCGCGGAACAGATATACGCTCACCACCGGTCCGAAGGTCTCCGCCTTCGCGTGGGCCATCTCGGGTGTGACGCCGGTCAACACGGTCGGCTCGTAGAAGGCCGGTCCGATGTCGGGGCGGGCCCGGCCGCCGGTGTGCACGGTCGCGCCCTTGGCGCGCGCGTCCGCCACGTGCTCGGCCACCCTGGCCAGCTGGTCGGCCGAGACGAGGGAGCCGAATTCCGGCGCGTAGTCGTAGGCGGCGCCGATCTTGGATCCGAGATCCTCGGCCGCGGCGACCAGGCGGCGCAGGAATTCGTCGTGGATCCGCTCGTGCACGTAAATCCGCTCGATGTGCATACAAGCCTGGCCGGAGTTGGCGAATACCGCGAAGACCGCGCCCGCGACCGCCTCGTCGAGATTCGCGTCGTCCAGCACGATCATCGGATTCTTGCCGCCCAGCTCGAGGCTGCATCCGATGAGGTGGCGGCCCGCCTGCTCGCCGACCACCCGCCCGGTGGCGGTGGAACCGGTGAACATGACGAAATCGGAGCCGCCGATCAGCGTGGGCCCGACGTCGGGGCCGGTGCCGCAGACGACCTGGAACAGCCCGCGCGGCAAGCCCGCCCGATACAGCAGTTCGACGCCGAACAGCGCGCACAGCGCGGTCTTGTTGTCCGGCTTGAGCACCACGGCGTTGCCCGCGATGAGGGCGGGCACCGAATCGGAGAGCGCGATGGCGAAGGGGAAGTTCCACGGCGCGATCACCGCGACCGCGCCCTTGGGCCGGTGCTCCTCGAACGAGGTGGTCACCAGCGGGATCGGGCCGCCGCGCCGCCGTGGCCGCAGCACCCGGCGCGCGGTCTTCAGGTAGTGGCTGATGACCATCGGCACGTCGCAGGATTCCTCGAGTGCCATGCGCCGGGTCTTGCCGCAGCCGATCTGGATGAGGTCGGCGATCGTCTCGCCCTCCCGCAGGATCAGCTCGTGCGCCCGCTCGAACACCGCGAGCCTGCGGCGCAACGGCCAGCTCGCCCACTCCCGCTGCGCCGCACGGGCGACGGCGAAGGCCTCGGTGATGTCCTCGGGCCGGGATTGCGGCAGGTCGCCGACGTGGGCTCCGGTGTAGACCTCGGTCATCGGGAACGGCGCGCGGCCGTGCGCGCCGGACTCGGCGGCGACCATGCCGGTCAGTCGCGCGATCAGCTCCGCGGTGATCCGGGGCGGCAGAGTCGCCGTCGTCCGGTCCGTGGCGTGGGTAGTGCTCATGCCTGCACCTCGCTGACGCTCGGTTCCGGCATGCGCGATGCGCGCTGGCACATGAATCGCTCACTTCGTTCGCTCATCGGGTGTCTCCAAGGCGTGCGATTGCGACGCGCGCCCGCGGTGCGTCGGGCGCGTCCCTCGGTATGGAATTAGAACACGTTACTATTGTCTCACGCAGGGTTCTTCGTGATCGGGCAGCGGCGCTGCAATGTTGGCGCGGCGGCGCTGGGAATTCGGCGCGGCGGCGCTCGGAATTCGGCGCGGCGGCGCTAGGGGTTGGGCTCTGTAGCGCTCGGCATCGGACGCAGCGGCGCCTCGGGCTGCACCTCGACGAGCACCAGGTGCGCCCCGCGTGGCGCCGACACCACGGCCAGCACCGCCGCCGCGAGATCGCTCGCTCGCAGCATGTGCGGGTGTCTTGCGAACCCCCACACCTTCCAGTCCTCGAGCAGTGGTCCGACGACCTCCGGTGTGGAGTTCATGCCCATGTTGGTCAGCGTCGGGCCGGGTCGCACCACCGAGGCTCGAATGCCGGTGCCCTCCAACTCCATTCGCAACTGCACCGCCATCGCCTCCAGCCCGGCCTTGGCCGCGCTGTACGCGCCGGTGCGCGGCCTGGGCTCGGGCGCGCAGTCGGACCCGATGAGCACCACGTCACCGCGCCGCCTGGCGAGCATGCCGGGCAGCACGCGGTGCACCAGCCGCTGCGCACCGACCAGGTGCACCTCGACCTGGCGCAGGAATCGTTCCGGATCCATCTCCTGCACCAGCGAGAATTCGATGTCGCCCGCGCCGGACACCAGGATCTCGAGTGGGCCGAGTTCGCGCTCGGCCGCGGTGACGAACTCGTCGACCGAATCCGCGTCGGTGACGTCGAGCCGGTGGGCGAAGGCGGTGCCGCCGTCGGCGCGAATCTTGGCCGCGAGTTCTTCGCAGAGATCGACGCGCCGCGCGCCGAGCGCGACCGGATGACCGAGCTCGGCGAGCGCGAGCGCGGTCGCGGCGCCGATGCCGGAGGACGCGCCCGCGATCAGCGAGGGCCTGCGGGCAGGGTGGGGTTCGTAACGGGGCATCTAGCTCTCCACTACTAGGGGAAGGGCGGCGAAGCCGCGGACGTTGGTCGAGTGCACGCGCACGATGCCGCTGTCGAGGACGCGGTAGGCGGGTACCCGGGCGGCGAATTCGCGAAGCGCCACAACGGCTTCCAGACGCGCCAGGTGCGCGCCGAGGCAGAAGTGCACGCCCGCACCGAAACTGGCGAGCTTGCCCTTGTCCGGCCGGTCGATGCGGTAGGTGTCGGCGTCGTCGAAGGCCGCGGAATCGCGGTTGGCCGAACCGATCAGCAGCAGCACCTTCGCGCCCGCCGGGATCGTCGCGCCGTGGTAGTCGAGATCGACGACGGCGGTGCGGGCCACGATCTGGCTGGAGGTGTCATAGCGCAGCGTCTCCTCCACCCAGTCCGGCACCAAGTCGGGCTCGGCCGCCACCTTCGCGTATTCGCCGGGATGGCGTGCCGCCCAGTACAGCGCGTTGCCGAGCAGTTTGGTGGTGGTCTCGTTGCCCGCCACCACCATCAGGAACATGAAGCCGATGATTTCCTGATCGCTGAGCCGATCGCCGTCCATGTCGGCGTCGAGCAACGCGGAGACCAGATCGTCGCCTGGTGCGCTGCGGCGCTCGGCGACCAGGTCGGTGTAGTACCCGAACAGCTCGAGCGAGGCGTCCACCGCGGCCATCGGCACGTCGAGCACGCCGTCTTCGCGGTGCACGACGAGATCGGCGAGGCGGCGGATCTCGGCGCGGTCCTGTTCGGGGACGCCCATCAGCTCCGAGATCACGTCCATCGGCAGCTTGCCCGCGAAATCCTCGATCCAGTCGAAGGTTTCGCGCGCCAGCGCGGGCTCCAGATAGCCGAGGGTGATCTCGCGGATGCGGTCTTCCATCTCCGCGACCCGGCGCGGGGTGAAACCCTTGTAGACCAGCTTGCGCATCCGCATGTGCCGGGGGTCGTCCATGGCGAGGAAGGACATCACCCGGTGTGCGTGCGGGCCCCATGCGGCCGGGTCCAGCGAGACGCCGTTGGCGCTGGAGAGCCGGGCCGCATCGCGGAATCCGGCGGTCACGTCGGCGTGCCGGGAGAGCGCCCAGAAGTCCAGGTCGGGATTGTGATAGAGCGGCGCCTCGGTCCGCAGCCGCCGGTAGGTGGGGTACGGATCTTCGTGGAAGCGGTAGTCGTACGGGTCGAAGGTCAGCGGTTCCAGCGAGGCCGGCGTCATGGTGATCTCCGATTGATCCGTAACGAGTTCTCGCGCTGGACAGAGCTGAGCGCCGTCCGCGAAGACACATAGCTGGACATGTGTCTGGACAGTACCAGCGCTCGCATATCGAGACAACGGATCGGTGACATTCAAGGTCCGATCCCGCACCTGTCCGGTCGTTGATAGTGAAACATGTTCTTGCGTGCCAGAGTGCGACTGGACTATATTCCGTACACCTGTCCAGACAGTATCGGAGCCACCATGAGCAGTCTCCTGCCCGCCGACGGTGCGCGTCTGTTGATCGACGGCAAGCTCCGCCAGGGCGGCGACGGCGTGTTCGAGACGGTGAATCCCGCGACCGAGGAGGTCGTCGGAGTCGCCGCGAACGCGGACGCCGCCGATATGGACGCCGCGATCGCCGCCGCGCGCACCGCGTTCGACGACACCGCGTGGTCCCGTGACCACGCCTTCCGCGCTCGCTGCCTGGAACAGCTGCGGGTCGCGTTGCAGGGCGAGGTCGAGGCGCTGCGCGAAATCACCGTCGCCGAGGCGGGCGCCCCCGTCATGCTCACCAGGGGTCCGCAGTTGGAAGGGCCGATCGCGGATCTGGCGTTCGCGGCAGGGCTGGCCGAGAACTACGAGTGGGAAACGGATCTCGGCGTCGCGGCGCCGATGGGCATCAAGACGCGCCGGACACTGCGCCGCGAACCGGTCGGCGTGGTGGGCGCGATCATTCCGTGGAACTTCCCGCACCAGATCGGTTTCGCCAAGCTGGGTCCCGCGCTCGCGGCGGGAAACACGGTGGTGCTCAAGCCCGCTCCCGATACGCCGTGGTGCGCGGCGGCGGTCGGCGCGATCATCGCCGAACAGACCGACATCCCGCCCGGCGTGGTGAACATCGTGACCTCGTCCGATCATGGTCTGGGCGCGCGCCTTTCGGTGGACCCGCGGGTGGATCTGATCAGCTTTACCGGTTCGACGCAGACCGGCAGGCTGGTGATGGCCGCCGCCGCGCCCACACTGAAGAAGACCTTCCTCGAGCTGGGCGGCAAGTCCGCGTTCATCGTGCTCGACGACGCCGATCTCGCCGGAGCCGTTGGCGTCGCGGCGTTTTCGGTGTGCGTCCATGCCGGACAGGGGTGCGCGCTCACCACCCGGCTGCTGGTGCCGCGCGCGGCCTACGACGAGGCGGTGCAGGTGGCCGCCGCCGCCATGGGCCGGATGAAGCCGGGCGATCCCACCGATCCCGGCACCGTCTGCGGGCCGCTCATCTCGCGTCGCCAACGTGATCGGGTGCTCGGCTACCTGGACACGGCGCGGGCCGAGGGCGGGCGGATCGTGGTCGGCGGCGGCAGGCCCGCGGGCCGGGAGCGCGGCTGGTTCGTCGAGCCGACGCTGATCGCCGACCTGCCCAACAGCGCGACCGTCGCGCGCGAGGAGATCTTCGGACCGGTGCTGGTGATCATCCCGCACGACGGCGACGAGGACGCCATCCGCATCGCCAACGATTCCCCCTACGGGTTGTCCGGCTCGGTGTGGGGCGTCGATCCCGAGCGGATCCGGCGCGTCACCGAGGGCGTGCGCACCGGCACGCTCAGCGTCAACGGCGGCGTCTGGTACTCCGCCGACGCGCCGTTCGGCGGCTACAAGCAGTCCGGCATCGGCCGCGAGATGGGCGTGGCCGGCTTCGAGGAATACCTGGAAACCAAGCTGATCGCCGCCGCGGGCTGAAACCCGCCGGACCGCAATCCGATCGGCAGAGATGTGGAGGAGCCGACCCCATGGGGCGATTCACAGGAAGATCCGTCATCGTCACCGGCGCCGCGCAGGGCATCGGCGCGGCCTACGCCAAGGCGCTCGCGGAGGAGGGCGCGAAAGTCGTTGTGGCCGACCGTAATGTCGAGCGCGGCAAGACCGTCGCCGCCGAGATCGCGGCGGCGGGCGGCACCGCGGTGTTCGGCGAGGTCGACGTCGCCGAACCCGAATCCGCCACGGCGCTGGCCGAATTCACCGTCGGCGAGTTCGGCGCGATCAACCACCTGGTCAACAACGCCGCCATCTACGGCGAGATGAAACTCGACCTCCTGCTCACCGTGCCGTGGGACTACTACAAGAAGTTCATGTCGGTGAACATGGACGGCGCACTCAACATGACCAGGGCCGTGTTCCAGCACCTGGTGCGCGCGGGCGGCGGGTCGATCGTCAACCAGTCGTCCACCGCCGCCTGGGTGTACTCCGGCTTCTACGGCCTGGCCAAGGTCGGCGTCAACGGACTCACCCAGCAACTGGCCTTCGAACTGGGCGCTTCGAAGATCCGGATCAATGCCATCGCGCCGGGGCCCATCGACACCGAGGCGACCAAGACGGTGACGCCGGGCGTCATCGTGGACGACATGATCAAGCGGCTGCCGCTCAAACGCATGGGCACGCCGCAGGATCTCGTCGGCGCCTGCCTGTACCTGCTCTCCGACGACGCGGCGTGGGTCACCGGGCAGATCTTCAATGTCGACGGCGGACAGATCTTCCGCTCATGAACGCACCGCTACGCGTGGGATTCATCGGTCTCGGCAATATGGGCGCGCCGATGGCCCACCGGCTGCTGACCTGGCCGGGCGGGCTCACGGTGTGCGACACCAGGCCCGAGGCGGTGCAGCCGTTCGCCGAAGCGGGTGCGGCGGTGGCGGATTCGATCGCGCGGGTCGCCGCGGCGGCCGACGTCGTCTCCGTCGCGGTGCTGGACGACGCGCAGGTGCGCGCCGTGGTCACCGAGTTGTCGGGCGTCGCCGCGCCGGGAACCGTGATCGCGGTGCACTCCACGATCGCCGACCGGACGGCCGAGGAGCTGTCGGTCACCTGCGCCGAGCGCGGGCTCGACCTGGTCGACGCGCCCATCAGCGGCGGCGCGCCCGGCGCGAAACTGGGTCGGCTCGCGGTCATGGTCGGCGGTAGCGCGGCGGCCTTCGAGCGGGTGCGCGAGCCCTTCGGCTGCTTCGCCGACCTCGTCGTGCACGCGGGAGAGGTCGGCGCGGGGACGCGAATGAAGCTGGCGCGCAACCTCTTGCATTTCGTCGCCTTCAGCGCGGCGACCGAGGCGCAACGGCTCGCCGAGGCCGCGGGACTCGACATCACGACGCTGGGCAAGATCGTCCGGCACTCCGACGCGGTCACCGGCGGCCCCGGCGCCATCATGCTGCGCGATCGCACCGCGCCGATCGAACCGGACGATTTCTGGCTGCCCATCCTGGCCCACGTACGTGACCTCGGCGAGAAGGATCTCGGCCTGGCGCTCGAACTCGGCGACCGGCTGGATCTCGACTTGCCGCTGGCCCGCCTGGCGCTCGAGCGCCTCGGACCCGGTCTCGGCGTCGGCGGCAACACCTTCGAAAGGCGGAATTCATGAGCGAACGAAGTGAGCGATTCATGTGCCAGTGCGCTTCGCGCATGCCGGAACCGAGCGCCAGCGAGGTGCAGGCATGAGCGAACGTAGTGAGCGAATCGTGTGCCAGTGCGCTTCGCGCATGCCGGAGCCGAGCGTCAGCGAGGTGCAGGCATGAGCGAACGTAGTGAGCGAATCGTGTGCCAGTGCGCTTCGCGCATGCCGGAGCCGAGCGCCAGCGAGGTGCAGGCATGAGCGACAACGACAATGGCTCGCCGGACACCGTCCGTCAGCGCGGGCTGGCCAAGATGGCCGAGGTCTACGGCACCGAATTCCAGGATTACCCCGGCGACCACTTCGCGATGACCGCCGATCACCTCTTCGCGAACGTGTGGTCGCGCCCCGGCCTGACCGTGCGCGACCGCCGCCTGCTGCTGCTCGGCGCGCTGACCGCGCAGGGGTTGATGGACACCGCGGGCATCCAGATCGGCGCCGCGTTGCGCAACGGCGAACTCACCGACGAGCAACTGCACGAGATCGCGCTGTTCCTGTGCCATTACGTGGGTTGGCCGAACGGCACCAAATTGGACCTGCTGGTGGGAACAATCGTGGCGCAGCAGAAGAAGGCCGCCCGCGCCGCCGCCGACCAGCCCGAGAACGCCTGACAGCCCGAGGAAGCGAATAAATGACTGACGCCAAGTCCATCCGTCCACTGCGTGTCAGCGAGGTCTCCGAATGGGGCCACGCCGCCGATGTCGTCGTCGCGGGGTACGGCATCGCAGGCGTGTGCGCCGCCATCGAGGCCGCGCGAGCAGGCGCCGAGGTGCTGATCCTGGAACGCTCCGGCGGGTGGGGCGGCGCGGCGGCGATGGCGGGCGGGTTCATCTACCTCGGCGGCGGCACGCCGCTGCAACGGGCCCTCGGCTTCGAGGACAGCCCGGAGAACATGGAGAAGTTCCTGCTCGCCGCGCTCGGGCCGGGCGTCGACGCGGCCAAGATCGGCGATTACTGCCGCAACAGCGTCGAGCACTACAACTGGCTGGTCGCGTGCGGCGTGCCGTTCCGCGAGGCGTTCTGGGGCGAACCCGGCTGGGAGCCGCCGCACGACGAGGGTCTGATGTACTCCGGCGGCGAGAACGCCGCGCCCTTCAACGCACTGGCGACGCCCGCGCCGCGCGGACATGTTCCGCAGTACGCCGACAAACGGATCGGTCAGCGCAGCGGCGGCTACATGCTCATGAAGCCACTGGCCGAGACCGCCGAAAGCCTCGGCGTACGAGTCGAATACGACACTCGCATCCGGCGGCTGATCGTGGACGACGACGATCGGGTGGTCGGCGTGGTCGCCGCGCACTTCGGCAAGGAGATCGCGGTGCGCGCCGAACGCGGCGTCGTGCTCGCCACCGGCAGCTTCGCCTACGCCGCACAGATGGTGGAGGGGTACGCGCCGCGCCTGATCGGCAGGCCCGCCGCCGCCATCGAGGAGCACGACGGCATCGGCATCCGGGTGGCGCAGGCGCTCGGCGCGGATCTGGCCCACATGGACGCCACCGAGGTCGCGTTCTTCGGCGACCCGCAGCTGCTGGTGCGCGGCATCCTGGTGAACGGGCGTGGCCAGCGCTACATCCCGGAGGACACCTATCCCGGCCGGATCGGGCAGGCCACGCTGATCCAGCAGGAGAACCAGGCGTATCTGGTGATCGACGAGGCCTCCTACGAGGAGGCGCTGAAGACGGTGACCGCGACGCCGTTCTTCCGGCAGCCGCCGACCTGGGCGGCGGAATCGGTCGCCGAGCTCGAGGCGGAGATGGGTCTGCCGGAGAAGGCGCTGCAATCCACCGTCGAGACCTACAACCGGCACGCGGCCGACGGCAAGGATCCGCTGCTCGGCAAGAAACCGGAATGGGTGCGCCTGATCGGCACGCCGTTGGCGGCTTTCGACATGCGCAACTTCACGGCGGGTTTCACCCTCGGCGGGCTGCGCACCGATCTGGACTCGCGGGTGTTGCACGTCTCCGGTGAGCCGATCGCCGGACTGTACGCCGCGGGGCGCTGCACCTCGGGGCTGTGCGCGGGCGGATACGTCAGCGGGGCTTCGCTCGGCGACGGCAGCTTCTACGGCCGCCGGGCCGGGGTGGCAGCCGCCAAGAATTAACGGAGGGCTGATAGTGTCTGGACACATGTCCGAAGGTGATTCCATCATGCTGGAGGCGACCCGGCGTCGCCTCAGCGGGAAACAGGCCGACACTGTCGACAAGCTCACCAAGGCGGCGGTGGAGGTGCTGGCCCGCGAGGGCTTCGCCGGTATGACCATCCGGTTGGTCGCCGCGGCCGCCGGGGTCGGCACCGCCACCGCCTACACCTATTTCTCCTCCAAGGAACACCTGGTCGCGGAGATCTTCTGGCGTCGCCTGGTCGCCTCGCCGTCCCCGGCGAGCGAGTCCGACGACCCCCATGCCCGTGTCGTCGCCGAACTGCGCAATATCGCCATGCTCGTCGCCGACGAACAGGAGCTCTCCGGCGCCGTCACCAGCGCCCTGCTCGGCCGCGACCCCGACGTAGCGCACCTGCGCGACCGCATCGGCGCCGAGATCCGCAAACGCATCCTGCGCGCGCTCGGTCCCGACGCCGACGCCGACGTCGTCGAATCACTCGAACTCCTCTACGCGGGCGCGCTCGTCCGCGCGGGCATGGGCTACGCCTCGTACTCCGAAATCGCCGACCGCATAGAGAAATCCGCGCTCCTGATCCTGAAATAGGCGGACCGCGAACGTCGGCGCTAAGGTCCCGGTTGATCGTTCGATGGAGGGGGAGCATTGCAGCCACACGGACCACAGCCGCACGGGTATTCGCCGAGCGCTGCGCCACCGGGTTATCCGCAGCCGGGCGTGGCGCCCGGGCAACCGAATTCGGTGCCCAGTTATCCGCAGTCGGGACCGCTGCCGGCCGACTATCCGCAGTCCGGTTTACCGCCGGGCTATCCCCAGCAGGTCGGCCCTGCGGGATACCCGCCGCCGCGGCGTTCCAACACCGCGCTGCTGCTCGCCGCGGGCGGTGCGGCGCTGGTTCTGGTGATCGCCGCAGTCGTCGGCGTCGTGCTGATCAACCGAAGCGAGGATGTCGCGCCGCCGTACGAGGCCATGAGCCGTGCCTTCCCGAATCTGCTCCCGGCCGAGGACGGCGGCACGATCTACAACGGCGACAAGTGCGTCCGCGTCGACCCGCGCGGCGAGAAGCGTTCGGACTTCCCGGACCTCGACCTCGGCAAGTGGACAGGCGCGTGGCTGTGCGGCGGCTTCACCTTCCGCGAGTCGGGGTTCGTCGTCTTCGGCTACCGCAACGCGAAGGACGTCCGCTCGGCCGTCGACGGGCTGGGGTCGAAGAAAGAATTCACCGACGTCAACGACGGTGTCCGGTACACGAGCTACGAGCTGTACGCGTGCTGTTACGCCGGGCCGAAGATGGCGACGACCTTCCTCGATGACCCGGATCGGTCGTCCTACCTCCTCTACAGCGCGGGCACCAGCAGTTTCGACGAGCTGAAGAAGTGGTGGCGGTCCGCGCCCCTGGGCTGACCGGTCGCGCGGACTCGGAGTACGACCAGGGGATTCGGGGGAATCCCTGATGGCGCGGGGCGGGGTTGGCAGACAAACTGGAGGACATGACTTCGCAAGCTGTGGGGACCGATGCCGCCGAGACGGTGGCCACGCCCGAGGTGGCTGCTCGTGCCGTCGACCTGTCCAAGCTGTACGGCTCCGGAGATACCCAGGTCAGGGCGCTGGACGGGGTGACTGTCGAGTTTGCGAGGCGAGAGTTCACCGCGATCATGGGGCCGTCGGGCTCCGGCAAGTCGACCCTGATGCACTGCCTCGCGGGACTCGACAGCGCCAGCGCGGGCACGGTGCGGATCGGTGACACCGATCTGACCGACCTCGGCGACAAGCAGATGACCCGCCTGCGCCGCGACCGCATCGGCTTCGTCTTCCAGGCGTTCAACCTGGTGCCGACGCTCACCGCGCTGGAGAACATCACGCTGCCGCTGGATATCGCGGGCCGCAAGGCCGACCAGGACTGGCTGGACACGGTGATCAAGCGGCTCGGCCTCGGCGACCGGCTCGACCACCGGCCCAGCGAGCTGTCCGGCGGCCAGCAGCAGCGGGTGGCCTGCGCGCGGGCGCTTGCGGGCAAACCCGAGATCATCTTCGGCGACGAGCCGACCGGCAACCTGGATTCGCGCGCCTCGGAGGAGGTGCTGTCGATCCTGCGCGCCGCGGTGGACGAGTTCGGCCAGACGGTCGTGATCGTCACCCACGAGCCGCACGCGGCGTCCTTCGCCGACCGAGTGATCTTCCTCGCCGACGGCCGCATCGTGTCCGAACTGCGCGATCCCACCCCGCAATCGGTGCTGGACCGGATGAAGTCGCTGGAGCAGGCGTGAGTACGACGTCGGGCAGTCCGATGCGGAAGGTCGCGCTGCGCAACCTCGCCGCGCACAAGGTCCGGCTGGCGTTGACGCTGCTCTCGGTGGTGCTCGGCACCGCCTTCATCGCCGGATCGTTCGTCTTCACCGACACTTTGCAGCGCACGTTCGACGGCCTGTTCGCCAGCCAGGCCAAGGGCGTCGACGTGCGGGTGAGCCCGAAGGAGCAGCAGTCCTTCGGCGTTCCGCTCGGCGTGGTGGACATGGTCTCGCAGATGGAGGGCGTGCGCGCGGTCGCGCCCAGCGTGCAGGGTCCGCTCGTGGTGCTCGACCCCGAGGGCAAGAAGCCCGTGCAGACCGGTGGCGCGCCGAGCTGGGGCCAGTCCTACATCCCGCCGGAGCGCGCGGTCGCCGAGCCGGAGACCTTCCTCGAGGGCGTGCCGCCCGCGGCCGCAGGAGAGATCGCTCTCAACAGCGGCGGCGCGGAGCGCGCCGGGTTGAAGATCGGGGACAAGACCAAGATCCTGATCCCGTCCCAGAGCACCCAGCAGCGTCCGGTGCTCGACGTGACCGTCACCGGTATCTACGAGGTGCCCTCCGATACGGGCGGTTTCATCGGCGTGCTGTTCTCCGACGCGCAGGCCCGCCAGTTGTTCACCGACGGCTCGCACGTGGCCTTCATCGATATCGCGGCGGAAGGTTCGGGCGACGAGCTGCGCGACCGCATCGCCGCGACGCTGCCCGGCTTCAAGGTGCAGAACGGCGAGCAGGTGCGCGCGGACCTGAAAGCCCAAGTCTCCCAGGCGCTGAACTTCATCAACTACTTCCTGCTCGCGTTCGGCGCGATCGCGCTGATCGTCGGCACGTTCATCATCTACAACACCTTCTCGATGATCGTCGCGCAGCGGCTGCGCGAGCTGGCGTTGCTGCGCGCGGTCGGCGCGAGCAGCGCGCAGGTCGGCGGCTCGGTGGTGGCCGAGGCGCTGGTCATCGGCCTGCTCGGCAGCGCGCTCGGTCTGGCGGCGGGCATCGGCCTCGCGTTCGGGCTCTCCGCGGTGCTCAACGCCTTCGACCTCGGCCTGCCCACCGGTTCCATGGCGGTGCTGCCGCGCACGGCGGTGGTCGCGCTGCTCGTCGGTCTCGTCGTCACCGTGATCAGCGCCTACGCGCCCGCTCGCCGGGCGGCGAAGATCCCGCCGGTGGAGGCGATGCGCGAGGAATTCGCGTCCGCGGGAGAGTCGTTGCGGATTCGCACCGCGGTCGGCGCGGCGCTCGCGGTCCTCGGCGTGGTGCTCGTGGCGCTCGGCGCCCGCTCGACCGGAGGCAGCGCGGCGGCGACCGTCGGTGTCGGCGCGCTGGCGCTCATCCTGGCCGTGCTGCTCGCCGCGCCCGCGATCTCCCGCCCGGTGGTCGGCGGCCTCGGGATGCTGATTCGTCCGTTCGGGCCGATCGGACGGATGGCGCGCAACAACGCCGTGCGCAACCCGCGCCGCACGGCCGCGACGGCTTTCGCGCTCACCCTCGGCCTGATGCTGGTGTCGGCCATCGGCATGCTCGGCTCGTCGGCCAAGGCCAGTATCGGGGTGCTCGTCGACAAGGGTGTCGAGTCCGAGTACGTGCTCTCGGGCCCGCAGCAGCAGCTGCTCGGCTTGCCGCTCGGAGTGCCCGACGCGGTACGCGCCGCGGTGCCGGAGGCGGACGAGGTGATCGGCTTCCGCGGCGTGGCCGTGCAGGCCGGTGACGATCGGATGCAGGGCGTCGCGCCCGACGGCCCGATCGACCGGGCCCTGAACTACGAGATTCTGGAGGGCACCGACGCGCTCGGCGAGCGCGACATCATGGTCTCGAAAGAGGAGGCGTCCGAGCACGGTTGGCGGGCGGGTCAGCAGATCGAGCTGACCACACTGGACCGGAATCAGAAGGTCCCCGTCACCATCGTGGGCGTCTACAAGAACACGCCGTTGCTCGCCGGTCTGGTGGTGCCGCCCAAGATCTTCGAAGAGGTGACCCCGCCCGCGTTCCGGAACAACTTCTACGTGCTCGTCACCGCGAAGCCGGGCGCCGACCTGGCGAAGATGCGCACCGACCTGGAGAACGCGACCGATCAGTTCGCGGTGGTCCAGGTGCAGGACCGCGAGCAGTTCAAGGGCGCGCAGGGCCGTCAGATCAACACCCTGCTCGCCATCCTCTACGGCCTGCTCGCGCTGGCCGTGGTGATCGCGATCCTCGGCATCATCAATACGCTGGCGCTCTCGGTGGTGGAGCGGCGCAGGGAGATCGGCATGCTGCGCGCGGTCGGCGCCATGCGCTCGCAGGTGCGTCGCACGATCTACCTCGAGTCGATGCTGATCGCGGTGTTCGGCGCCCTCGTCGGGGTGATCCTCGGCATCGGTCTCGGCGTCGGATTCCTGCGTACGCTACGGGATTTGGGCATCGACCAGATCGACATCCCGTGGGGCCAGCTGACCCTGGTGCTGATCTCCTCGGCCGTCGTCGGCGTCCTCGCCGCCTTGTGGCCGGGTATCCGGGCCGCGCGCACCCCGCCGCTGGCCGCCATCGCGGACATCTGACCGGTACACCCGCTATCCCGGATAGCGGGTGTACCAATCGAACGGGGGCTCGCCGTGCGTGTCGCGCGGCGGGTTCGGTCCGAACTCGGTGCAGTAGTCGGCCGCCAACCGCTCGATGACGGGCGCGGCGTCCAGCGCGGTACGCCAGTGGTCGGGGATGGCGGCGCGGCCGTGGCGGGCGCCGAGGATGCTGCCGCACAGTGCGCCCGTGGAGTCGCTGTCGCCGGAATGGTTGACGGCCAACAGGACTCCGTCGCGGAAGATGTTCTCCGGCGTCCCGCCGACGGCCTGCGCGCACAGCGCGGCGTACACCGCGATGCCGAGCGCTTCCGGCGCGATCCAGCCGCGGCCGAGGGCGTCGAAGTCCTCCGGCTGCGGCATGGTCTGCGTCCGGCGCGCCGTGGCGGCGGCCAGGTCGACGGCCGCGGTGAGCGCCGTCGAGGTCTCCTCGTGGTGGTCGTGGCGGGCCAGTTCGGCGCGGACCCGGTCGAGGGCGTCGTCGAGTTCCGCGCCGCGGCCGAGCAGGTAGATCAGCGCGGCCACCGCACCGGCGGGCAGCCAGCCGCTGGGATGTCCGTGCGTGAGCGCTGCGGCGTCGCAACCCAATTCGAAGACGTGCTCGAGGGCGTCGCCCGCACGGTCCACGGCGTAGCCGAAGCCGCAGGGCACCGCGCGCACGGCCGCGGCGCAGCCCTTGGAATTGTTGATCGGCTCGGTCCTCGTGCCCAGCGGACGCGCGGGTTCGCGTCGCGCCGCCGCTTTCTGGAGCGCGGTGATGGCGGCGTGCGTGGTGCCGCGATGCCCCATCAACTCCGGATGCGCGGCCAGCGCGCTGTGCGGGGGGACCTTCTGCTCGGGAATGCTGACGCCCTGACCCTGCAACCACACCAGGAAACCCTGCTGCATCATGCCCAGCGTCGCGCCGCCGATGCCGCGCGCCCGTGCCCGCACCGAGCCCTTCACGAGGGCCTCCACCGTGAACAGCGTCAGCTGGGTCTCCTCGGAGATCCTGCCCTCGTAGGTGTCCGGCGAGCCGGTGACGCCGCGCAGACCGTAGCGCTGCCGAATATGGTGCAGCAGCATGTTTTCCACCGGTGCGCCGAGAGCGTCGCCGATGGCCGAGCCGAGCAGGCAGCCGTGCACCACGTCGTCCTGGGTGTGCAGCTGTCTGCGATACGCGGTCGCGTGCATGGTCACGGCCGGTGGCGTTGTGGACCGCGCGGGCGGCTCGGTCGGCGCGAGGGTGGCCGGGCCCGGCGCCGGTCGCGCGGGCGCCGGACGGGCAGACGGGCCCGATACAGGCTGGGCGGCAGATTCCGGTGCGGCGGTGGAACTTCGGTCACGCAGGGCGCGAACGACGGCCTCGGCGAATTCGCCGCACGAGTCGAACCGGTCGTTCGGGCCCTTGGCCATCGCCCTGGCGAGCACCGCGTCCAGTCCCGCGGGCAGTTCCGGCCGGGTCGCACGCGGCGACGGGATCGGACCGTGCATGTGCCCGTAGAGCACCGCGGGCAGGTTCGGGCCGTCGTAAGGTCCTGCGCCGGTGAGCAATCGGAACAGCGTGCAGGCCAGCGCGTACTGATCGCAGCGATGGTCGAGCGGTCCGTTGGTCAGTTGTTCGGGTGCGGCGTAGGCGAGGGTCGCGGTCAGATTCCCGGTGCGGGTGAGCCCGGCGGTGTCGTCGAGCAGTTTGGCGATGCCGAAGTCGGTCAGCAGCACGCGCTCGTCGAAGCCCGCGCCGACGCCCGCCGAGCGGGACAGCAGGATGTTGGCGGGCTTGACGTCCCGGTGCAGCACGCTGCGCGCGTGCGCGTAATCCAGTGCGCCCGCGGTCTGTACGACGATCTGCGCGGCACGCTCCGGTGACATCGCGCTCGGCGGCACCGCGGCGCTGTCGTGGCCGTCCACGTATTGCATCGAGATCCACAGCCGCTCGTCCTCGATGCCGCGGTCGTAGACGGTGATGATGTTCGGATGGTCCAGCTGCGCGACCAGATCCGCCTCCCGCTCGAACCGCCGCCGGATCTCCTCGTCGTCGAACATCTCCCGGTGCAGCAGCTTCAGCGCGGTCGTCTTCGGCAGCCGGGGATGGCGCGCCGCGTACACCGCTCCCATGCCGCCGCGCCCGAGTTCGCGCTCGATCACGTAGCCGGCGAACACCTCACCACGGCGCAACATGCGTGCTCCCCTCCAGCGTGCCGAGACTCGGTCGCGAGTCTAGGCCCTGTCTCGACGTCCCATCCGGCGCCTCCGCGGCCCAGATCACGGATGCATCCGGCCGGACTTCGAGACAGGGCCTGGAACGGTCTCACGGCCTTCCGGCGTTCACATCCGCCCAGGACTGGACGTCACCGCGATCCAACGCCACCGCGAGCAGGTCGGGAAAGCGGTCGGGCGTGCAGGCGAAGGCCGGAACGCCCAGCGCCGCGAGGGCGGCGGCGTTGTCGTGGTCGAAAGCCGGTGCGCCGTCGTCGGAGAGCGCGAGCAGCACCAGCACCTGCGTGCCCGCGTCCTTCATGGCGTGCACCCGGCGCAGCATCTCCGCGCGGATGCCGCCCTCGTAGAGATCGGAGATGAGGACGAAGAGTGTGTCGGCGGGACGGGCGATCAGCGTCTGGCAGTAGGCGAGCGCCCGGTTGATGTCGGTGCCGCCGCCGAGTTGGGTGCCGAACAGTACGTCGACCGGGTCGGAGAGCAGGTCGGTGAGGTCGACTACCTCGGTGTCGAACACCACCAGCGACGTGCGCAACGCCCGCATCGACGCGAGCACCGCGCCGAACACCGAGGCGTACACGACGCTCGCCGCCATCGACCCCGACTGGTCGATGGCGAGCACGACGTCGCGGCGCACCGTCTGGGTGTTGCGGCCGTAGCCGACCAACCGCTCCGGGACGACCGTGCGGTGCTCGGGCAGATAGTTCGCCAGGTTCTTGCGAATCGTGCGGTCCCAGTCGATGTCTCGCGCCCGCGGCCTGCTGATCCGCGCGGCCCGGTTCAACGCGCCGGAGACGGCCGTGCGGGTGTGGGTGGCGATGCGCTGCTCGATCTCGCGCACCACCCGTTCGACCACGGTGCGCGCGGTGGCCTTGGTCGTCTCGGGCATCACCCGGTTGAGGCTCAGCAGCGTGCCGACCAGGTGCACGTCGGGCTCGACGGCGGCGAGCAGTTCGGGCTCGAGCAGCAATTCGGTGAGTTGCAGGCGGTCGATGGCGTCGCGCTGCATCACCTCGACCACGCTGGACGGGAAGTAGGTGCGGATGTCGCCGAGCCAGCGCGCCACCCGGGGCGCCGAGCCGCCGAGGCTGCCGGACCGCTTCCCCGAGGTGGGCTCGTCGCCGGTGTTGTAGAGAGCGCCGAGCGCGCGGTCGACGGCGACGTCGTCCCCGCCGCCGAGCCCGCCGAGCTCGGGTTCGGCCGCCGCGCCGAGGACCAGACGCCAACGGCGGGAGGGGTTTTCGTCGGGCAGGCTCATAGTGCGGCTCCTCGCCGACGGACGGAGTGGATCGCGGTGCGGATCGGCTTGTGCCGGAGGGAGTTCGGTGACGGCGCGCAGCCTCCGGCCGCGTTTGTCGTGCACGGTCGCCCAGTGCGGGCGGTGTCGTGGCGCGACAACGGGTATCTCGGCGACGGCGCGCACGGTCCGGCTGTGTTCGTCGCGCACGGTGGCGCGGTGGCGGTGGTGTCATGGCGCGGCGGGTGCGGGATCATCCTGTGACTCCCAGAATCTCGGCGACGGTCCGCATGGCGCGGCGGCCGCGTTCGACGTCCACGCCCGCTTGCTCCGCCGTAAGGGTTCGCGCGGCGTCGCCGACCGCGCGGCCGATGGCACGGCGTTCGCCGGACTCGAAGGCGCCGAAGGTGCGGCGTAAGACCGGCAGCGTCTCCAGGAACTGGTCGTCGTCCAGTCCGCGCAGCCAGTCGTCGATGCGCCGCAACAACTCTCGGTCGTGTACGAGCAGCAGACCGCGGCCGCCGAGGAAGCCGTCGATCCACGCGGCCTTCGAGGCCGGGGTCGCCCCGACCGACAGCGCGGCCGACAGGCGGCGGCCGGAATCGGTGTCGTCGATGATGCCCGCGTCGCTGAGCAGCCGCACCGCCCGGCCGACGAGCGCGCCGTGCACGTCCTCGCGGTCGGCCAGCTTGCCCAGCGCGGCCAGCCAGGTCTCGGTGGCCCACGTGTCGTCGCGGGTGTGGATCGCCAGGTGCGCGGCGTCCAGCTGGGTGCGCAGCTCGGCGGCGGCGTCGGCGTCCAGTCCGGTCACCGCGCCGGGGAGACCCGCGGCGATGCGGACGAGCAGCCCGTCGGCCACGTGCGCGAGCGCCTTGGTATCGGTGCCGCGCACGTCGCCGTAGCGCAGCGTTCTGATCAGGCCGGGCAGCGCCGCGAGCAGGTGGGTGACGTCGTGGTCGAGCGCCGCGACGCTCTCCAGCCGGGCGATCAGTCCTGCGGTCGCGCCGCCGAGATCGGCGAGCAGGGCCAGCTCCAGCGCGCCCGCGAGATCGCCGAGGGTGCGGTCCGGCCGCTGCGCGGTGTCGAGGATCTTGGCCTCGGCGGCGGTGCGCAGCGTGGTGCCCCAGCGCGAGGCCTCGATGACGGCGACCGCGAACTCCGGGCGCCAGCGCAGCGTCCAGGTCTCACGGAAGGTGCCGGTGCTGCGCACCTCCCCGGTGGTCGGCGCGCCCCATTCGACGCCGAGCAGGCGCAGCCGGTGCAACAGCCGCGACCGCTCCAGCTCGCGTTCCTTGCGCAGATCGAGATCGACGGTGCGCGCCGTGGGCTCCAGCTTCATCCGCAGCCTGCGCACCCTGGCGCGCAGGTCGGCGTCGAGCGGCACCGTCGGCGCGTTCTCCGGCACCGCGCCGAGCGCTTCGCCGACGACCAGCTCGGTGGTCACCACGTGCACCATGGTCTCGTCGCCGCCGCACATCACCGAGCGCACCGCCTCGGTGACCTCGGAGAGCCCGGCCAGCGGTCGCCGCCGCAGCGCCGCAAGGGTTTCGGCGAGCCGGATGGCCTCGATGACGTGCGCGCTGGATACCGGGAGATCGTGCGCCCGCAGCACTCCGGCGACCTTGGTGAGCCAGCGCGCGATCGGCTGATCGGCGGCGGTGAACAGGTGGTGGTACCAGCCGGGCGAGTCGACGCCCGCGCCGTAGCCGGAGGACGCGGCGAGGCGGGAATGGGTGTAGGGCACCCAGGTGACGGTGGCCTTCACCTTCGGCATGCCCTTGAGCAGCCGGGCATCCGGCGCGGCGGGACCGAGCTTGCCCGCGAGTGCGGGTGCGTGCCAAGCGCCGCACACCACGGCTAGGCGACGCGATCCGCCCTTGAGCGCCTTGCGCATGGTCTGGCGCATGTAGGCCTCGCGGCGCAGGGTGTGCGCGTCGATGATGGCCGGGGTGGGGCGACGGCGGCGCGCGATCGACGGCGAATCGGTTCGGCCGAATTCGAAGTCGGGTCCGAGGGTTTCGAGATCCGGCAGCAGGTCGTCCGTCGGCGATGGGTCCAGGCGTGGTTGTTCGTCCGGGTCCGTGGCGGGCGTCTCGCGCAACGCGGCCATCGCTTCGGTGAGCGCGTCGAAAACGTCGATGTCGGTGCTGGATTCGACGACCGCGTCCCACCAGCGTTCGGCGTCGTCGTAGCCGGCGGCGGCCGCGAGATGGGCCAGCGGGTCGACGCTGTCGCCTGGCTCCGCCTCGGCGGCCAGCACCGCGCTGCCCGGCAGGTCGCAGAAGCGCACGGGGACTTCGTATTCGGCGGCGTAGCGGAGCGCCTGCCATTCCGGCGAGAACACCGCGTAGGGCCAGAACGCCGCCCGCGCGGGCTGATCGGGTACATAGGCGAGCAGCGCCACCGGCGGGGCCATGCCCTCGGCGGTGACGAACCCGACCAGGGGATCGGCGTCGGCGGGGCCCTCGATGAGGATGGTGTCGGGCTGGAAGTCTTCCAGCGCCAAGCGGAGCGAGCGGGCCGAGCCGGGGCCGTGGTGCCGGATGCCGAACACGCGCGTCACCGTGTCGGGCGGACGGATTCCGGCACCAGGTGTGCCGCTCTCGCCCGCTGTGCGATCGTTCTCCGGTACGTGCATCGCAATCCCTAGCCGGTGACCTCGCGGCACGCCCGGTAGAAGTCGGCCCAGTCGGGACGTTCGCGGACAACGGCTTCCAGGTACTCCGTCCACACCGCGGCATCGGCCACCGGGTCCTTGACCACCGCGCCGAGCAGCGCGCCCGCGATGTCGCCGGCGCGCAGCACCCCGTCGCCGAAGTGCGCGGACAGCGCGATCCCGTTGGTCAGCACCGAGATCGCCTCCGCGGTGGACAGCGTTCCGGACGGCGACTTGAGCTTGGTGCGGTTGTCGGCCGTCATGCCGGAACGCAATTCGCGGAAGACCCGCACCACGCGGCGCACCTCCGCCGCGGCCGCGGGCACCTCGGGCAGTTCCAGCGCCGCGCCGAGCTGAGCGACCCGGCGGGTCACGATGGCCACCTCGTCCTCCTCGTCGGCGGGCAGCGGCAGCACCACCGTGTTGAAGCGGCGGCGCAGCGCGGAGGACAGCTCGTGCACGCCGCGGTCGCGGTCGTTGGCGGTGGCGATCACGTTGAAGCCCTTGGCCGCCTGCACCTCGCGGCCGAGTTCCGGTATCGGCAGGGTCTTCTCGGACAGCACGGTGATCAGCGCGTCCTGCACATCGGACGGGATGCGGGTGAGTTCCTCGATCCTGGCCAGCGCGCCGGTGCGCATCGCGGTCAGCACCGGCGAGGGCACAAGGGCGGCCTCGCTCGGGCCCTCCGCGAGCAGCCTGGCGTAGTTCCAGCCGTAGCGGATGGCCTCTTCCGCGGTGCCCGAGGTGCCCTGCACCAGCAGCGTGGACGAACCGGAGATGGCGGCCGAGAGATGTTCGGAAACCCAGGTTTTGGCGGTGCCGGGCACGCCGAGCAACAGCAGCGCGCGATCGGTGGCCAGGGTGGCGACCGCGACCTCGATGAGGCGGCGCGGGCCGACGTACTTCGGGGTGATCACGGTGCCGTCATCGAGCGTGCCGCCGAGCAGATAGGTGACCACCGCCCAGGGCGAGAGCCGCCAGGAGGGCGGGCGCGGGCGGTCGTCGGCGGCGGCCAGCGCGCGCAATTCCTCGGCGTAGGCCTGTTCGGCGTGCGGGCGCAGCAGGGCGCTGGCGTCGGTGCTGGTCACGGCAACTCCTCGAGCATGTCCGAGCGGTGGGTGAGGTCGGTGGCGAGCTGGTCGAAGGCGCGGGCCCAGGCCACATCGTCGCAGCGCTGGGCGATCGTGGCGACGGCGGCCGCCGCGTCGACGGGCAGGTGCACCGATGCCGCGGTGAGCAGGGATCGGTGCGCGGCGGGGCCCGTTCCGTGCCCGCCCGCGCGCTGGGCGGCGATCCTGGCGCGTTCGAACAGCAGCAGGATCACGTGTTGCGCCATGGGCTGCGGCCACGGGTGCGGCACGGCGGGCAGCAGCGCCTCCAGCTCGGAGAGCCAGGCGCCGTCGAGGCGAAGCAGGTGCCGGACGCGCTCGTCCACCGGCAGTAAGGCGAACAGCTCGCGGCGGCGCAGCAGCGCGGTGTCGGAGGGCACGCCGTTGGCGAACAGCGCCGCGGCCCAGGACGGATCCCGTTGCGCCAGTGCGGCATCCACCCAGCCGTCGAACAGCGGCTGGCGGAACCGCTCGTCCACCGTGACGCGCACCGCTCGCTCGGGTGCGCCGAGCACGGCCGTCCAGTGCCGCAGCGGCGTCGCGGCGACCAGCTGGCGCAGGCGGCCCGCGGTGACGTCGGGGACTCCGTTCCAGCGGTAGCTGAATTCGACGGCGCGATCGGTGATGCCGTCGCGGCGCACGTCGGCGTCGAGCGGGTCGGGCAACGCGATCCGCAGCGCCGCCCCGTCGGCCTCGACGACGATCCAGTCGGCCGCGCGGCGCAGCATGCGGTGTGCGAAGGACGAATCGGGAAGCAGCGCGAGCAGTCCGGCGGCGGTCCGGCGCACCTCGGCGCGGCGGTCGTCCAACGCCGTCTCCAGCAGCGGCTCGTCGGCCGCCGCGATGCCGTCGCCGAGGACCGCGAGCAGCTCGGCCCTGGCCTGGCCGGTTTCCGTGCCCCAGGTGGCGGCCAGGGCGGCCCGCGCGGCGTCGGCGTCGCGGGCGCGCAGCCGGGCGAGCCAGGCGCGTCGTTGCGGTGCGGCGCCGTAGCGCCAGATCTCGTCGGCTTCGGTGTCGAAGACGAACTCCGACAGCAGTTCCCGCCATTCCGGATGCCACTGCGCGAGCCATCGGCCGCGTGCGCCCGCCAGCCGAAGCAGCGGTTCGCGCAGTGCGGACTGCGCGCTCGCCGCGTCCAACAGCTCTGCGGCCAGCGCATCGGGCGCGCGGAAATCGTGCGGTTCGGCGGCCGCGAACCATTCGGGCAGGAAACGGGACCGGTCGCGCAGCAGGTCGGCCAGTCGCCGCGCGGCGGCGCGGGGCAGCAGCGCGCGATCGTCGTCGGGCGCGGGCGGTGGCGCGGCGGCATCCCGCGGTGCGACCCCGCCGCGCGCGAAAGTGTCTCGTAGCGCGGCGGATTCGAGAAGTAGAAAGGCCGGGTCGGTGCGCAGGCGAGCGGCGACGGCTGCGGCGGGCGCGGGCAGCAGGGCGGGGTCGAAGGCTCGGCGGGCGGTGCCGAGCAGCGCCGTCGAGATCAGGTCGTCGGTCTCGGCGCTCGGCGCGGGGGAGTCCCGGTGCGGCGCGGGCTCGCTCTCCACGTCGATCATCTCGCCCACCGCGAACGCCGAGAGCGGGACGAGTCCATCCGCCGTCCACTCGCCCAGCACCGTGACGGGATGCCCGCCGGAGACCGCAGAGAGCGTCCACGGTTGTTCCGCAGGGGCCAGCGGCAGCGCCGCGCCCTGCGCGTCGACCACCCGCCAGCCCGCGTCCGTGATCACCGGAACCACGTCGCGCAGCAGCACCGGCCACGACCGCACCCACGGGTCGGCACCGAGCGCCGCCGCATGCGCGTCGAGCGCCTCGCGGACGGCGCCGCCTGCCGCTCCGGAACGGCTGCCTTTCGTCCCGATCGCTGCGGCACGCGCACGGGAGTCTCGTTCGCCGATGCGAGCGGCGTCGAGGGATGCGGTCGCCTCTTTCGCCGCGACAGTCGGGGCCAGGGATGTGGCCACCTCTTTCGCTGTGGGGGCGGCGGCCGTCGGGGCCGCGGGCAGGGTGGTGAAGGGTTCGTCGATTCCGTGGCGCTCGCCCCAGAGCGCACGCAGGGGCGCCGCGCCTGGGTAGTAGTGCAGGTCCGCTTCGGCCATGCTCCCGAGGACGGGCGCGGTGGCCGGAAAGGCGGGTGCGCCGAAGGCGTGGTCGACGAGCAGCGCCCAACGGTGCGTCCGGCGGCCGTAGAGCCAGGTGCGGCGGGTGTAGAGCCGCTCGTCCTCGGTGCTGCGCACGCCGAGGGTCATCCACTGATCGCGGACGGCCGGTTCGGCGCGCACCGATTCGGCTGGGCTGGGATAGCCGACGTGGGTGCGGACGCTGGCGCGCAGCGCGGGCGGCAGGTCGTCGATGCGGCGGTGCGCCGCCACCAACAGGTGCAGCCTGGCGTATTCGCGCAGCACCGGTTCTGGCCAGTCGGCGCGGGTCGCCATGATCAGCGGCAGCCTGCGTAGTGCGCCCGCGACGCCGGGGGCCTGCGCGTCCACCATGCGCGCGGCGATCGCCTCGAACGCGTGGTAGGAGCGATCGGCCTGGGCGAGGCCGGTGCGCACCTGGTCGCCGAGCCAGATGTCGAGTTCCTCCAGTCCGGCGGTGACGCGCACTCGCCGCTGCTCCGCGGTGGCGGGGTTGGCCGTGCGCGCCGTCGCTGGCGTCGCGGGGCGGGCCGCGGGGGCGGCCAGCCATTCCGCCGCGAACTCCGCGACCTCGGCCGACGGCGCGACAGCGCCCTGGGACCAGAGCAGCAGCAGCGAGAGCGCGTGTTTGCACGGCGACTTGCGGCTCGGGCAGGTGCACGTATACGCGGGGCCGGAGAGATCGACGATCGTCGCGTACGGCTCGGGACCGCTGCCCCGGCACCGGCCCCACACGGCCTCGTCGCGGTACCCGGTCTCGCGCCAGCGGTCCGCGAGGCCGCGCGCCGCCGCGAGCGAGCTCGCGTCCGGCGCGAGCGCGCCGACCCGTTCCTCGGGCCACGGTGCGTTCATCGGGTGGCGTCCGAACGTCCGTGCGTCATTCTCGTCTCCCCTGATCCTCTTGTTCGGATTTCTACCCCAGCCCACCGACAGCTCCGCAGGTACCCACGGCTTTCAGCCCGAAAACGCTGTGCGGGCGACGGATTCGCGCACCGATTCGTCTTGCGCCGAATTCTGTTGTCTGGCATCCTGTTCTGTTCGGCTCCGACCGGGCCACCCACACCGGGTGAGACACCATCGAGCTGCCCGCCGGGGTTGGGCCGAGGGGTGGACATCGAGTCGCGGCCCAGCCGGCTCGATGGCCATATCCATCCCCGCGGGCAGGTTCGCATCTCCTTCCTCTCGTCCACCGCCGGTGGGCGGATGCGGCTCGATCGGGTAGCGTTTCGCTCAGCTTTCGACGGTGACACCGCGCGCGAATGTCGGGAGGGGCGCGCCGCGGTGCGGTGTGTAGGGGGTTTCAACGTGTGCCCGGAGCCCGCGGTCGACATGACGGCGGAGACCGTACCGCGCCTGACCGACGTGGTCGCGCGACGGTTGAACGAGGACCCGGCGGTCACTCCCGACGTGGCGCATGCCGTGCTGCGCGCGCTGGGCGCCATCGATTCCCGCCTCCGGGCAACCGAATTCGACGACTCCGGCATCTTCCTGCGCGCGATCCGAGTGCGCGGCTTCCGCGGCATCGGCCCCGAGGTGACGTTGCGCGTGCCGCCCGGCCCCGGCCTGACCCTGGTGGTCGGGCGCAACGGCAGCGGCAAGTCCAGCTTCGCCGAGGCCGCCGAACTGGCGCTGACCGGCGGCAACCGCCGCTGGGAGGGCCGCTCGGCCGCGTGGCGCGAGGGCTGGCGCAACCTGCACGACGGCGATATCGCCCGCATCGAACTGGAGTTGCTCACCGGCGGAGCCGATCCCGAGCTGACCATCGCCAAGGAGTGGTCGCCGAAGGACGAACTCACCGAGGCGCGCTGGACCGAGCGGCGCAAGGACGGCGCACCGGCGGATTTCGACGCGGGACGGTGGGCATCGGTGCTCGAGCTGTACCGCCCGTTCCTGTCCTACAGCGAGCTGGGCACCCTGGTCGACGGCAAGCCGAGCGACCTGTTCGACGCGCTGCACCAGCTGCTCGGCCTCGACGAACTCACCCTGGCGCAGGAACGGATTCGCGCGCGCAGGCTCGAATTGGAGCGCGCCGCACGGGATTCCCGGCAGGAGCGGCTCGACCTGCTCGCGGCCATGGAGACGCTGGCCGACGACCGCGCGGTACGAATGGCCACCCTGCTGCGCCCCGCGCAACCCGACCTCACCGCGGTCGGCCGCGACATGCTGGGCGGCGCCGACGGCGGCGACGGCCCGGCGGGGCTGCGCGCCATCGTGCGGCTCGCGCTGCCCACCGAGGCCCAAGTGGACGCGGTCGCCACCCGGCTGGAGTCCTGCGCGGCCGCACTGGCGCGGGATTCCACCGCCGACGCCGAGGCCGACCTGCGGGTACTGGAACTGCTGCGCCGCGCCCGCGAACACGCTGCGGCGAACGGGGATTGCGCCTGTCCGGTCTGTGGGCGGGGCAGGCTGGACGCGGAGTGGGCCCGCGGCGCGGACGCCTCGATCGCGCGGCTGAGCGCCCGGGTCGACGCGCTCACCACCGCCCGTGACGAGCTACGCAACGCGGTGCGCGCCGCGCGGGCGCTGCCCGACCACGTACCGCCCGAACTGGACTTCGATCCGCGCAATCCGCCCACCGTCGACACCACCGCGGTGCGCGCGGCCTGGATGGAGTGGGCCGCGCTGAGCCACGCGGAGTACTCCCAGGAACTGCCGGATCGGTTGCGCTGGGCGCACACTCGGCTCGTCGACGAGCTCGAGCTGGTCCAGCAGGGCACCCGCAAGGAGCTCGACCGGCTCGACGAGGTGTGGGCCCCGCTGGTGCCGCGGATCGCCGCCTGGCTGGAGGGTGCGCGCGAAGCGGCCCTGCGGGCGGGCGAGCTGCGCACACTGAAACGCGCCGAGGATTGGCTGAAATCGGCGACGGCGGGTCTGCGCGACGAGCGCATGGCCCCGTTGGAGACCACCGCGCGCTGGGTCTGGCGCACCCTGCGCCAGCAGAGCAATGTGGAACTCGGCGCGATTCGCTTGCAGGGCAACGCGGGCACCGCGCGCCGGGTGCTGCTCGACGTCACCGTCGACGAGGTGGACGGCGCGGCGCTCGGCGTGATGAGCCAGGGCGAGCTGCACGCGCTCGGCCTCTCGCTGTTCCTGCCGCGGGCGACGGTGGAGGAGAGCCCGTTTCGCTTCGTGATGATCGACGACCCGGTGCAGGCCATGGACCCGGCGAAGGTGGACGGGCTGGCCAGGGTGCTCGCGTTCGTCGCGTGGACGCGGCAGGTCGTGGTGTTCACCCACGACGAGCGGTTGGCCGAGGCGGTGCGCCGGATGCAGCTGGATGCCTGCGTGCTGGAGGTGCAGCGGCGCGAACGGTCCGTGATCGAGGTGCGCACGTCGAGCGATCCGGTGCGGCGCTACCTGGACGACGCGCGGTCGCTGGTGCGTACCCCGCAGCTACCGGAGGCGATCGCGGACGAGCTCGTCGCGACCTGCTGCCGGTCGGCGGTGGAGGCGGCCAGCCTGGCCAGGGCGCGGCGCGAGCTGTTGGCGCGCGGCATGAACCATCGCGAGGTGGAGCGGCACATCGAGGGCGCGCAGACCACGAGGGCGATGGTGGCGCTTGCGGTGATGGGCGTGCAGTACAACGTCGACAACCTCAACAAACACCTTGCGCGAGAAGGCAGATGGCTGGTCGGCGCGTTGCGCGACGTGACGGCGGGCGCGCACGTGCCCATCGATCGCGGCATGCGGGAGCTGATCGCGAACACCGAGCGGTTCATCGCCTGGATGGGCCGGTGACCGGGTCGCGCGGACCGCGGCGTCGTCCGCCCGGCCGGCCGCGCGGAGCCAAGCAGAATGCGCCGCGCCCGACGGTCGCCGAGCGGCTCGACGCGGTGGACCGGCTGCTGGACGGCGAGGTGACCGCGGCGGGCGGGGTGTGGTCGCGGGCGACGGCCTGGATTCTGCGGCTGGCCCTCGAACAGGCGGTGGACGAATTGTGGGTGCGCCTCGCGCCGGAGCTGGTGCGTTGCCCGATGCGCGCCCAACTGCTCGCGCTGCGCGTCTACGCCGGACCGGAGACCGGCGCGCAGGTGGCCGCGGTGTGGGCGGCGCTCTCCCGGGCCGCTCACCATCACGATTACGAACTCGCGCCGAGCGTCACCGAACTGCGGCGCTGGCGCGAGCAGACCGCCGCCGTCGCGGGCGTGCTGGCCAGGGTCGGCCGCGGGGATTCGGTGTGGGTGCGCACCGAGATCGTCCCGGAGTGACCGGGCGGGGGAGAATCCGGGCATGGATGAGTCGCAGCCGTGTCCGTGTCGTCGCGGGGAGTCGTTCGGGGAGTGTTGCGGTCCGGCGCTGTCGGGCGTGCGGCCCGCGGCGACGGCGGAGGCGTTGATGCGGTCGCGCTACACCGCGTTCGCCGTCGGCGACGTCGATTATCTGCGGCGGTCCTGGCATTCGCGGACCAGACCGCGGCGGCTCGAGCTGGAATCCGACCAGCGGTGGCTGTTCCTCGAGATCGTGCGCACCGAGCGCGGCGGGCCGTTCGACGACACGGGGACCGTGGAGTTCGTCGCGCACTACCGCGCCGAGGGCGGACGCGGCTCGATGCACGAGGTCAGCCGGTTCGTTCGGGAGAACGGCGCGTGGGTCTACCTCGACGGTGTCGTCGAGCCGTGAGCACGGAGCGCGCTCGTGGCCGTGCTTCGGTAGCGTCGACTGCTATGCCACGTGTCGCGATCGAGTACTGCACCCAATGCCGCTGGCTGCTGCGGGCGAGCTGGATGGCGCAGGAACTGCTGAGCACCTTCGCCACCGAACTGGGCGAGGTCGCGCTGATCCCGGGCACGGGCGGGGTGTTCCGGATCACCGTCGACGGCGATCAGGTGTGGGAGCGCAAGGCCGACGGCGGGTTTCCCGACATCGCCGTGCTCAAGCAGCGGGTGCGCGACCGGGTCGCGCCGGACCGTGACCTCGGCCACGCCGACCGGCGCGAGGGCGAGCGCACCGACTGAGCCGCGGGCGGGTCAGCCGCAGCAACCGCCGCCGCAGCAGCCGCCACCGCTCGGCGGGGGCGTCGGAGCCTGCGGTGCGCCGCCGCCACCACGGCCGACGGTGGCGAACGTGGTCAGCAATTTCACCGTGTCGTCGTGGCCCTGCGGGCAGGCGGCCGGGTCCGACGACTGGGCCATGGGGCGGTTCACCTCGAAGGTGTCACCGCAGCTGCGGCAGCGGAAGCTGTAGTTCGGCACCGGCCAAGGGTAGCGCCCTGATCACGGTTGATGCGTCCTACCGGTGGCGCCCGCGAAATCGCACGTACTCTCGAAAAGAGATCACGACGTGCGGACCCGGGGTGTGGCAAACCCTGAGCGCACCGACGGGTCGCGGGCAGGAGGTGCGGGACGATGAGCACTCGGTTCGAGATCGAACGGGACTGGGATGCGGACGGCGCCGGGCCCATAGTCCAGACCACTTCCGGCCGGGTGCGCGGATTCCTGGACGGACCGATCGCCGCATGGCGCGGCATTCCCTATGGCGCGCCGGTCACCGGGACGCGGCGTTTCCGGCCGCCGACCCCGCCGGAGCCGTGGGACGGCGTGCGTGACTGCCTGACGTTCGGCGCGATCGCCCCGCAGACGATGGGCGCCATGGTGCCGGTCGATTCGGAACTGCGGATGGGCGAGGACTGTCTCTGGCTGAACGTCTGGGCGCCCAGCAGTCACGAGCAGGAGCCGCGTCCGGTCATGGTCTGGCTGCACGGCGGCGCCTACTGCCTCGGCACCGCGGCCCAGCGCATCTACGACGGTCGCAAGCTCGCCGAGACCGGCGACGTCGTCGTGGTCGGCGTCAACTACCGGCTCGGCGCGCTGGGATTCCTCGACCTGTCCTCGCTGTTCCGCGGGTTCACGCCGAATCTCGGACTGCACGATCAACTCGCGGCGCTCGAGTGGGTGCGCGACAACATCGCGCGGTTCGGCGGCGATCCGGACAACGTCACCTTGTTCGGCGAGTCCTCCGGCGCCGGATGCGTGACGGCCCTGCTCACCGCGCCGCGGGCGGCGGGGCTGTTCCACCGCGCCATCGCCCAGAGCCCGACCGCCACAACTGTCTTCGGCCAGGAGCGCGCCGCGATCGTGGCGCGGCGCTACCTGGAGCTGCTGGAGATGTCCCCGACGCAGGCCCTCGACCTGATCGACTTGCCCATCGAACGGGTGGTGCAGGTGGCCGGGGTGCTGTTCGACGAGATTCCGCTCAAGGAGCCGGGGCGTCTGGCCGCGGCGCCGGTGGTGGACGGTGACCTGCTACCGGGTTATCCGATCGACCTGTTCCAACGGGGCCGTTCCCATCAGGTGCCGCTCATCGTCGGCACGAACAAGGACGAGGCCTCGCTGTTCCGGCTGTTCCGCTCGCCGATCATGCCGGTCACGCCGGACGCAGTGAACATCATGCTGCGCGACGCGGCGGCCAACCATCCGGGTCTGTCGGCCGAGCGGATCGCCGAGATCACCTCGGCCTACCCCGATCTGGCCAAGACCCGCGGCGCGCTGGCCATGTCCACCGACGCGGCGTTCCGGATGCCCGCGCACTGGGTGGCCGACGCGCACGCGGCCCATTCGATGACCTGGGCCTACCGCTTCGACCACGCCACCCCGATGCTGCGCGCGGCCCGCGTCGGCGCCGGGCACGCCACCGAATTGCCGTATGTTTTCGGCAATTTCGGCACCTTCAACCACGACCCCACGTTCTGGCTCGGCGGTCGCAAGCAGGCGACGGAGGTGTCCGGGCGGATGATGCGCCGCTGGCTGGCCTTCGCCAGGCACGGCGTGCCCGCCGCGCTGGACGGTTCCAAGCACTGGCCGCCCTACCGGTCGTCGACGCGCACCACGTTGCTCATCGACGCCGCCGACCGCGTCGTCGACAATCCCGACCGCGACCAGCACACCGCGTGGGGCGACCAAGCCGTCGGCTTCAGCTGAGCCGGGTTCAGACCGAGCTGGGTTCGGGCGCCTCGGCCTCCGCGCGACGGCCGAGGCGCACGGGCATGCGCTCGTAGCCGTGCAGCGTGAACAGCTCCCTGCGCTGCGGCGGGCCGTCCAGGCGCAGATCGGGGAACCGCTCGAACAGCGCGCGCAGCGCGTAGACGCCTTCCATGCGGGCCAGGCTCGCGCCGAGGCACGCGTGGATGCCGTTGCTGAAGGAGAGGTGATCCTTGGCGTTCGGGCGGGCCACGTCGAAGCGGTCCGGTTCGGAGAAAGTCTTCGGGTCGCGGTTGGCGCCCGCCAGCGACAACACCACGGTGTGGCCCTTGCGCAGCTGCTGGCCGTCGAGCTCGATGTCGGTCAGCGCCGTGCGCGCGGTGGTCTGCACCGGGGAGTCGATGCGCAGCACTTCCTCGATCGCGTTCGGCCACAGCTCCGGTTCGGCGCGCAGCCGGTCCAGCTGGTCGGGGTGGGTGAGCAGCTGCACGACGCCGTTGCCGATGAGGTTGACCGTGGTCTCGAAACCCGCGCCCATCAGCAGGCTCGCGGTGGCCTTCAGCGCGTAGTCGTCCAGGTCGCCCGCGGTGACCAGGGTGCTCATGATGTCGTCGCCGGGTTCGCGGCGCAGCCGGGCGATGTGACCGTCGAAGTAGTCGTTCATCACCTCCATCGCCTTCATGGCGCGGAGGTGCGCGCGCCATGGGATGCCGACATCGAGCAGCGGGGTCAGCTGGTCGCCCCAGGCGAGGAAGCGGGCGCGATCCGCATCGGGGAAGCCGAGCATTTCGGAGATGATCGCGATCGGCACCTGGGAGGCGAACGAGGCGACCAGGTCCGCGGATCCGCCGGACGGCAGCGCGTCGAGCAGCTCCTCGGTGACCGTCTCGACCCGCTCACGCAGTTTGGCGATGGCGCGCGGGGTGAACGCCGAGGCCACGGGCTTGCGCATGGCCGTGTGGTCGGGCGGATCGATCACCAGCATGGAGGGCGGCTCGACCGGGTTGGGCGGCATCGGCGAGCGGTCCGCGAGCAGTTGCATGGGTTTGGGGATGTCGAAGCTCTCGGTGTTGCGCACACCGAAGCGGGTGTCCCGCAGAATGGTTCGGCACAGCTCATGGTCGAAGGTGGCCCAGGACAGCGAGGTGCGCATGATCCTGCCGCGCCCGCGCATCTCCTCGATCAGCGGATACGGATCGGCGATCCCGTCCGGCCCGCCCATCAGCCGCGCGAACGGATCACCACGGCGCGCCTGGGTACGCAAGACCAGCCTCGGCAAGCCTTGCTGCGACAACCAACGAACCCAATACTGCGGCTTCATATCCCACCAACCCCATCGTTGTGCGATACCTCCACCGTACGGACTTCGCCCCAGTTCTGGAACGTCCTCCGGTCGGATGCGTTCTCCTACCGGAGTAGGAGAACGCTCCCGCGCCGCCCGACGGCGACGACCGCGACGTCAGCCGACCTGTGCGGTGACGCGTTCGGATTCGATGCGGCGCTGGCGCTGGTCGGGGTCGGGGTTGACGACCTGGACGAGGGAGGCGCCCGCGGCGAGGACGGCGACGAAACCGTTGATCAGTTCGTCGGGGGTCTCCCACGGTGCGCTCGACAGCACCCGGTCGCCCTCCGCGAAACCTTGGCGCATGGCCGACTTCCGCGCGGCGGCGAGCACCTCGGCGACCGGCATGCCGTCCAGCGCGACGCCCGCGCCGCGCGGGAAGAACTGGTCGCCGTGCACGCGCACCGCGGTGGCGAAATCGGTGATGCCGACCGGCAGGTCCCTGATCGGAGCGCCGAGCGGATCCAGCGACAGCGCGGCGACCTCGGCGACGCCGTCGGCGTCATCGATGCGGTCGGCCGTCACCAGCGCCAGGTCGGCGTCGGGATCGGGACTCAGCACCACCTCGGTGCCCGCCCACCAGCAGCCCAGCAGCACGGCGGCGGTCTGCCAGTGCGCGGGGAGCAGCACCGCGACTCGCGCGCCGGGGCTCAGGCCGAATTCGTCCCGGAGCAGGTTGGCCGTCTTGGCGGCCCAGTTCGCCACCGTCAGCCCGGACAGCTCGATCCGGGCGCCGGTGGCGTCGTCGTAGTAGGTGACACGCGGGCCCGCGGGTTCGCGGGCGAGGATCGGGTCGAGCACCGCCTCGGTGAGAGTCAGTGCCTGGTTCTTGTCACGCATCAGTGGCTTCACGATTCAGTTCACGCATTTCGGTCCATTCTGGCCTGCGTCGATCGGTGGGGCGGGCGGAACCGGCGTCGCGGATGTCGACGTTCCGGAGAGGTCGAACATGGTGCTCGCGGCCGAGCCCGGCCCAGAATAGTCGCTCGCCAGCACGACGCTCACCGAGTCCGGCGACATCGACGGGTCCGCGACCACCGTGAGCTTGCCGAGGGCTTCGGCGACAGCCTTGGCCTTCGGATCCGCGGTGTCCGCCGCGAGCACCCGGCTGCCGGTGACACTCCCACCGGAATAGTTGCCCACCCGGCCCGCCTGGAAACCCTTGGCCGCCAAGGCTTGCGACACTTGAGCCGCCAGCCCGCCGACGCCGCCCGCGTTGAGCACGTTCACGGTGACCGTCGCCGGGTCCGCCGCGGGCGCCGAGACCTCCTCGGCCTCGGCCTGCTCGCCGACCAGCGAGGCCACATAGGACTTGACCGCCTTGGGATCCACCCGCACCACCGACTCGCCGTCGCTGGTCGTGCCGTTGAGATCGGTCACCGGGATGGTCTCGAACTGCACCTGACCGCCGGAGAGATCCTGGAGCTGCTGGAGGAAGGCCACCACGTCCCAGTCCTCGTCGAGCACCACGGTGCGTCCCACCGCCTCGCTGAGGTGGCTCAGGCGCGCCGGATTGGCGAGCATCTTCGCGCTGAGCATCTGACCGACCAGCTGGGCCATGAACACCTGCTGGCGCACGATCCGGTCCAGGTCGCCGCGCTGCAGGTCGTGGCGCTGACGCACGAAGCTCAGCGCCCGGGGCCCGTCCAGCCGCTGGCGGCCCGCCGGGAATTCCGCGCCCGACATCCACTCGTCGACCGGGTTGTTCAGGCACACCTCGACGCCGCCGACCGCGTCGGTGAGCAGCACGAAACCGAGCAGGCTGACCTCGGCGTAGTGGTCGACGGTGATGCCGGTGAGAGTGGCGACGGTCTTGATCAGCGCCTGCCGCCCCGCCTTGGTGGACTGCCGTTCGGCCTCGGCCTCCGGGACGCCCTGCTCGATCAGCTTCTCTCGCTCTGCCTCCTTGGTTACGCCGTACGCCGAATTGATCTTGCCCGTGCCGATGCCGGGAATGTCGACGTAGGAGTCGCGGGGCAGCGAGATGGCGGTCGCGGACCGGCCGTCGTTGGGCACCCGGACCAGCACGATGGTGTCGGTGTTGGTGCCCACCTCGTCGCCCGCGTGCAGCATGGCCCGTTCGGCGTTGGTGAGCGGATTGCCGTGCGCGTCGGTGCGACTGTCCACCCCGACCAGCAGGATGTCGACCGCGCCGTCGCGGCCGCCGCCGAGACCGAGGTCGCCGATGCGCTCGATGTTGGCGATCAGCGAATCGACGCTGTGCCAGGCGAAGCCGGTGATGACCAGCACCACGGCCGCCACGGCGGCGACGAAGGCGTGCAGCAGGCCCCACGAATCGGCGCCGGTGTCCGCGCCGGCGAGTCGCGACCGCACCGGTGTCCTCCTCCGCTGCAACTGCGCATCCTCTCGACAAGCCCCTGTATGCACCCCGACCGCCCCCGCGTCCGCCCGCCCCCGGAAGACGCCGCTCAAGGCTAACCAACGGTTACCCCGCGCGGCCGTACCCGCAGGTGTCACGGCGTGCCAGACTTGCGCCCGTGACCGCCGCCGTACCGCCCGCCGCCACCGCACGTCTCGTCGTCATCGGGGCCGCGGGCCAAGTCGGCAGGGAGTTGTTGCGCCTGGCCCCGAACGCCCGCGGTTACCGCCGCGCCGACCTCGACATCACCGACGCCGACGCCGTGCGCGCCGTGATCGCCCCCGGTGACGTGGTGCTCAACTGCGCCGCCTACACCGCGGTGGACAAGGCCGAGTCGGAACCCGATGCCGCGTTCGCGGGCAACGAGACCGGCCCGGCCGTGCTCGCCGCCGCCTGCGCGCGCGCCGATGCCCGGCTCATCCATCTCTCCACCGACTATGTCTTCCCGGGTACCCAGCGCGCGCCGTACGACACGGACGACCCCACCGGTCCGGCCACCGTGTACGGGCGATCCAAGCTCGCGGGGGAACGGGCCGTGCTGGATTCGGCTCCGCACGCGCACGTCGTGCGAACGGCCTGGGTGTATACCGGGCGCGACAACGATTTCGTGGCGACCATGCTGCGCCTGGAACGCGAGCGCGAGACCGTCGACGTGGTGGACGACCAGATCGGGTCGCCGACCTACGCCGCCGATCTCGCCGCGGGCCTGCTCGAGCTCGTCGCGCGGCCCGGCGCACCGCGGCTGCTGCACGCGACCAACGCCGGCGTGGCGAGCTGGTTCGACCTGGCGAGGGCGGTGTTCGAGGAGATCGGCGCCGATCCGGAGCGCGTGCGCCGATGCGATTCCACGGCGTTCCCGAGACCGGCTCGGCGCCCGTCCTATTCGGTGCTGTCGGACCGGTCCTGGGTGACGGCCGGTCTTGCGCCGCTGCGGGACTGGCGCAGCGCGCTGCACGACGCGCTGCGCGCGGTACGGGCCTGAATCCGGTGAGAAACGGTTGGCCCGTGGCCTTTTCGATCACCGCGTCGCGGCGTCCCCGCGAGCGGTGGAAGACCGATCGGTCTGGGGCCGGGTTCGCACCGGAGGACGCGCGGTCACGTCGTTCCGACTAGGCTTTCGGGTCGTGAGTGAGCGTAAGCGAGTGAACCATCGACACAGCGCGCCTGCGCGCACGACGCAGCCGAGCGTCAGCGAGGCGGAGTCGTGAGCGCTTCCGATTCCACGGCCCCGGGTGGCCTTGCCGTCGTCACGGTGACTTATTCACCCGGCGAGCACCTCGAGCACTTCATCACAACCCTCGCCCACGCCACCAGCGAGAAACCGCAGGTGATCCTGGCCGACAACGGGTCGGTCGACGGCGTGCCCGAGCTGGTGGCCGAGGCCAACTCGCACGTGCGGCTGCTGCGCACCGGCGGCAACATCGGATACGGCGGCGCGATCAATCGCGCCGTGGCCGAGATCGACCCGAGCATCGAATTCGTCGTCATCGCGAATCCCGACGTCCGCTGGGGCTCCGACTCCATCGACAAGCTGCTCGAGGCCGCCGAGCGCTGGCCGAGGGCGGGCGCGCTCGGGCCCATGGTGCTCGAGCCGGACGGCAGCGTGTACCCGTCGGCGCGGTCGGTGCCCGGCCTGCTGGACGGGGCGGGCCACGCCATCCTCGGCACCGTCTGGCCGGGCAACCCGTGGACCCGCCGCTACCGGCAGGAGAACGAGGAGATCTCCGAGCGCAACGTCGGCTGGCTGTCCGGCTCGTGCCTGCTGGTGCGCCGCGCCGCCTTCGACTCGATCGAGGGCTTCGACTCCCGCTACTTCATGTACATGGAGGACGTCGACTTCGGCGACCGCATGGGCAAGGCAGGCTGGCACAATGTGTTCGTGCCCACGGCCGAGGTCACCCACGCCAAGGGCCACGCCGCGGGGCGCCACCCCGAGGTGATGCTGCCCGCGCATCACGCCAGCGCGTACCGCTTCCAAGCCGACCGGCATCCGCACTGGTGGCAGGCCCCGCTGCGGCTCGCGTTGCGCGCCGGACTTGCGATTCGCTCCCGGATTGCGGTTCGATCTGCGCTGCGTGAGTTGGCCCGGGAGCGCGGCCGACAGGCGTAGGAGCACGGCCGACGAGCGCGGACCGCGGCCACCGGGCGTAGCTGCCACGGTGACGGCCGCGGGAAAGCGGTCGCCTCGGACCGGTGCCCGGCTCGGAACGATCCACTGTGAACAGGGGAACTTTGATGGCAGGACATCCAGGCACCGACGCCGTGATTCTGGTCGGCGGCCAGGGCACGCGGTTGCGCCCGCTGACCCTCTCGGCACCCAAGCCGATGCTGCCGACAGCGGGCCTGCCGTTTCTCACCCACCTGCTCGCGCGCATCGCCGAGGCCGGGATCTCCCACGTCGTGCTCGGCACCTCCTTCAAGGCGGAGGTGTTCGAGGAGCACTTCGGCGACGGCGCCGAGCTCGGCCTGGAGCTCGAGTACGTCACCGAGACCGAGCCGCTCGGCACCGGCGGCGGCATCCGCAACGTGCTGCCCAAGCTGCGCGCCGACAACGTCATGGTGTTCAACGGTGACGTGCTCGGCGGCACCGATCTCGGCGCGATCCTGGACACCCACGAGGCGACCAACGCCGACGTGACGCTGCACCTGGTACGCGTCTCCGATCCGCGCGCGTTCGGCTGCGTACCCACCGACGAGAACGGCCGGGTCACCGCGTTCCTGGAGAAGACCCAGGATCCGCCGACCGATCAGATCAACGCGGGCTGTTACGTCTTCCGCCGCGAATACATCGAGAAGATCCCCTCCGGGCGTCCGGTGTCGGTGGAGCGCGAGGTTTTCCCCGCGCTGCTCGCCGAGGGCGCGCGGGTGCAGGGCCACGTCGACTCGTCGTACTGGCGTGACATGGGCACCCCCGAGGACTTCGTGCGCGGCTCGGCCGATCTGGTCCGCGGCATCGCCCCCTCGCCCGCGCTGCCGGGCCAGCGCGGCGAATCGCTGGTCCACCCCGGCGCGGGCGTCGCACCCGGCGCGCTCCTCATCGGCGGCACCGTCGTCGGCCGCGGCGCGGAGATCGGCGCGGGCGCTCGCCTCGACGGCGCGGTGATCTTCGACGGCGCCATCGTCGAAGCGGGCGCGACCGTCGAACGCTCCATCATCGGCTTCGGCGCCCGTATCGGTCCCCGTGCCCTGGTCCGCGACGGCGTCATCGGCGACGGCGCGAACGTCGGCGCCCGCTGCGAACTCCTGCGCGGCGCCCGCGTCTGGCCCGGCGTCGAGATTCCGGACGGCGGCATCCGCTTCTCCACCGACGTCTGACGGCAATCCGTTCGCACAGACCAGCCAAGCGCCTCACAGCGGCACCTCCGTTGTGAGGCGTATGCACGCTGTGTGAGGCCGCCGAGGGTACTGGCCACATCGCCTGGACCTTGTGCACGCAGCGCAGCGCAGACCAGTCTGTGCGCGGACTGCGGGGCCACCGAGGCTGCGGTGTGTCTGGACGGCGCAGCGTTCAGTCGGAGCGTTTCCAGACGTAGCGGGTTTTGGGGCGGCCCGCGCGGCCGTAGTCGGAGCGGCGGACGACGAGGCCGTCGTCGGCGAGCTTCTCCAGGTAGCGCCATGCGGTGATGCGGGAGACGCCGATGCTGGTCGCGGTGTCGGCGGCGGTGATGCCGTCCTCGGCGTCGCGCACGATCCGGGAGATCTCCTCGAGTGTCTGCGGGGCAACGCCTTTCGGGGTGTTGGCGCGCTGGTCGGGGGTGCGCAGGGCGCTGAGGGCACGGTCGATGTCGAGCTGGGTCAGCGCGGACTCGCCCGCGGGCAGCGCGGTGCGGAACTCCCGGTAGCGCTCCAGCTTGTCGGCGAACGCGGCGAACGTGAACGGCTTCAACAGGTAGAGGACCACGCCGCTGGCGACGGCGGTACGCACCATGGCCAAGTCGCGAGCCGAGGTGATGGCGATGACGTCCGGACTCGGCGCCAGGCCGCTGAGCGCGGCGGCGACGTCCAGGCCGCTGGTGTCGGGCAGGCCGATGTCCATCAGCACCAGGTCGACGGGTGCGCCCTCGGCCGCGGCCGCGGCGGTCGCCCGCATGGCCTCGCGTCCGGTGTGCGCGACACCGATCGGGGTGAAGCCCGGGATGCGTTCGACGTAGGCGCGATGCGCCTCGGCGATCAGCGGCTCGTCCTCCACGATCAACACTCGGATCACGATGCGTCCTTTCCTGACCCGCGCGGAATGGTCACCGTCACCGCGCTTTCCGGCTCGCGGGCGTCGATCGTCCCGCCGTGCCTGGTGACGACCCGGTGCACCAGCGCGAGGCCGAGCCCGTGATGGTCGTCCTTGGTGGTGTACCCCCGCTCGGCCGCCCGCGCGAACGTCTGCGCCGACATTCCGGGCCCGCTGTCGGAGACGCGCAGGAAAAGATCCGAATCTGCTTGGCGCACTGTGACTTCCACCCACGCGCCCGCGCTGTCCGCGGCGGCGTCGATGGCGTTGTCGATCAGGTTGCCGACCAGTGTGACCGCCTCGCGGGCGGAGAGCGGCGCGGTGGCGTCGAGGGCGGTGTCCGCCGAGATCGTCAGCTCCACACCGCGTTCGGCGGCCTGATTCACCTTGCCGAGCAGCAGCGCGGCCAGCGCCGGATCGCCGACTGCGCCCATCATCCGGTCGATCAGCGATTGGGAGAGCCGCAGTTCGGCGGTCGCGAATTCGACCGCCTCGCGACACCGGCCGAGCTCCACCATGGTGATCACCGTATGCAATCGGTTGGCGGACTCGTGCGCTTGGGCGCGCAGCGATTCGGCGAAACTGCGCACCGAGTCGAGTTCGCCGAGCACATGGCGCAATTCGGTGTGATCGCGGATGGTCATGACGGTGCCGAGCGAGTGGCCCTGCGAGGTGACGACGTCCTGGTTGACCAGCAGGATCCGGTCGTTGGTCACGTGCATCTCGTCGCGCACCGCGCCCCAGCTCATGTGGTGCATCGAGACCGGCAGGTCGCCGCGCAGCACGATGCCGTCAGGCAGGTCGAGCAGCCGCCGCGCCTCGTCGTTGACGACCTCGGCCTGCTCGCCCGCGCCGAAGACGACGAGGCCCTCGTGGATCGAATGCAGCACCGCGTCGTGGTGTTCGTACATGACGCGCAGTTCGTCGGGCGCGAGGCCGTGGGTCTGGCGGCGCAACCGGCGGCTGAACAGGAACGAACCGAGCGCGGCGACCGCAAGGCCCGCGCCCGCGACGCCGAGGATCTTCGGTAGCTGCGTGGCGACCTGATCGCCGATGCGCGCTCGCGTGACGCCCGCGGATACCAGCGCCACGATCCGATCGTCGTTGTCATACACCGGAGTCACGGCGCGGATGGACGGTCCGAGCGTGCCCGTGAACGTCTCGGTGAACGTCTCCCCGGCCAGCGCCTTGTCGATGGTGCCGCTGAACGGCTGGCCGATGCGTTCGGGGTTGGTGTGGGTGAACCGCGTCCGGTCCGGCGCCATCACCACGATGAAGTCCATTCCGGTCTGCACCCGAATTCGCTCGGTCACCGGTTGCAGCTGCTCGGTGGGGTTGGCGGAGAGCACCGCCGCGCGGGTGGACGGAGCGTGCGCCACGCTCACCGCCACGTCGGTGACCTCCTGTTCGGTGGTCACGTCGCTGGTGTGCCGTGCGTCGATCACCGCGAGCACCACCGCGATGGCGATCATCAGCGCGAGCACCACGAGTTGCAGGACGAAAGCCTGGCCGGCGAGGGAGAGCCGCGGGCCGCGCGGCCGTCTCTCGCCGCGAGCGCGCGGGCCGGACCCGGCGGCGTCTGTGAAGCGACGACGTCGCACGAGCTGACCTCCACTGAACGTTATGCACCAAACAGTGACCCGCGTCACGCGCGTCGTCATCATTTTGCACACGCGGCCGGTAAGGCCCGCATTCCGGTACCACTCGGAGGACATGATTCGCCATGAGCGACACACCCCGCGCGTCGCGGCGCGACCGCACCCACTGGCTGTATCTGGCGGTCATCGCCGCTGTCGGCGCAGGCATCCTGGTCGGCTGGCTCGCGCCTGACGTCGGCGTCTCGCTGGCCCCGCTCGGCACCATGTTCGTCGATCTGATCAAGATGATGATCGCGCCGGTCATCTTCTGCACCATCGTGCTCGGTATCGGTTCGGTGCGCGCCGCGGCCACCGTCGGCAAGGTCGGCGGGATGGCGCTCGGCTACTTCCTGATCATGTCGACGGTCGCGCTCGGCATCGGCCTTGTCGTCGGCAACCTGCTCGAGCCGGGCAGTGGGATGAACATCGCCAAGACCGCGGGCGCGGGCGCGAAGTACGCCGACCAGGCGCACAGCGCGGGCGGCACCTGGGATTTCATCAACAACATCATCCCGACCACGCTGGTTTCCTCGCTCACCGAGGGCAGCGTGCTGCAGGCGCTGTTCGTCGCGCTGCTCGTCGGCTTCGCGGTGCAGGCCATGGGCCGCGCGGGCGAGCCGATCCTGCGCGCGGTGACGCTGGCCCAGAAGCTGGTGTTCCGTGTCCTGTCGATGATCCTGTGGCTGGCCCCGATCGGCGCGTTCGGCGCGATCGCGAACGTGGTCGGCAAGACCGGCCTCGACGCGGTGGTGCAGCTCGCCACCCTGATGATCGCCTTCTACCTGACCTGCCTGGTGTTCGTCTTCGGCGTGCTCGGCGTGCTGGTGCGCGTGGTGTCCGGCGTGTCGATCCTGAAGCTGGTCCGGTACCTGGCGCGGGAGTACCTGCTCATCGTCGGCACGTCGTCCTCGGAATCGGCGCTGCCGCGGTTGATCGCGAAGATGGAGCACCTCGGCATCGAGCGCACCACGGTCGGCGTCGTCGTGCCGACCGGATACTCGTTCAACCTGGACGGCACCGCCATCTACCTGACCATGGCCTCGATCTTCATCGCCGACGCGATGGGCAAGCCGCTCAGCCTGCCCGAACAGCTGGGCCTGCTGCTGTTCATGATCGTCGCCTCCAAGGGCGCGGCGGGCGTCACCGGCGCGGGCCTCGCGACCCTCGCAGGCGGTCTGCAGAGCCACCGGCCGGAGCTGCTCGACGGCGTCGGCCTGATCGTCGGCATCGACCGCTTCATGTCCGAGGCCCGCGCGCTGACGAACTTCTCCGGCAACGCGGTCGCGACCGTGCTGATCGGCACCTGGACCAAGACCATCGACGTGGACCAGGTCCGGCTGGTGCTCGACCGCAAGCTGCCCTTCGACGAACGCACCATGATCGACGAGCACGCCGCGCCGGAGGCCGCGGAACCGGCTGAGCAGAACCTGGTCTCGGCCTGACACCCGACGTCCCCGGCCAACGTCGGGGCCGCGGGCGGCATCGCACCACCCACTGCCTCCGCGGGCCGGTGCCGCCTTGGCGATCGACGAAGGGCCCGCATATCCCGCGGGCCCTTCGTTCGTTTCCGCGCCGGCGCTCGTTCCGGTGTGGTTCAGACCGCCCACTTGCCGGGGTTGAGGTGGTACTGGACGAGCGCGGTGGCGTGGCCGTGGCCCATCCCGTGCTCGGTCTTCAGCCACTCGACCTGCGGCTTGTGCCCCTCCAGACCGCAGTCGCGCAGCAGGGTGAACCATTCGTCGATGCCGCGGCCGTACTTGGTCTCGATGGTGGGGAAGTAGGACGCGGGGCCGTGCGGCTTGGTCGCCATGGTTCGTTCTCCTGTGCTCGCGGTGTCTTCAGAGAAATGGACGGCGCTGGGTCGCGCAACTCATCGCGGGAACCGGGTCTATGTCGCGGATCACACCGCGGCGGCGACGCGATCGTCCTTCGTGACCGCACGTTCCCGGATCAGCAGCGCGCCGGTGAGCGCCACGAGCGCGGCGGTGAGTCCGTGGATACCGAAGGCCGCGCCGGCCGAGCCGTCCCAGCGCAGCACGGTGAGCATGTCGCCGAACGGAATCAGCGCGATCACCAAGGTGGCGATGCCGAGCGCGTACCGCTGCTTCGCGGCGAGCAGGGCCAGGATGACCAGACCGGACGCGATGTCGCGCACGCCCTTGAGGTTCATGAAGGCCGCGGCCTCGCCGTCCGGCCAGGCGGGCAGGCCGAAGCCGGGGGCGACGCTGTCGGGCGCGATCACGTAGCTGAGGCCGACGTAGAGGATGAACGCCGCGCCGATCAGGGACAGGACGGTGGCGATGCGGGAGATGGTCACGGGGTGCTCCTCGGTGGTGCTCTGAATTCTAGCGGCGCTAGATCTAGGAGCAACGGTAGACGAGCCTCGATAGATTGTCTAGCGGTGCTAGAATTTTGGCATGAGCACCCAGACTCGCAAGGAACGTGAACGGGCCGAACGCCATCGGCGCATCATCGACACCGCACGCGAACTCGCCGAGTCCCAAGGCTGGGAATCGGTGACGGTGCGCAGGCTGGCCGACCGCATCGAGTACAGCCAGCCCGTGCTCTACAGCCACTTCGCGGGCAAGACCGCGATTGTCACGGCGGTCGCCGAACAGGGCTTCGCCGAACTCGCCGACGCCTTGCGCGCGGCGCACGCCGGCGCCGAGACCCCGGCCGCGGCGCTGGAATCCGTGGCCAGGGCGTACCTCGACTTCGCGGACGCCAATCCCGCCCTCTACGACGCGATGTTCCTGATGAAGACCGACCTGGCCTTCGGACCGGAGGCGCCACAGGCGCTGCGCGACGGCTGGGGCGAGCTGGAACGCCTGTTCCGCCCGTTCGTCGGCGAACCCGATCTCGGGGCGCGCACCGAAGTGGCCTGGAGTTCGATCCACGGCATGGCCACCCTCGGCCGCGGCGGCAGGCTGCTGCCGCAGTTGCGGGAGGCGCGACTGCGGATCCTGGTCGACGAATGGCTGGCCGGCGTGGGGGCCGTCGAGCGCAGGTAGCGTGGGGCCATGGCTGATGTGGTGGTGGTCGGCTCGGGACCCAACGGCTTGGCCGCGGCGGTGGTCCTCGCCTCTGCGGGACTGTCCGTCGAGGTGTACGAGGCCGAGACCACAGCGGGCGGAGGCGCGCGTACCGCGGAGCTGACGCTTCCCGGGTTCCACCACGACGTGTGCTCCGGCGCGCACCCGATGGCCTTGGCTTCGCCGTTCTTTCGCGCCTTCGACCTCGGCGCCCACGGGGTCGACCTACTCGCCCCCGAGGTGTCCTACGCGCATCCGCTCGACGGCGGCCGGGCCGGTCTGGCTTGGCGGGATCTCGATCGCACCGTCGCGGACCTGGGCCGCGACGGCGACGCCTGGCGGCGGCTGTTCGAACCGCTGGTCGGGAACTGGCGGAGCGTGGTCGACCTGACCATGGCCGACCTGCGTCGCCTGCCCCACGATCTGCCCACCGCGGTGCGCTTCGGTCTGCGGCTCGTCGAACAGGGCTCGCCGCTGTGGAACGCGCGGTTCCACGAGGACATCGCGCCCGCACTGCTGACGGGCGTGGCGACCCACGCGATCACCTCGCCGCGCGCCCTGCCCGCGGCAGGCGCAGGGCTGTTGCTTGCCACGCTCGGTCACGCGGGCGGCTGGGTCGTTCCGCGCGGCGGCAGCCAGGCCATCCCGGACGCGCTCGTCGACCGACTCGAAGAGCTCGGCGGCCGGGTGCACGTCGGCCACCGGGTGGACTCGCTGGACGAGTTCGCCGGTGCGCGCGCCGTCCTGCTCGATCTCGCGCCGGAGGGTCTGCTTCGCCTGGCCGCCGACCGGCTGCCCACCCGATATGCCAAGCGGCTGCGGCGATTCCGCTACGGCGGCGCGGCGTGCAAGGTCGATTTCGCGCTCTCCGGTCCGGTGCCGTGGCGGGCCGAGGGATGCGAGCGCGCGGGCACCCTGCATCTGATCGGCAGCCGCGCCGAGGCGATGGCCGCCGAAGGCGCGGTCGCCGCGGGCCGGCACGCCGAGCGTCCGTATGTGCTCGCCATTCAGCCGGGCGTGGTCGATCCCAGCCGCGCGCCCGGTGACGCGCAGACCTTCTACACCTACGCCCATGTGCCGAACGGCTCCGATCGCGACATCAGCGACGCGGTCATCGCCCAGGTGGAGCGCTTCGCGCCCGGCTTCCGCGATCTGATCCTCGCCACGAACGTGTGCACCGCCGCGGAAATGCCCGCGCACAACGCCAACTACGTGGGCGGCGACATCTCGGCGGGCGCGATGACCTTGCGCCAGACCGCGTTTCGCCCCGCCCCGCGCTGGAACCCGTACGCCACCCCGCTGCCCGGCGTCTACCTGTGTTCCTCGGCCACCCCGCCCGGCCCCGGCGTGCACGGTATGAACGGCGTGCACGCCGCCCGCCACGTGCTGCGCCACGAATTCGACATCCGCACCGACCCGCTCGATCTGCTGCGCGAGCGTCAGCCGCAACACCGCTGACCGCCGCCCCGTGCCCAATGGTGCTCACGCACTGTGCCCAATGGTGCTCACGCACTGTGGGCAACGGTGCTCACGGAAGAACGATTACGACACCGGTTGTGTGCGGTACAGGTCGGGCTCCACGTAGATGATGCGTGCGGCGGGCACGGCCCTGCGCACCCGCGCCTCGGCGGCGTCGATGGCCGCGGCGATGGTCGCGATGTCCAGCCCCAGCGTGATCGCCACCTTGGCCGCCACCAGAATCTCCTCCGGACCGAGGTACTGGGTCTTGAGGTGGATGACGCGGTCGATGCGCTCGCCGTCGACCAGGCTCTCTCGAATCGCCCTGTCCTCCTCGGGCGTCGCGCCCTCGCCGATCAGCAGACTCTGCATCTCGATGATCAGGATGATCGCGATGACACCGAGCAGCGCGCCGATGCACAGCGTGCCGATGCCGTCCCAGATCGCGTTGTCGGTGAGCATGGTGAGGCCGACGCCCAGGAAGGCGAGGACCAGACCGACCAGCGCGCCGGTGTCCTCCAGCAGCACCACGGGCAGTTCGGGGCTGCGCGAGTTGCGGATGAACCGCCACCAGCTGGCGCCGCCCTTGAGCGGGCGGGACTCGCGCATGGCGGTGACGAAGCTGAAGGTCTCCAGGCCGATGGCGATCAGCAGGATGACGATCGCGACGATCGGCGAGCTCAGCTCCTCGGGATGCTGGATCTTGTGGATGCCCTCGTAGATGGCGTAGACCGAGCCGAGCGTGAAGAGCACGAGCGCCACGATGAACGAGTAGAAATAGCGGTTGCGCCCGTATCCGAACGGATGCAGTTCGTCGGCCTCCTGTTCGGCGCGACGCTGGCCGAACAGCAGCAGGCCCTGGTTGGAGGTGTCGGCCACCGAGTGCACCGCCTCGGCCAGCATCGAGGCCGAACCGGTGATCGCCGCGCCGACGAACTTCGCCACCGCGATCCCGGCGTTCGCCGTCAACGCGGCCAGAATCGCCTTCTTGCCACCGCCAGCAGACATGTCGTGAAGGTCCTCTCTCGTTTCGCCGATCCCGGCTAACTTAGCGTGTTCGCCGATCTTCGGCCGAGCGCCTGCCGCGTCGCTCAGTTGCCCGCGCCGAGGCAGGCACAGAACACCTGGGCGGGTCCGTCCACCGCCTGGGCGCGAATATCGCTGTCGGCGGCCGAGATCCAGGCCGCCGCGCCGCGCCCGACGAGCAGCTCGGTGCCGTCCTGGAGCAGCCGCACCGTGCCCGCTGTGCACAGCACGATGCCGGGCCCCGCCGAGGTGAGCGGCACCTGTCCGGAGCCTTCGGTGAGATCGAAGCGGCGCAGCGCGAATTCGGGCGCGGGCGTGCGATACCGCACCGAGCCGTCGCCCGCCGGTTCCGGCAGCACGACGGGCAGGTCGATCGGCTCGAAATCCAGCACCCGCAACAGTTCCGGCACGTCGACGTGCTTGGGCGTGAGCCCGCCGCGCAGCACGTTGTCGGAGTTGGCCATGATCTCCACGCCGAGCCCGCGCAGGTAGGCGTGCAGGTTCCCGGCGTCGAGGAACAGTCCCTGGCCCGGCTCCAGCGTCACCCGGTTCAGCAGCAGCGCGGCGAGCACACCCGCGTCGCCGGGGTAGGCCTCCGCGAGTTCGAGCGCCGTGCGCGCCTCGAGGGTGAAGGCGCGCTTGCCCTTTCCGGACAGATAGCGCACGCAGCCGTCCAGCACCGCGGGCAGCAGCGTGGCGAGCACCGGCTGAGGCAGCGTGATCCAGGTGGTGAACAGCGTGCGCAGACCCGCCGAATCGGGTTGGGAGGCAAGCATCTCCGTGTAGGACACGAGTTGGGGCACCTCGAGCGCGCGGAACAGCTCGACGGTGCGGTGCGGCTCGCGGAACCCGGCCAGCGCCTCGAAGCGATCCAGCGCCACCACCAGTTCCGGCTTGTGGTTCTCGTCGCGGTAGTTGCGCATCGGCGAGTCCAGCGGCACCCGCGCGCGATTCTCCCGCTCGAACCCGGCGCGCGCCTGCGTCGCCGACGGGTGCGCCTGTAGCGACAGCGGCTCCTCGGCCGCCAGGATCTTCAGCAGGAACGGCAGTTTGCCGCCGAATTCCGGCGCGGCGGAGCCCAGTTCGCGATGCGGATTCGCCGCGACGAACTCCAGCAGCGACGTCGTGCCGATCGCCGTCTTGACGTGCGCGGGATCGGCGGGATGCGCGCCGAACCAGAGTTCGGCCTCCGGGTGTGCCGAGGGGACCGGTCGGCCGCACAGCCTAGCGAGCGCGGTGCGCGAACCCCATGCGTAGGAACGCAGTGCACCAACGAGTTCGTGCACTAGTAGCGTCCCCCGTCGTACTGTTCGCCGCCGAAGCCGCCGGGGGTCTCGGCGGCCGCGCCGCGCGAGCCGATCAGCCGTAGGTAGGCCGCGGCCATCTCCAGGCGCAGTGCGAGCACCGCGAGCTGTTCGAGTTCGGTGCCGCGCCCGGACGCGCCGGACGCCTCGGTCCGCGCGGATGCCGGAGCGGCCGGATCGGTCATGCTGTTCTGCAGCAGGTCGACGTCGGCGCTCACCAGATCCGCGTCGACGAGACCGGAACCGCCGCCGCCGAACACCGCGACCCGGCGCCGCGCGGCGGCTTGGTCGGAATCGGCGCTCAGCACGAACACCCGGATCCGCTCGACCGGCGCGGGACCGTCGAGCTCCTCGTCGTGGAAGAGCGGATCGAAGCCGGGCGCGGATTCGCCCGCCGCCTCGACCATGCGCGGATTGGCGGCCACCGCCTCGGCGAGATCGGCCGCGGTGGCCACCCGGCCCGCGGCCTGGAGCAGCACCTCGGCGCCGTGCTCGGCGAGTTCCGCCGCGGCGGGGGAGTCGCCCGCCAGCACGATGCCGCGCTGCTGCATGCGCGCGGCCAGCGTCTTGGCCGGATTGTGGAAGACCTCGTTGTGCGGGCCGTCGCGCAGCGCCTCGGCGTCGAGCACGTCGGCCAGCTCGGTCAGGTCGGGCACGGCCGTACCGGCGCGCGTGGGGTCGACGATGCGCAGCACGGCGATCCCGGCCGCGAGGAAGCGCAGCAGGCGGTTGTGGTCGAGCACCGGAACACGCGGCTCGAGCAGCGCGGCCCGGCCCGCGGCCGCGGCGCGCAGCGGTCCCTCGTGCGGTGCGGCGACGACCACCTCGGCGCCGCGGCGCAGTGCGCGGTCCACCGCTTCGATCAGGCGAGGATCGCCGGCGTCGTCGCCCGCGACGAGCACCACGTCCAGCGGACCGACCCAGGGCGGCAGTGCGGACGCGAGCACCACGGGCAGGCCTGCGCGGTCGCCGAGCGCGGCGACGAGCAGACCCGCGGCGCGGGCGGCGCGACCGGAACCGGAGACCAGCACCACGCTGCGCGGGCGTAGGTCGGCGAGACGGGCCAGCGCGTGTTCGGCGATGGCCGACGCGGTGGCGCGCACCTGGGCGCCACCCGAGGCGGCGGAGCGCAGGGCGCCGCCGCTATCTGCCGCCTCGAGCGAAGCGGCATCGTCGAGGTCGAGCACCGGTGTTCCAGCGATCATCGGGCGTCCCACCTCCCCTCATCGCGCTGCGTCCGGATCGTCCACTGTGCTTCCACTATTCCAGTCGGGAGTGGACGATGCTCGGGATCTCGCGTCGAGCAGAATCGTCTGCTTCCCCGGTCGAATCCTGAGCGTGTGATTCCATTCCGTCGTATCTCCACTATCCCAGTCAGGACCGGACGATGCTCAGAATCTCGGTTACGAGTGCGTCTACTTCCTCCGGCGATCGGGCCTCGACGTTCAGCCGCAGCAACGGCTCGGTGTTCGAGGCGCGCAGGTTGAACCAGGCGTTGTCGGCCAGCTGAACCGTCACCCCGTCGAGCCGGTCCACCGACTTGGCGCGATCCTCGAACGCCTCGACCACCGCCAGCGTCCGTTCCTTGGCGTCGGCCACCGTCGAATTGATCTCGCCCGAGGCGGCATACGTCTCGTACGACGACATCAGCTCGGAGATCGGCCGGTCCTTCTCGCCGAGCGCGGCCAGCACGTGCAGCGCCGCGAGCATGCCGGAGTCGGCGCCCCAGAAATCGCGGAAGTAGTAGTGCGCCGAGTGCTCACCGCCGAACACCGCGCCGGTCGCGGCCATCTGCTGCTTGATGAACGAGTGGCCGACCCTGGTGCGCACCGGGGTGCCGCCGAGCTCGTGCACCAGCTCGGGCACCGCCCGCGAGGTGATCAGGTTGTGAATGATCGTCGCGCCCGGCTCCTTGGCGAGTTCGCGCTCGGCGACCAGTGCGGTGATGGCCGAGGGGGAGACCGGCTCGCCGTTCTCGTCCACCACGAAGCAGCGGTCGGCGTCGCCGTCGAAGGCCAGTCCGATGTCGGCGCCGCAACTGCGGACCAGCTGCTGCAGATCGACCAGGTTCTTCGGGTCCAGCGGGTTGGCCTCGTGGTTGGGGAACGAGCCGTCCAGCTCGAAGTAGAGCGGGACGATGGTCACCGAGGACAGCGTGCCGAGCACCTCGGGCACCGTGTGGCCGCCCATGCCGTTGCCCGCGTCCACGGCGATCGTGAGCGGGCGGATGCTCTCCAGGTCGACCAGCCCGCGCAGGAACTTCGCGTAGTCGGCGAGCAGGTCCACCTCGGTGGCGCTGCCGCGCGGCCCGTCGAATTCCGGCACGCCGGTGACGAGTTCGTCCTTGATGGCGGTGAGTCCGGTGTCCTGGCCGACCGGCAGCGCGTTGGCGCGGCACAGCTTGATGCCGTTGTAGCGGGCGGGGTTGTGGCTCGCGGTGAACATGGCGCCGGGACAGCCGAGGTGGCCGGAGGCGAAGTACAGCTGATCGGTGGAGGCCAAGCCGATGTGCGTCACGTCGAGGCCCTGCGCCTGCACGCCGTCGGCGAAGGCCGCGGCGAGCTCGGGGGAGGACTCGCGCATGTCGTGACCGATGACCACGCGGCTCGCGCCCTCGCCGCGCATCAGCCGCGCGAAGGAAGCGCCCACGTCCCTGACGAATTGCGCGTCGATCTGTTCACCGACCACACCGCGAACGTCGTAGGCCTTGATCACCGCGTTCACGAATTCGGCAGAGCGGGCGACTGTCATGGCCCCTACCCTAGTGTGCCCCGGCGCGGCCGCGGGACCGCTCCCTACCCTCGGGCCCGATTTCCGCGCATGCGGCAGGTACGGCGCGGTGTGCGAGGTGGACGATCGCGGTCGGATCCGCGCCGTGGGCAATCGGTTTCGCCGCCCGCGTGCGGCGGCGCGGCCGAGGTGCGCGCGGTCGCGGGTGAGCGTCCGGTCCCGCGGTGAGCAGGTGGGGCGAGCGTGAAGGGAGAAGGAAACGTGGCCTGGCGTCCGTCACCGATGCCTGCTGCGGGTGCGACGTCTCCGGACGGTCGTCGGGTGAGGCTCGGCGTTGCGATCGACTCGGCAGCGCCGGGTCGTGTTTCGCGTCGACCGGTTCAGTTCGGCGGATCGGGTAGCACGCGCAGGTGCCCGCGCCTGCCGGTGCGGGTGGTGCGCTGCGGCGCGGGCGCGTACTCGCGGTAGCCGCGCTGATCGGGCTCGGGGGGACGCCGCCGCAGACCGGCCTCGCGGACGGCTTCGGCCAGTGCGGTGAGGTCGTCGTCGTCCGGCGTGGTGGAGAAGCCGCCTTCGTGGCGGACCAGCTCCCACCCCTTCGGCGCGGTGATCCGGGATCCATGCGTTTCACAGAGGTCCCACGAGTGGGGCTCGGCCACCGTCGCGAGCGGACCCACCACCGCGGTGGAGTCGGAGTAGACATACGTGAGCGTCGCGACGGCCGGATTCTTGCAGCCGGGTCGGCAGCAACGACGCATGGGGATCACGTCGATGAGAGTAACCCCCCTGGCCTCCGGATGTGGATAGACACGCGCTAAGAGTCACGGCTCACATGTGCGTACCTTCGCCTTCGCTCCGGCCGTGCGCTCTTCGCGTACCTCCTCCGCCTTCGGTCCGGCCGTGCGTGGACTTGGGGCGGACTGCGTCCGACCCGTCCGCTGTGCGTACCCCGGCCGTGCGTGGACTTCGGGCGGACGTCGCCCGGCTGCGTCTGCCGGGCGGATCGCCTACTCTTCTTCCTCTTCCTCGGGGTCGATCACGTCGGGATCGACCCCGAGGTAGGTGGCGATCTGCTGCACGAGCACCTCGCGGAGCAGATCGACGAGATCGTCCGGATCGCTCGCGCGGAGTTCGAGCGGTTTGCGGAACAGGACGACCCGCGCGCGGGTCGCCTGCCCGTGCCGGTCGACGCCCGCGGGGATCAGCCGGGAGAGCGGGACCGGTCCGTCGGCCACCACCTCGTCCGGCCAGGTGACCGAATCGGGGTGCAGCGGACGGATTTTCGGTACGTCGTCGACCGCGATGTCGAGTTTGGTGAGCCGGTCGTGCCAGCGGCTGTCGAGCGGGGCGAACGCCTCCAGCACGAGCCGGTCGAACTGCTGGCCTCTGGTGCGCCACGCGGGCACCGTCGGCGGCAGCATCGGCCCGCGCACCCCGCGGCCGCGGCGGATCACCGACCTGGCAGTGGGCGGGCGTCGATGGCGTGAACGGGACATACTCAAAATCTAGGTGAACTCGCACCGACCTCGCGCATCGAGGTCGGTGCGCCGCCTACATGTCAGCCGATACCGCGCTTGAGGCGCCGGCGCTCCCGCTCGGAGAGACCGCCCCAGATGCCGAAGCGCTCATCGTGTGCGAGTGCGTACTCCAGGCACTCGTCGCGCACCTCGCAGCCCATGCAGATCCGTTTCGCCTCGCGGGTCGAGCCGCCCTTCTCGGGGAAGAACGCCTCCGGATCGGTCTGCGCGCACAGGGCACGCTCTTGCCACTGCTCTTCGATGGATTCGAACATCTCGTCGAAGCCCGTCACGACCAGGCTGAGCCGGGGTGTCGACACCGCGTCACCGCCGTCTTGCTCGCTCCGGCCGATGTCTGCGCAGACGCCACGTGCTGCGCCTGCTGTGGAATCGGGTTGCGAGACCATATCGTTGGCCATCGCTCCGCCTCCTCACTGTGTGTTAGCGCAGAATGATTCTTTCCGTCGGACCAACACGCACACCGACGGCCGTACCCCGCGACGTAGTCCCGCGGACATCCCCGAGCTCGCCACCCCGGCTCGAACGCCTGTTCGAAAAGTTGTCCGCGCCTTGCACTCTCGCGCGAACCCGGAATGACACGACTGTGATTAGACACGCCGAACGCGTCGATGGTCAAGCCGTCGTCGCTATTCCGTTACTATCCGCGACGGGTTTCCGTGCTGATCTTGGTGTACGGCATAGCAAATGAATAGCAAATAACGCCCCGGCACCGCTCTCTTCGGCAGCGCATAGGCTGTGCGGATGTGACTGGACAACAAGCGGACATCGCGCCCGCGAAGGGACCCAAGATCGCCGTCCTTGTCGGCGGAGTCGGCGGCGCGCGCTTCCTGCAGGGCGTGCGGGAACTGCTGCCGGAAGCCGATGTTTCCGCGATCGTGAACGTCGGCGACGACGTCTGGATGCACGGCCTCCGGATCTGCCCCGACCTCGATACCTGCATGTACACCCTCGGCGGGGGGATCGACACCGAACGCGGCTGGGGCCGGGTCGGCGAGACCTGGCACGCCAAGGAAGAGCTCGCGAAATATCACGCGCAGCCGGACTGGTTCGGCTTGGGGGATCGCGATATCGCCACGCACTTGATTCGAACCGAAATGTTGCGTGCCGGGTATCCGCTCTCCGCTGTCACCGAAGCGCTCTGCAACAGGTGGCAACCGGGCGTGAAACTCATCCCGGCAACCGACGATCGGTGTGAAACACATGTGGTTGTCAGTGACCCCGAGAACCCTGGCGAACGCCGCGCGATCCATTTCCAAGAGTGGTGGGTTCGATACCGCGCAGACATCGACACCCATGGATTCGCCACAATCGGTGCGGATGAAGCCAAACCGGCCCCAAATGTGACCGATATCATAGCGTCCGCCGACGCGGTGCTGCTGGCCCCCTCCAACCCGGTGGTGAGCATCGGCGCCATCCTCGCGGTGCCCGGCATCCGCGGCGCGCTGCGCACGACCGAGGCGAAGGTGATCGGCGTGTCCGGTGTCATCGACGGAAAGCCGTTGCGCGGCATGGCCGACGAGTGCCTCTCGGTGATCGGCGTGGAGACCACGGCCGAGGCGGTCGGCCGCTACTACGGGGCGCGCTCGGCCACCGGCATCCTCGACGGCTGGCTGATCCACACCACCGACACCGCCGACGTCCCCGGCGTCGAGGTGCGCAGTGTGCCGCTGCTCATGACCGACCCGCCGACGACCGCCGAAATCGTGCGCGAGGCACTGGATCTCGCGGGAGTGAAGCCGTGACCTCGATCGACCACGCCGCGGGCGAGTTGAGCATCCTGCCCATCACCGGCCTGCCGGAATTCCGTCCCGGCGACGACGTCGCCGAGAGCATCGCCGCCCGCGCGCCCTGGCTGGCGGACGGCGACATTCTCGTGGTGACGAGCAAGATCATCGCCAAGGCCGAGGGGCGCATCGTCGCCGCGCCACTGGATCCCGAGGAGCGCGACACCGCGCGCCGGGCGCTGGTCGACCAGGAGGCCGTGCGGGTGCTGGCCCGCAAAGGCCGCACATTGATCACCGAGAACAAGCTGGGCATCGTCCAGGCCGCCTCCGGCGTGGACGGCTCCAATGTCGAGCAGGGTGAACTGGTGCTGCTGCCCGCCGATCCCGACGGCAGCGCCAAGGCGCTGCGGTCCGCGCTGGCCGAACGGCTCGGTGTGACCGTCGCCGTCGTCATCACCGACACCATGGGCCGGGCCTGGCGCAACGGCCAGACCGACGCCGCGATCGGCGCGGCGGGGCTCCGGGTGCTGCACGACTACGCGGGTTCGGTGGACGGGCAGGGCAACGAGCTGCACGTCACCCAGGTGGCCGTCGCCGACGAACTGGCCGCAGCGGCGGATCTGGTGAAGGGCAAGCTCGGCGGCGTCCCTGTCGCGGTGGTGCGCGGGCTGCCGGTCGTCGACGACGGTTCCGGCGCAACGGATCTGCTGCGCCGCGGCACCGACGACCTGTTCTGGCTCGGCACCGCGGAAGCCATCGAGCTCGGTCGGCGTGAGGCCGTGCCGCTGCGTCGTTCGGTGCGCCGATTCGCCGACACCCCGGTCGATCCGGAGCGAATCCGCGCGGCCGTCGCCGTCGCGCTGACCGCGCCCGCGCCGCACCACACCCGGCCGGTCCGGTTCGTCTGGGTGCGCAAGCGGGGCCTGCGGGACCAGCTGCTCGCGGCGATGGCCGACAAGTGGCGGGCCGACCTCACGGCCGACGGTCTCGACCCCGAGCGGGTGGAGCGGCGGGTGGCGCGTGGCCGGATCCTGTTCGACGCGCCCGAGGTGATCATCCCGTTCTGTGTGCCCGACGGCGCGCACGACTATCCGGACGAGCGCCGACGCGCCGCCGAACGGACCATGTTCACCGTGGCGGTGGGTGCGGCGGTACAGGGCCTGCTCGTCGCGCTGGCCACCGAGGGGATCGGCAGCTGCTGGATCGGCTCGACCATCTTCGCTCCGGAGATCACCAGGGATGTGCTCGGCCTGGAGGCGGACTGGAACCCGTTGGGCGCCATCGCCATCGGTCATCCGCTGGAAGAGCCGACCCCGCGCCAAGTGGCCGGTCCCGGGGCGGGCCTGGTCGAACTATGAGCGAACGGAGTGAGCGAATCGTGTGTCAGCGCGCTTCGCGCATGCCGGAGCCGAGCGTCAGCGAGGCGCAGGCATGAGCGCTGATTCGCTGCACGCGTCGGCCACCGAGCTGCTCCAGGCCTGGTCTCCCGCCGCTGATCACGATCGGTCGCTGCGCGAGGCCATGCTCGCGTTTCTGGGTTCGGCGCCACGTGGCTGTCTGCGCGAGCACGCCGCGGGGCACATCACCGCCTCGGCGGTGGTGTTCTCGCACGACGCGGCCGAGGTGCTGCTGACCCTGCATCCGAAGGTGGGGCGCTGGATTCAGCTCGGCGGGCACTGCGAGGAGGGCGACGAGACGGTCGCCGATGCCGCGCTCCGCGAGGCGACCGAGGAATCGGGCATCCCGGGGCTCCGGATCGAGCCCGGCCTCTACGGTGCGCAGGCGCATCCGATCACCTGTTCGCTCGGCGTCCCGACCCGGCATCTGGATCTGCTGTTCCGTATCACCGCGCCCGCGGGCGCGGTCCCGGTGCGCAGCGCGGAGTCGACGGACCTGCGGTGGTGGCCGGTGGACGCGCTGCCGGAGGATGCCGAGGTCCTGCTGTACTGAGGCCTTTTCACGCCTGAGGCATCGCACGAAAAGTGGTTTCTGACCGATAGGCGTCCGGTTGGTGCTCAGCTCCGGCCGGACGCCCTTTCGTTATGGCATAACATCTTTACAAATCGCCAATTTTGTATAGACACAAGACAGTTGTCGTTCTAGTGTCCACATCAGAAGTATTGTGCGTCACACCTCGGTGTGCGCCGCGCTGATGGGAGACATCGATGTCTACTGATGCCGACGCGCCGCAGCGTCCGGTCGAGGCTCCGGCCTGGCGGGATCGCAAGCGTTATCTCTGGCTCTGGGGGCTGTTCGCGCCGACCGGCTTGTTCACGATCGCGCTTCCGCTGATCTGGGCATTCAACGAGCTCGGCTGGCATCGCCTCGCGCAGGTGCCGTTCTGGCTCGGCCCGATCCTGATCTACCTGGTGATCCCGCTGGCCGACGTCTTCTTCGGGCCCGACGGTGAGAACCCGCCCGACGAGGTGATGGAGTACCTGGAGAACGACAGGTACTACCGGTACCTGACCTACCTGTACCTGCCGTTCCAGTACGCCACGCTGATCATGGCCTGCTACCTGATCGGCGCCGACGACCTGAGCTGGCTCGGCATCGACGGCGGATTGCACGTCGTCGACGAGATCGGCTTGGCCATCACGGTCGGCATCATCGGCGGCATCGGTATCAACACCGCGCACGAACTCGGTCACAAGAAGGTCGATCTGGAGCGCTGGCTCTCCCGCATCGCGCTGGCCCAGTCGTTCTACGGTCACTTCTACATCGAGCACAACCGCGGCCATCACGTCCGCGTCGCCACCCCGGAGGACCCGGCGAGTTCCCGTGTGGGCGAGACGTTCTGGGGCTTCTGGCCGCGCACCGTGTGGGGCAGCCTGAAGTCCTCGTGGCGGCTGGAGAAGGTGCGGCTGGAGCGGCTCGGCAAGAAGCCGTGGTCGCTGCGCAACGAGGTGCTCTCGGCCTGGCTGATGTCGGTGGCGCTGTACGCGGCGCTGGTCGCGATGTTCGGTCCTGGCGTGCTGCCGTACCTGGCGCTGCAGGCCGTGATCGGCTTCAGCCTGCTGGAGGCGGTCAACTACCTCGAGCACTACGGACTGGTCAGGCAGCGCACCGCCACCGGTCGCTACGAACGGCCCGCGCCGGTGCACAGCTGGAACAGCGACCACATCGTCACCAACATCTTCCTGTACCACTTGCAGCGGCACAGCGATCATCACGCGTATCCGACCCGCCGCTACCAGACACTGCGCAGCTGGGACGGCGCGCCGAACCTGCCGAGCGGTTACGCGAGCATGGTCCTGCTCGCCTACTTCCCGCCGCTGTGGCGCAAGGTGATGGACAAGCGGGTGCTCGCGCACTACGGCGGCGACATCACGCGCGCCAACATCCACCCGGGCAAGCGGGACCGGGTGCTCGCGCGGTACGGGGCGGAGGTCGAGTCGTGAGATATCGCTGCCCGGTCTGTGATTACATCTTCGATGAGGCCAAAGGCGCTCCGCACGAAGGCTTTCCGGCTGGCACCCCGTGGACCGATGTGCCCGACGACTGGTGTTGCCCGGACTGCGGCGTGCGCGAAAAGATCGACTTCGAACCTGCAGAGGTGACCAAGTGACCGAATACAAGCTGTACCAGTGCATCCAGTGTGGCTTCGAGTACGACGAGGCCAAAGGGTGGCCGGAGGACGGCATCGCGCCTGGCACCCGGTGGGACGACATCCCCGACTACTGGACTTGTCCGGACTGCGGCGCGGCCAAGGCCGACTTCTTCATGGTCGAGATCGAGCGGTCGTGAGATTTTGACTGCGGCGGACGCCCGTGACAACCTCGCGGGTATGCCGCGCACTGGACCGAGGGTTCCGTATCAGGAGGCGGCGCGGGAACTCCTGCGCACCTCCGTCCTCGACGCCATGCGCGAACTGCTGACCGAGCGGGACTGGTCCAAGATCACGCTCGGCGACGTCGCTGGCAGGGCCGGGGTGAGCAGGCAGACGCTCTACAACGAGTTCGGATCGCGCGCGGGGTTGGCGCAGGCCTACGCGCTGCGCCTGGCCGACGACCTGGTCGACCACGTCCGCAGCGCCATCGCGGGCAACGAGGGCGACGTCCGCGCCGCGTTCCGGGAGGCGCTGTCCGGCTTCTTCCTGGACGCGGCCGCCGATCCGCTGGTGCAGTCGCTGCTCGCGGGCGAGGTGAAGCTGGATCTGCTGCGCCTGATCACCCTGGACGCCGCGCCGCTCGTCGAACACGCCACCGAGCGGCTCGCCTCGGTGTTCCAGCACAGCTGGGTGGACGCCACGGAGGAGGAGTCGGTGGTGCTGGCGGGCGCGCTGGTCCGCATCGCGCTCAGCTACATCCCGACACCGCCCGCGCCGGGCCGCAATGCGCCCGCCGATCTCGCCCAACTCCTCGGTCCCTACGTCGAGGCGATCCTGGCCACCCGCGAAGTGGGCTGAACGGCTGCCTCGAATTCGCTCCGATAGGGGATCGCACCCCGGGAAATGGGGGCTCCGGCCGTCCTGGTTAGGGGATCCTTAGGGGCTCATCCCCGATTTGCGGGAGGTGTGCGGTGACTGCTATCACATGTGAAGTCGCTGAAAAACCGACCGCCACGCTTGTAACGGTCGACACGTTTGGATCGAGAACTCCGGTGTAACGGAGGTCATGCCTGTAAGTATTCTCATGCATCGGAGTTGAGAATTTTGATTAGCGGGGCAAACGTGCAATCGGTTGGCAAACCGTCGGGATCGACCGATCCCAAACGCCATCTGTGGGTTCTGGGCCTGATCGCGCCAGCCTCCGCGTTGCTGCCCTCACAACTCGTGTTGCACACGGGCGCCGCGGTGTTCTGGTGGATCGGACCGATCATCGTGCTGGTGATCATCCCGGTCCTCGACTGGGTGGTCGGCGAGGACGGCAGCAATCCGCGCGACGAGGACTACGAGCGGCTGTCCAACGATCGCTACTACCGGTGGTGCACCTATCTGTTCCTGCCGATCCAGCTGATCGGCTTGATCATCGCCGCCTACATGTGGGCGGGCGACGAACTCAGCGTGCTCGACAAGCTCGGCCTGGCCGCCACTCTCGGCTTGGTCAGCGGCATCGGCATCAACGCCGCGCACGAACTCGGCCACCGCGTCGAGCACATGGAGCGCTGGCTGGCCAAGATCGCGCTCGCACAGTCCGGATACGGGCACTTCTTCGTCGAACACAACCGCGGCCACCACGTGCGCGTCGCGACACCGGACGACCCGGCGAGCGCGCGGCTCGGTGAGTCGCTGTGGGAGTTCCTGCCGCGCAGCGTCGCGGGCGGCTTCCGTTCCGCCCTGGTGCTGGAGAAGGAACGGCTGGCGCGCAAGGGCCTGCCGTGGTGGACCGTGCGCAACAACGTGCTGCAGGCATGGGCGATGACGCTGGTGCTGTTCGGCGCGCTGATCGCCGCCTTCGGCTTCGCGGTGCTGCCCTGGCTGCTGTTGCAGGCCGCGATCGGCGCGGGCCTGCTGGAGACGGTCAACTATGTCGAGCACTACGGCCTGCTGCGCGAGCGCAGGCCGAACGGCAGCTGGGCCCGCTGCTCGCCGCGCGACAGCTGGAACAGCGACCGGCTCGTCACCAACATCTTCCTTTTCCACCTGCAGCGGCACAGCGATCACCACGCGAATCCGGGACGCCGGTACCAGACCCTGCGCAGCTCGGAGGACGCCCCGCAGCTGCCCGCCGGCTACGCCAGCATGATCGTCTTCGCGGCCATCCCGCCGCTGTGGCGCTCGATCATGGACCACCGGGTGCTCGCCCACTACGACGGCGACATCACCCGCGCGAACATCCAGCCGCGCAAGCGCACGCGGATCCTCGCGATCTACCGGGCGACCGCCTGAGACGGGCGGGATCACTGGCGGGGCGAGGCCGGGACAGGCGCGTGGTGTGTTCCCATGCGCTCAGCGACTAGCCTTGCATCGGTACAGCCGACCATGGAGAGGCACATGACGACCTCAGAACTTCCCGCACGCACGTCCCTGACTCCCGATGTCCGCAACGGCATCGACTACAAGGTGGCGGACCTGTCGCTGGCCGAGTTCGGCCGCAAGGAGATCCGTCTGGCCGAGCACGAGATGCCGGGTCTGATGGCGCTGCGCCGCGAGTACGCCGACGTGCTGCCGCTGAAGGGCGCGCGCATCTCCGGCTCGCTGCACATGACGGTGCAGACCGCGGTGCTGATCGAGACCCTGGTCGCGCTCGGCGCGCAGGTGCGCTGGGCCTCCTGCAACATCTTCTCCACCCAGGACCACGCCGCGGCCGCGGTCGTCGTCGGCCCGCACGGCACGATCGACGAGCCCAAGGGCACCCCGGTCTTCGCCTGGAAGGGCGAGACCCTGGAGGAGTACTGGTGGGCGGCCGAGCAGATGCTGACCTGGCCGGGCGAGCCCGCCAACATGATCCTCGACGACGGCGGCGACGCCACCATGCTGGTGCTGCGCGGCGCGCAGTTCGAGAAGGCAGGCGTGGTGCCGCCCGCCGACGAGGACCACTCCGCGGAGTACACGGTCTTCCTGAACCTGCTGCGCGAGCGCTTCGAGACCGACAAGGGCAAGTGGAGCGCGATCGCCGAGAGCGTGCAGGGTGTCACCGAGGAGACCACCACCGGCGTGCTGCGCCTGTACCAGTTCGCCGCCGCCGGTGAGCTGGTCTTCCCGGCGATCAACGTCAACGACTCGGTGACCAAGTCGAAGTTCGACAACAAGTACGGCACCAGGCACTCGCTCATCGACGGCATCAACCGCGGCACCGATGTGCTCATCGGCGGCAAGAAGGTGTTGATCTGCGGCTACGGCGATGTCGGCAAGGGCTGCGCGGAATCGCTTGCCGGACAGGGCGCTCGGGTGCAGGTCACCGAGATCGACCCGATCAACGCGCTGCAGGCGCTGATGGACGGCTACGACGTGGTGACCGTCGAGCAGGCGATCGGCAACGCGGACATCGTGATCACCTCGACCGGCAACAAGGACATCATCACCCTCGAGCACATGAAGGCGATGAAGGACCAGGCCATCCTCGGCAACATCGGCCACTTCGACAACGAGATCGACATGGCGGCGCTGGAGCGTTCCGGCGCAACGAAGTTGAACATCAAGCCGCAGGTCGATCAGTGGACCTTCGGTGCGACCGGCAAGTCGATCCTGGTGCTCTCGGAGGGTCGTCTGCTGAATCTGGGTAACGCGACCGGACATCCGTCGTTCGTGATGTCGAACAGCTTCTCCAACCAGGTGATCGCGCAGATCGAGCTGTGGACCAAGCCGGACGAGTACGACAACGAGGTCTACCGCCTGCCCAAGCACCTGGACGAGAAGGTCGCCCGCATCCACGTCGAGGCGCTCGGCGGCACGCTGACCAAGCTCACCAAGGACCAGGCCGAGTACATCGGCGTCGACGTCGAAGGCCCCTACAAACCGGACCACTACCGGTACTGAGTCTTCGCTCGTCCCGAGCGGCCCGGCAACCCGTGCGGTTGCCGGGCCGCTCGCCGTGTAAGCCCTTGCCGCGCAACTACGCCGACGCGCACCTCGGGCTCGGGCGATCGGCGGCGGAACCGGCGATCGAGTCCGTCGTCCTCGGCGCGCGTGAGCCGCGCGTGCGCGCTACCGGTGTCGGTGGGTGGGGCCCTGCCCGCGATCGGTACTGTGACCTGCCATGGGTGCCCTGATCGCGGTGGAAGGTCTGGACGGCGCCGGGAAGCGCACGCTGACCGACGCCGTGATCGCCGCGCTCGCCGAGCGCGGGCTGCGCGCGGTCACACTGGCGTTCCCGCGCTACGGGCGATCGGTGCACGCCGATCTCGCCGCCGAGGCGCTGCGCGGCGCGCACGGGGACCTCGCCGACTCCGTGTACGCGATGGCCTTGCTGTTCGCGCTGGATCGCGCCGACGCGCGCGCGGAGCTGGCGAAGCTCTTGGCGGACAACGACATCCTCATTCTCGACCGCTACGTTGCCTCCAACGCCGCCTACAACGCCGCCCGCCTGCACCAGTCGGCGGAGGGCGAGATCGCGCGTTGGACAGCCGATTTGGAGTTCGGCCGGTTCGGTCTGCCGAAGCCGGACGTGCAGGTGTTGCTGGACGTCTCCACGGAGGTCGCCGCCGAACGTGCGCGCCTGCGCGGCGAACTCGACGAGTCCCGCGCGCTCGACGCATACGAACGCGACGGCGAGCTCCAGCGCCGCACCCTCGAGGTGTACCGTGAGCTGGCCGAACGGAACTGGCACGGCCGGTGGTGGACGTACCGATCCGGTGACGATCCGGCATCGCTGGCCGCGCGCATCGCAGAAATTGTTGCCGGATAGGGTTGGATGTGCGGCGGGTTCGCACCAGTGTTGGCGTGGCGGCCCGATCCTGGCCTGGGAGATGACAACATAGTAATTATGAAGCCGAAGATTCTGGTCGTCGACGACGATATGGCACTCGCTGAGATGCTCACGATCGTCCTGCGCGGGGAAGGGTTCGACCCGCATGTGGTCGGCGACGGTACGCAGGCACTGGCGGCGGTTCGCGAGATCCGTCCCGATTTGGTGTTGCTGGACCTGATGCTGCCCGGCATGAACGGCATCGATGTGTGCCGTGTGCTGCGGGCCGATTCCGGAGTCCCGATCGTCATGCTCACGGCGAAGACCGACACGGTCGACGTCGTGCTCGGTCTGGAGTCCGGTGCCGACGATTACATCGTCAAGCCGTTCAAGCCGAAGGAGTTGGTCGCTCGGGTGCGCGCCCGCCTGCGTCGCACCGAAGAAGAACCCGCGGAGCTGCTGTCGATCGCGGACATCGTCATCGACGTGCCCGCGCACAAGGTGAGCAGGGGCGGTCAGCAGATCTCGCTGACCCCGCTCGAGTTCGACCTGCTGGTGGCGCTGGCCCGCAAGCCGCGCCAGGTGTTCACCCGAGAGGTGCTGCTCGAGCAGGTATGGGGCTACCGCCACGCGGCCGACACCCGCCTGGTGAACGTGCACGTGCAGCGGCTGCGCGCCAAGGTCGAGAAGGATCCGGAGAATCCCGAGATCGTGCTCACCGTCCGAGGCGTGGGCTACAAGGCCGGACCGCCGTGACCGAAGGCGATGCCCAGTCCGCGGGTGCCCAGCGCCCGCGCGACGATGCGCCTGCCGCGGGTGACCGCGCGGGCGCGCCGGGCGGAGTGTTGCCACGTCTGGAACACACGCTCGCCCCGGTGGTCGCCTGGTTCAAGGAGGCGGGCACCGCGCTCGGTCATGTCTGGCGGCGGTCGCTGCAGCTGCGCGTCATCGTCTCCACGCTGACGCTCTCGCTCATCGTGATCACGATCCTCGGTGTGGTGCTGACCAGTCAGATCACCGACCGGCTGCTGGACGCGAAGATCAACGCCGCGGTCGAGGAGATGGATCGCGCCCGCAACACGGTGGAGAGCCAGTTGGTGGGCGTGCAGGACGTGGGCACCCAGGAGCAGCGTCTCACCGACGCGCGCAACGCCCTCTCCAACCGCGGCGGCACCGGCCAATCCACCGGCGCCGCAGGCAGTTTCGACTCCGCGCTGAGCATCGTCGGCGGCATACCGCAGCGGCAGATCGCGACCGGGCCGATCACCGAGGTGCCGGAGGAACTGCGCCGGTTCGTGCAACGCAACCAGGTCAGCTACCAGTTCGCCACGGTCGAGGACCCGGACGGCTACCAGGGGCGGGCGCTGATCATCGGCAGCCCGAGCGCCGAGGTGCCGACCCTGGAGATCTACCTGATCTTCCCGTTGGCCAACGAGGAGCGCAGCCTGGCGCTGATGCGCGGCACCATGATGATCGGCGGTCTGGTGCTGCTGGTCCTGCTCGCGGCGATCACCGCGCTGGTCACCAGGCAGGTGGTGCTGCCGATCAGGTCCGCGGCGCGGATCGCGAGCCGCTTCGCCGACGGTCGCCTCAAGGAGCGCATGCTGGTGCGCGGCGAGGACGACATGGCGCGGCTGGCGCAGGCGTTCAACGAGATGGCCGAGAGCCTGTCCAACCAGATCACCCAGCTCGAGGAGTTCGGCAATCTGCAGCGGCGCTTCACCTCGGATGTGAGCCACGAGCTGCGCACGCCGCTCACCACCGTGCGCATGGCCGCCGACCTGATCCACGGCAGCAGCGAGGACCTGGATCCCGCGCTGGCGCGTAGCGCCGAGCTGCTGGTCACCGAGCTGGACCGGTTCGAGGGTCTGCTCAACGACCTGCTGGAGATCAGCCGCCACGACGCGGGTGTCGCCGAACTCCAGGTGGAATCCCTCGACGTGCGGATGTGCGCGCGGGCCGCCATCTCGACCGTGCGCCATCTGGCCAAGGACGCCGGCGTCGAGGTCGTCATCGACCTGCCGGAGGACCCGCTGGTCGCCGAGGTCGATCCGCGTCGCGTGGAGCGGGTGCTGCGCAACCTGCTCGCGAACGCCATCGACCACAGCGAGGGCAAGCCGGTGCTGATCCGCATGCGCGGCGACGCCGAGGCCAACGCCGTCGCCGTCGTGGTGCGCGACCAGGGCGTCGGCCTGCGGCCCGGCGAGGAGAAGCTGGTCTTCAATCGCTTCTGGCGGTCGGACCCGTCGCGCATGCGCCGTTCCGGCGGCACCGGCCTCGGCCTGTCGATCAGTGTCGAGGACGCCAATCTGCACGAGGGCAGGCTGGACGCGTGGGGCGAGGTCGGCGTCGGCGCCAGCTTCCGCTTGACCCTGCCGCTGGTGCGCGGTCGCAAGATGGGCCCGAGCCCGCTGCCGCTGGAACCCGCGTTGCGCAGGACACCGCCGCGTTCGCCCGAGGCCGACGATTCGCCGACGATTCCCTTCTCGCACGCCGATCCGAGCGCGTTCGGCGAGCCGATCGGCGCGGCGGCGAGCGGAACGGTGTCATCGAGCACGACGGCCAACGGCGCAGTGGCGAACGATCCGGTGGCGAACGTGACCGAGGGCGCGGAAGCTGCGGACGGCCCCGCTGAACGCGCCGGGTCGACGGACGGTACGGGAGAGTCGACCGTGGCGCGCAACGGCGTCAGCGAGGCAGAGAAGGGGTCGAACGCGGCCGATGCGGACGGCTCCGGTTCCGGCAAGGTACTCACCGAACGCGGAGACGTACAGTCATGAGAATGCCGGCTGTGAGATCCTCTCGACTCGCCGCGGTGGTCGCGACGCTGGTCGCGGCACTGCTGGCGATCAGCGGATGCGCGAGCCTGCCGGAGTCGTCGGCCCCGCAGGCGCTCGGCACGCTCAACAGGGAGCCCACCTCCGAAGGTCCGCCGCCGCCCATCCAAGGCCGTGATCCGGATCTGCTGCTGCAGGATTTTCTGCAGGCCACCGCGGATCCGACCGACCGCCACCTTGCGGCGCGGCAGTACTTGACCCCGGCTGCTTCGGCACAGTGGGACGACGCTGCTGCCGCCGCGATCGTCGAGAAGCCGGACACGCTGCGGGAATCTCGATCCATCGATCAAGCCACGTACGTCATCCGGGCGCGCAAGATCGCTGAGGTCAGCGCGGACGGGGCCTATCGAGCCGTGGACGACAGCCTCGAGAACAAGATCGAGATGACCAAGATCGACGGCGAGTGGCGCATCGACGAGCTGCCCGACGGCCTCGTCATCGACAAGTCCGCCTTCGGCAAGTCGTATCGGCGCAACGTGCTGTACTTCGTGAACCAGGCAGGCACGTCGGTGGTACCCGATCTGCGGTGGGTTTCGATCCCCAAGGATCAGCTTCCCCAGCGGCTGCTGACTCTGCTCGTCGAGGGGAGCCAACCCGCGCTGGCCCCGGTGGTGCGCAACCTGCTCGCGGCGCCGGTGACGTTGCGCGGCCCGATCACCAAGGCCAACGGCGATCCCGACGAAGTCGGCTTGGGTCTCGGCGGTGTGCGCGTCGACTTCTCCGGCGCCTCGGTGTTGAGCCCGCGCGATCGGGAACTGCTCGCCGCTCAGGTGGTGCTCACCCTCTCCGCCGCGGACATCCTCGGACCGTACGTGCTGCTCGCGGATGGCAAACCGCTGGACGACCGGTTCGCCGCGAACGGCTGGTCGGTGGCCGACGTCCAGCAGTTCACCCCGTCGGCGCAGGCGCGCTACAAGGCGGGGCTGCACGCCCTGCGCGAGGGCGCGCTCGTCGAGGTGGCCGCGGGAGGAATCGCCCCGGCGCCCGGGTACTTCGGCGCGGTGAACAATCTGCAGTCGGCGGCTCTCACCCCCGACGGCCAGTTCGTCGCCGCGGTCGCCGACGCCGGGCGGCCTGCGCCGCAGCTGCCGCGCACGCTGATGGTCGGCACCTACGGCGGTACGCAATTCCCGGTGGCCGAAGGAACGACCATCAGCAGGCCGTCGTGGACGACCGATGGCGCCGCCGCCTGGGCGGTGGTCGACGGCGAGCGGGTGATCCGTGTGGCCAACGACCTCGCCACGGGCACCGTCTCGGTTCAGGAGGTCGACACCTCCGCATTGCTGGACGGTGCGAACGGCGTTTCGCTGCGGCTGCCGATCACCGAGATCAGGATTTCGCACACCGCGACGCGGGCAGCGCTGATCGCCGACGGCCGGGTCTACATGGCGGTGATCGAGCGGCGGCCCGACGGTCGCTTCGCGCTGTCCTCGCCGCTGCCGATTGCCGTGGGCCTCAGCACCCGGGTGATCTCGCTGAGCTGGCTCACCGACGACAAGATCATCCTCGCCCGTGAGGGGAACGTCGACCCGGTCAGCACGGTGTCGATCGACGGATCGGATCTGTTGCCGGAGACCAGCCGCAACCTGACCCCGACGCTGCGCATGGTCACCGCATCGCCGGAGACGCAATATGTCGCCGACTCGCGCGCGGTGCTCGAGCTCGCGGCCAATCCGGACGGCGGGGAGCCGTACTGGCGCGAGGTGCCCGGCCTGGGCGCCAGCGCGGTCCCGGTGCTGCCCGGATGAGCTGATCGGTCCTTGCGAACCCAGCCCCCGCGGCCGCCGTCGGGGTTCCGAATGAATTCGCACTCCACGAGGTAGCCCTCGCGAATCCGCTGGCGCTCGCATTCGCACTCGTTGCGGTAGCTGGACGGCTACGCAGTGGCCGATGGCGGAAGCCCTTGTGCCACAGGTCATGTCTGCTAGCAGACCGCTGTAGGGTTCCGGCCGTCGCGTTCCGGCCGCTCGGATCTGTCGGTGGACGCGGGCACACTCTGGCGATGCGAACACTGCTGGACTTGGTGCTGCCCGCCGCGTGCGCGGGCTGCGGCGCGGCGGGCGTCGGATGGTGCCCCGACTGCGCGGCGGCGCTGACCAACGGTCCGACGCGGGTGCGTCCGCGTGCCGATCCGGGTGTGCCGTGCTGGGCGCTCGCCCCGTACGCCGGGCCCGCGCGCCGAGCGGTGCTCGCCGTCAAGGAACGCGGCAGGCGCGATCTGACCGGGCCGCTCGGGCTGGCGATGGCGCGCGGGCTGGCCCAGTTGCGGGCGCCCGATCGACCCCTGATGCTGGTTCCGGCGCCCAGTCGCGGCGGCTCCGCGCGGCGGCGCGGCGGGGACCCGGTGCTGCGGACCGCGCGCGCCGCCGCGGGATGGCTACCCGATTGCCGGATGGTGCCGATGTTGCGGGTGTGGTGGGGTGTGCGCGATTCGGTGGGCTTGACACCCGGTGAGCGCCAACACAATCTGCGAGGCCGGATATCGATGCGGCACGGGCCACTCGCAAGGCTCGGCGATACCGGGAACGCCGAGGTCGTCGTGGTCGACGACGTGCTGACGACCGGTGCGACGGCCCGCGAATCGGTGTGTGCGCTAGGGCGGGCGGGAGTCGAAACAAGTGCCGTCCTGGTGACGTGTTCGGCTTGACTCCGGGAAATTTGCGTGAACACTGGCGGACCGCCCGTTGGCGTACTACCGTCGCGATCACACACCCGAACCGAGAGTTTGGAGGTGGCGCCTCGGACAACTTCGTGTCGCGCGATTCCCCGGTGTGAGCCAAGCCCGAAGGCGTCAGCCTGTCTGACAACGAACGGGCTCTCGCGCACCTATGAAACCCGGATTTCGCACGGCACGGCTCAATCCCGCCGCACGGGAAATCGGTCCGTGCGGCCAGATCCGGGAGGTACGCGTGACGACTTCTTCACGTCCTTCAGTGAAAGACGCAGATCCTTCGGTGCTGGATACCGGCGCCTTGGATGCGACAGAGCAACCCGCAGCGGACCAACCACGGGCCAATCGCGCCGACATCGTGGTGAAAGGCCGCAACGTCGAGGTTCCCGATCATTACCGAATCTATGTCGCGGACAAACTCTCCCGTCTCGAACGCTTCGATCCGTCGATCTTCCTCTTCGACGTCGAGCTGTTCCACGAACGCAACCGTCGTCAGCGCAAGGCCTGCCAGCGCGTCGAGATCACCGCACGCGGCAAGGGCCCGGTCGTCCGGGCGGAGGCCTGCGCGGACAGCTTCTACGCCGCCTTCGAGTCGGTGACCGCCAAGCTGGAGAGCCGACTGCGTCGCACCAAGGATCGGCGCCGGGTCCACTACGGGGAGAAGACCCCTGTCTCGGTCGCCGAGGCCACCGCCGACTTGGTCGACGATTCGCTGTTCACGTTGGCGAACAGCGTTTCCGCGGTGCACGAGCACCCCGGTGAGCGCGCCGAACAGGAACCCGAGTACGAGGCCGGTCCAGGCCACATCGTGCGGACCAAAGTGCATACCGCGACTCCGATGACCGTCGACGACGCCCTGTACCAGATGGAGCTCGTCGGTCACGACTTCTTCCTGTTCCAAGACAAAGAGACCGATCGACCGTCGGTCGTCTATCGTCGTCACGCTTTCGACTACGGCCTGATCAGGCTCGCATAGCCAAGCGCCGAAACCGTCCGGCCGACGCCCAGGAGGGCGTCGGCCGTTTCGTCTCCGCGTCGACCGCGGCGCGCGCGGCAGGCCACGCGCGGGCCAGCTCCAGCAGCTGTCGCAGCTCGGAATCGAGGTCGCGGGACTCGGGCACGCCGGTACGGGGCGCGGCGTGCACGGGACCACGGCCCTCGGCCTTGGCTTGGATCCCGTACGCGATCCGCACCGCGTAGCGGTGCACCGGTCCGGCCGCCGCGGGTATCGGAAGGTCGTGTGGCGCATACCTGTTCAGGTGCAGCAGCGCGTCACGGATCTCGACGGTCATCCGGATCAGCCGGACCTCGGGCTCGTCGTGTCCGGTGGACGCGGGATCGAGCACGATCTCCGGCACCGCGCCGGTCACGTCCGTCCAGAGCGGGCCGAGCCGACGGCAACAGCGCCGGGCCCGATCCCAGCCCGCGCGTGTTGCCAGCACATCGAACAGCGGCACGGCGAGCAACGCGGCGGTGAGCACGATGACGGTGCTGTTCGGCCACGCCCAGCGGATCAGATCCGGATCCTCGATCGGCACCCAGTCGCCGAACAACAGCGCCGCGAACGGCAGTCCGCACGCGCCGACGGCCAACGCCGTGAGCAGCGCGCCGAAGACGAGCCGCTCCCGGCGGGTGGTGTCCGCTCTGACCAGTTCGCGGTACAGAACCTGGCCCATCCGGCGGCCGCACGCGATCGCGGGCAGGCAGAACGCCAGCGCGGAGGCCGCCGACCACATGTCAGGCGTCCCGCCGAGCAGCGTGCCCTGCTCCCTGGCCGGCGTGCCGACGATCAGGATGACGGCGGCGCAGGCGGCGGCGAACAGGTTGTAGCGGCGCTGGCGCCGCCACGCGCCGTTGGGGTCGGCGCCTGCCCACAGCGTCGCCGCGCCGTAGGCGCTCATGACCGCGAAGAGCATGCAGCCCATGGAGAGTTGGTGCATCAAGCTGCCGAACCGCGGCGCGATCCCGCGCTCCAGCAGCAGCATCCCGGCGCCCGCCCACGCCAGCGCCCGGTTGAGCAGCCGATCGGTGACGGTCTGGTGCAGCAGCGCCCATCGGCCGAGCGCCACCACGGCGACGAACCCGATCAGCGGAGCCGCGATGACGCCGGGAATGGGCGAGTTCACCTGCGTCGGTCGCGGAAGAACGTGCGGTGCAACAGGGAATCGCGGCGCGGCGGGCGCATCGCCTGCAGCATCACCATGTCGGCGAAGGTCTCGGCGTCGCGTTCCCTGCTGGTGCCGTAGTCGGTGCGACCGAGCACGTGCGCAATGGATTCCGGCGAGATCGATGGCAGCAGTTCGGCCACGGCGGCGAGGGTGTGCGCGGTCCGGTCGCTCGGCGGCGGCTCCGATTCCGGGCCGTGCCCGAGCAGCATGTGCCCGAGTTCGTGGGCGATGATGTGCTCGGCGTGCCACTCGGTGGTGTCGGCGCCGTACACGATGACATCGCTGTCCCGCTTGGCGATCCACAATCCGCTGCCCGTGCCGCAGCCCGCGCCCGCGAGCACCGCGGTGTCCACCGGCTGCAACGTGATCGGGCGGTCACGGAACTCGGCGACGGCATCGAGATAGGTATTCAAATTCCATGGATGCGGTATCGGTACGTTGCGGGAAAGCTCCCGGAACCGGGTGTCCATACCGGCCATGCGATGCGATCTCCTACAGCAGTTCCGCGGTCCCGCCCCGTGTAGCTGAAGATGGTACCCAGGATGGTGCGCCGTGGGCGACCCCGCGGTAGGCGCCTGCCTTCCGATGACGGGTCAGCGCGGCAGATCGCTCGATTCGGCGGCGTCCTCGGTGTCGCGGATCAGCCGGGCGAGCATGGCCCGGTCCACATCGGAGCCGCGCAGCGCGATGCTGGCGACATTGGCGTCGCGCATGGTGGCCAGCAGTTCGAGTTCCCTGTCGATGCTCGCGGCGGCCTGCCCCGTGGTGGTCAGATACCGGGGCGCGACGCCGAAGCAGGAGGCGATCGCCGCGAGGATCTCGAATTCGACTGCCGCGCCGTCGTGTTCGTCGTCGAAGCGGCCGTCGCGCAGCTGTTCGAGATAACCGGCGGCCACCGCTCGCTGCAGCTGGCCGCTGACCTGTTCGGCGACGGATTCGGTGCTGCGTTCCGGCGCGGAGCGCGGGTGCATCACCGCGAAGAGTCTGTTGATCTTGTGGCTCAGCGGTAGCCGCGTGGCCTCGGTCATCTCGATCACCTCAGTGCTTGCCGTTGCGATTCGGCGCGGTTGTGCTGTTGGCCGCCAGCCATCTGGCCCGGAACTGAGCTTCGGTACCGGCGCTCACATTCTCGCTGCGGCCTGCCAGCCAGCGTCGATAGCGGCGTTCTTCGAGTTCGGTCGCGTCGTCGGCGTCGGCGGGGACCTCGAGCAGGTGCGCGAACGCCATCTCCACCAGCGGGTGCAGCTGGCGGCCTGGTCCGCCGTTGCGCTCCAGCATGACGGTGGCGTACCGGGCCGAGAGCCGGGACACCACGCGGTTCAGGTCCGAGATCGCCTCCACCACGGCGGGTTCGGTGGTCTGGCCGCGTTCCACGGCGTCGGTGAGGCGGCCGGTGGCGGCGAGCAGGCCGGTGAGGTCGGAGATGTCGAACCGGATCGAGGTCGGGCCCGCGACGATCGACTCGTCGCCGGAGCGCTCGCCCCCTACTTCCTTCGGCGCGGGCGCGCCGCCCGCGTAGGCGCGCGCCGCACTGCCGGGCAGCCAGCGCAGCGGCGCGTCCAGCTTGTTCAGCGTGTGGGTGCTGATCGCCGCGTCGCCGTCCTCGATCTTTCGGATCGTCGGCGCGGAGGGCCCACCCAGATCGCCGATCTGCAGCTGCGTGAGGCCGAGCTCGTCTCGGCGTTCCTTGATGATTCGGCCGAAGCGCTTCTGCCGCGACAGCTCCGAAGGGCTTCTCATAGTGGGCGCCATAGTATGCCGAACTAGTACCGGATGACAACTTCATAGAAAAGATTTGAAAAATCAGTGGAAAGAACGCTACTGTTCTTTCTGCGCCGGATGCGCGGTGCCGGCACCGACGCGGTTCCGGGACGAGCAGGGGCGTTCGACGGGACGGCGCCCCAGCCTGCGGCGCAACGGCGCGCCGCAGGCCGGCTCAGCGGCATCTGGAGGGGATCGCTGAGCCGCCTGGGGCTTCGCCCGCCGTCGTGCGGGACCGAATCGGGGGTCGAGGGGGGCGGAAAGCCTGCCCGCCCGGAGGGGTGCGGGGAGGCGTCTTCCCGTCTGTGACGTGGACCGAGAACTTACTTCAGAGTAAGTTTGTGGTGTACGTCTCTGGAAAGGAATTCGCATGGCTTCCGACGCCGCTCGCCGTGCCGTAGTCGTGTCCGGTGTGCGCACCCCGTTCGTGCGGGCGTTCACCGACTTCACCCGAATGGACTCCATCGCGCTGGCCGACGCCGCCGTCCACGGTCTGCTCGAGCGCACCGGGCTGCCCGGCGCGCAGGTGCAGGCCATCGTCTGGGGCGGGGTGATCCTGCCGAGCGCCGCGCCCAACATCGCCAGGGAGATCGCCCTCGACCTGCGCCTCGACCCGGGCTGTGAGGGCTACACCGTCACCAGGGCGTGCGCGTCGGGTCTGCAGGCGGTGACCGCCGCCGCGGCCGCGATCGAGCGCGGCGAATACGACATCATGATCGCGGGCGGCAGCGATTCCACCAGCAACGCCGAGGTGAAGCTGCCGCAGAAACTGGTGCACGCCGGCGCCCCGCTCGCGCTCGGCAAGCCGAAGCTGAAGGACTACCTTTCGGCGGCAGCGCAATTGGCGCCGTTCACCGACATCCTGCCCAGCAGGCCGAAGATCGCCGAGCGCACCACCGGCGAGGTGATGGGCGAGTCGGCGGAGAAGATGGCCCGCATCCACGGCATCGGCCGGGCCGAGCAGGACGAGTTCGCGGCCCGCTCGCACCAGCGCGCCGCGGCGGCCATCGCGTCCCGGCGCTTCGACGACGAGGTGCTACGGGTGCGCACGCCCGACGGCGCCGACATCGAGCGCGACGGGCTGGTCCGCGCCGACACCAGCGTGGCGAAACTGGCCAAGCTGAAGCCGGTGTTCGCCGAGGACGGCACCGTCACCGCGGGCAACGCCAGCCCGCTCACCGACGGCGCCGCCGCGGTCCTGCTGATGAGCGAGCAGAAGGCGCGCGAGCTCGGCTACCGGCCGCTCGCCGCGTTCCGCTCCTGGAGCTACGTCAGCGTCGATCCCACCGACCAGGTGCTCATCGGCCCCGCGATCTCGATGCCGCGCGCGCTCGACAAGGCCGGAATGGCGCTGTCGGACATCGACTTCGTCGACATCCACGAGGCCTTCGCCGCCCAGACCCTCTCGGTGCTCAGCGCACTCGCCAGCGACGAATGGGCCAAGAAGAAACTGGACAGGGACACCGCGGTCGGCGAGGTCGACATCGACCAACTCAACGTGCACGGCGGGTCGGTCTCCCTCGGCCACCCCTTCGGCGCGACCGGCGCCCGCATGGTCACCACCATGGCCAACGAACTGGCCCGCACCGGAAAGAACGCCGCCCTGCTCGGCATCTGCGCGGCGGGCGGCATCGGCGCGTCGGCGGTGCTCGAACGGGTCTGAGATTGGCGCGGTTGCCCTGGGAGTGGCTGGGGTGCCCGCACACATCGTGTCGCGTGCGGGTTCGTCAGGTTGTGGCGGAATCCATCGCCGGGCCCGCTGCCGGGGGTTCAGCGGAGAGTCGCTGCCCGCCGAAGGTCTCTCGGTGCACGGCTTCCGACAACGGGCGTCCGGTGCGCCAGCCGAAGCGTTCCAGGTCTGGGACCGTTTGGAATTCGCGCACCGGGCCGACGCAAAGCCACGCGACGGGACGGATGTTCGGCGGCAGGCCGACCAGTTCGGCGAGGAACGCCGCATCGTAGAAGGACACCCAGCCCACGCCGATGCTCTCGGCGGTGGCGGCGAGCCACAGGTTCTGGATCGCGAGAACCGCCGAGTAGATACCGGTTTCGGGGACGGTGGCGCGGCCGAGCACCTGCGGCCCGCCGCGGTCGTGGTCGTAGCTGACGACGACGCCGGTGCCGCTCTCGACAATGCCCTCGATCTTGATCGGCTCGAAGGTCGCGGCCCGCTCGGGCGGCAGCGCGTCGCGGAACTCGACGCGCTTGTCCGCCACGTGTTCGGCGAAGCGGCGCAGCGTCGCCGGATCGCGCACCACGACGAAATCCCATGGCTGCGAATTGCCCACGCTGGGCGCCCGGTGCGCGGCATCGAGAATCCGCCACAGCGTGGCCTCGTCGACGGGCGCCCCGGTGAATTCGGCGCGCACGTCGCGGCGTAACCGGATGGCCTCGTAGACGCTCAGGCGATCAGCACTCACCGGGCCAGTCAACCAAAGCGGACCGGCGGGTCCACACCCGCCGGTCCGCTTTGTCGAAGGTTCGCTGATTCGCCGCGTCGATCGTTCGCGCGCTCACCGCGTTGCCGGTTCGTGCACTCACTGCGCCAGCGGGAGCGCGGGCTCCCGCCGTGCGGCGCGGCGCGTGATGCGCCGCTTGCCCTCGGCCAGTGCGGTGCGCAGGCCGCGCCGCTTGCCGGTGGCTGGGTCGATGGTGGCGAGGGTGTTGCCGCCGAACCTGCGCTCGGAGGAGGTCTCCGGGGCGTCGTCGGCCGTGTGGCGCAGGTACTTGTTCGGCAGCGCGAGTTTGAGAATCGTGCGCCACGACTTGAAGTACTGCACCGGCAGCGAGCCCGTGGTGTAGGGCAGGTCGTACTTGTCGCACAGCGCGCGCACCCGCACCGCGATGTCGGCGTAGCGGTTGCTCGGCAGATCCGGGAACAGGTGGTGTTCGATCTGGTGGCTCAGGTTGCCGGTCATGAAGTGCATGATCGGACCGCCGGAAATGTTGGCGCTGCCCAGCATCTGGCGCAAGTACCACTCGGAGTGGGTCTCGCTGTCGATGTCGGCCTTGGTGAACTTCTCCGCACCGTCGGGGAAGTGGCCGCAGAAGATCACGGCGTTCGTCCACACGTTGCGGATCATGTTGGCGGCCAGGTTCGCGGTGAGCGTGGAGAAGAACAGCGGACCGGTGAGCGCCGGGAAGATCACGTAGTCCTTGAGCACCTGCTTGCCGACCTTGGTCAGCACCTCGCCCCGCTTGCGCTCGAACTCCGCGCGCTCGGGGGTGCCCTCCTTGTACCGGCCCGCGGCCAGCTTGCCGAGCTCGAGGTGCTGGATCGCGACGCCGTACTCGAAGAACAGCTGCAGGAGCAGGTTGTAGACCGGGTTGCCCAGATTGAACGGCTTCCAGCGCTGGTCGCGGGTGACCCGCAGCAGGCCGTAGCCGATGTCGTCGTCCATGCCGAGGACGTTGGTGTACTTGTGGTGCAGGTAGTTGTGGGTGTGCTTCCAGTGCTTGGACGGGCCGGTGTTGTCCCACTCCCATGAGCTGGAGTGGACCTCTGGATCGTTCATCCAGTCCCACTGCCCGTGCATGACGTTGTGCCCGATCTCCATGTTCTCGATGATCTTGGCGGTGCTGAGCAGGGCGACGCCCGCGAGCCAGGCGGGCGGTAGGAAACCGGCGTAGAGCACTGCGCGTCCGCTGATCTCCAGCGCGCGCTGCAGCCTGATGACATTGCGGATGTACCGCGCATCCGATTCACCGCGCGAGGATTCGATTTCCCGCCGGATCGCGTCGAATTCCGCGCCCAGCGCCTCCACATCCGCGGCGGTGAGGTGCGCGTACTCCTTGACATCCGAGATCGCCATGGCGGTTACAGTACCGTAAGTTACGACACCGTAAGTTTCTGGAACTGTGGCAAATCCCGCATTGCGTTCGTGACCGCCGAATGTTATATCAGGCGCGTCGCCAGCGCGCGCGGAAGCGCTTCTCTCGCACGGCCTTCCTCCGCAGCGCCGACCGCTCGGTGCGCGCCTTCTCCTGCAGGGCGATTTTGGCCTCGCGCAGCAGCTCCTTCTCGTGCTCGGCCTTCTCCTTCAGCGCCCGCTTGGCCTCGCGCAACACTTCTTTCTCGTGCCGCGCCTTCTCCTCGAGCACCACCTTCGCCTCGTGCAGCGCCGAGCGCAGCCCGCGCCGCTGCCCGGTCTCGGGATCGGTCAGCAGCCAGTTGTTGTCGGCCCAGCGCTCGGTGCTCGGCAGCGTGATGCCCGCGAACTTGCGTTCCGAGGAGGTCTCGGGGGCGTCATCGGCGGTGCGCTTGAGGAACCGGTCCGGCAGCGCCAGCTTGTGAATGGTGCGGAAGGCGAGCAGGTACTGCTTGGCCAGCGAGCCCGTGGTGTAGGGCAGGTCGTACTTGTCGCAGAGCTCGCGCACCCGTGCGGCGATCTCCGGGTACCGGTTGCTCGGCAGGTCCGGGAACAGGTGGTGCTCGATCTGGTAGCAGAGGTTGCCGCTCATGAAGGCCATCGCGGGCCCGGCCTTGAAGTTGGCGCTGCCCAGCATCTGGCGCAGGTACCACTCGGCGCCGGTCTCGTCCTCGAGCTGCTCGATGGTGAACTTCTCCGCGCCGTCGGGGAAGTGGCCGCAGAAGATCACCGCGTAGGCCCACAGGTTGCGCACCAGGTTGGCGGTGGCGTTGGCCTTCAGCGTCGACTTCCACGCGGGCCCGGTCAAGGCGGGGTACAGCACGAAATCCTTGGCCGCCTGGCGCGCGATCTTGCGGGCGAACTCCCGATTCGGCGCCGACAGCAGTTCCTGGCGCGGGACGCCGGACAGCTGCTTCTCGATGCTCCAGTCGTGCAGCGCGATGCCCCACTCGAAGGTGGCGGCCAGCAGCAGGTTGGCCAGCGGCTGCACCAAGTGGATCGGGCGCCACTCTTCGTCGCGGGTCATCCGCAGGATGCCGAAGCCGAGGTCCTCGTCCTTGCCGAGAACATTGGTGTAGGTGTGGTGGGAGTAGTTGTGCGCCCGCCGCCACTGCGACGACGGCCCGACCTGGTCCCACTCCCAGGTGCCCGAGTGGATTTCCGGATCGTTCATCCAGTCCCACTGCCCGTGGCTGACGTTGTGCCCGAGCTCCATGTTCTCGATGATCTTGGCGACCGAGAGCAACGCGGTGCCCGCGAGCCAGGCCCAGCGGTTGCGGCTGCCGAACAGCACCGCGCGTCCGGCGACCTCGAGGCCGCGCTGGGCCGCGATGGTGCGGCGGATGTATTTCGCGTCGCGTTCGCCACGGGAGAGTTCCACGGACCGGCGAATGCTGTCGAGTTCCTGCCCCAGGGTCTCGATATCGGCGGCCGTGAGGTGGGAGAACGTCTGGATATCGGTGATGGCCACCGGAGTCCCTTCTCTGCTCGACTTATGCGGTCGAGGGTACCTGCGTCTCAGGAGGTATGGATTCTGTCTGCAACGGGCCTGATCGCCTCAGTGGTGTCGGAGGTGTCCGAGGCGGGGCCCCGCGTGGTCACGCTGCGCTGCCTCCTCCGGGCCCTGACCGCCTCAGACGTCGAGCGTGCAATCGCCCGCGGCGGCCGAGATACAGGTCTGCACCTTGTCGCCCTCGCGGCGCTCCTCGCCGTTGCGCAGATCCCGGGCGTGTCCGGAACTCAATGTCACCACACAGGTCTGGCAGATGCCCATCCGGCAGCCGAACGGCATCTGAACCCCGGCCGACTCACCCGCCTCCAGCAGGCTGGTCGCGCCGTCGACCTCGACGCTGCGGCCGGACTTGCCGAAGTTGACAATGCCGCCTTCGCCGATCGCCGAGCGCTCGATCTCGAACCGCTCCACGTGCAGCCGGTCGGCGATGCCCGCCCCGCGCCAGTGCTGTTCGATCTCGTCGAGCATGGCGGCGGGCCCGCAGGCCCAGGTGTCGCGTTCGCGCCAGTCCGGGAACTTCACGTCCAGGTCGGCGAGCGCGAACTTGCCCTGCTCCCCGGTCAGGTGCAGATGCGACTCGAAGCTCGGGTGCCGGTCGTGCAGCGCGCGCAGTTCCTCGCCGAACATCACGTCCTCGGCGGTGCGCGCCGAATGCAGGTGCACCACGTCGGACACCAGGCCGCGCCGGTCCATCGCCCGCAGCATCGACATCACCGGGGTGATGCCGCTGCCGGCGGTGAGGAACAGCACCTTGGCAGGCGGCGGGTAGGGGAGCACGAAACCGCCCTGCGGCGCCTGCAACCGGACGACCGTGCCCGGCTTGACGCCGCCGACGATGTGGCTGGACAGGAATCCCTCGGGCATCGCCTTCACGGCGATCGAGATGACGCGCTTGCCGCCGTGCTCGGGGGCGCTCCAATCCGGAGGGCAGGTCAGTGAGTACGAACGCCAGTGCCAGCGGCCGTCCACCAGCAGGCCGATGCCGATGTACTGGCCCGGCTGGAACTTGAAGTCGAAGCCCCAGCCCGGCTTGATCACCAGGGTCGCCGAATCCGCGGTCTCCTTGCGCACGTCGACGATCCGCCCGCGCAGTTCGCGCGCCGACCACAGCGGGTTGGCCAGGTGCAGGTAATCGTCCGGCAGCAGCGGCGTGGTCACCCGGGCGACGGCCCCGCGCAACACGTTGAGCCGACCCCCCCGATCGGCGACGCTCGCCGCAGGCGCTTCGAGCCAATCGCGGACATTCTTGAAGACCATCGGTGCCGTTCGTCTTTCTGTCGAGGTGGCGGCCGCCGTCGGGGCCGCTCTCGGCCAGGTTACGGCATCGTAGGTTAGCGGGCAGCGGCGACCGCGCGCCCACTTTCCCGCCGCGGCCCCAACGCGAATGAACCCCGGCACCATCGAGCCTCGGCGCAATTCGGCCTCAGCGCAAGTGCGCCTCGCCACAAGCGGAGCTCAGCGCAAGTCGGCCTCAGAGCAATTCGAGCAGGAACGGCAGTTCCTGCGCGGCGTACCAGGCGAGCTGGTGGTCCTCGGCGTCGCCGAGCACGAATTCGGCGTCGGCGTCACCGAGATCGGCCGCGTCGATGACGTCCACCGCCTTGGCCACCTCGGGCTCGGCCTCGGCCAGGTCGACGTGGATCGAGGCGATCCGCGCGTAGCCGATCGGTCCCGCGAGCTTGACCACCGCGTCGTCGAGGTCGGGCCGCAGCTTGGCGCCGGTGACGTCCGCGGCGATCACGGCCCGCCGGTACACCGGACCGCCGGACGGCCGCGCGGCCACGGGTTCGCCGTCTTCGATGTCCTCGACGATCGCCTCGCGTTCGGCGGCGAGCAGGCGCAGCGAGGCGCGGGCCGCCTCGAGCATCGCGACCTCGGCCAGTTCCTCGTCGTCGCCGGAGGCGTAGGCCTCGCGCAGCGCGGGCGTGACCGCGAAAGCCGTGGCGCCGATCGGGAAGATCTCCCGCTCCTCGACCAGCGCGCGCAGCATCGGCACCGTCGCGGGCACGTACACCCGCAGGATGTTCTTCTGATCAGGCGCAGGCACCGAGCATCTCCTCCATGGACTCGTGCACCGCGGCGGCCAGCACCTCGATGTCGGCCATCGCGTCGCGGTCGGCGTTGAGTCCGTAGAAGACCCGTCCGTCGTAGGACGTGATCCCGATGCTCGAAGCCTGATTGCGCAGCAGCGGCGACACCGGATACATCTCCAGCATCCGCGCGCCGCCGATGTACATCGGCGTCTGCGGACCCGGCGCGTTGGTGATCACCAAGTTGAACGTGTGCTCTGCGAACGTACTCGCCGCCCGCACGCTCATCGCATGCAGGCTGGCCGGAGCGAACCCGGCCATGTGCACCAGCGTGCGCGCCCGCACCCCGCGCCTGGCCTTGCTGTTGGCCTCGGTGGCGTGCGCGATGTGCGAGAGCCGCATCACCGGATTGGGCTCGCCGACCGGCAGATCCAGCAGAAACGAGGACACCTCGCTGGCGGGCTCGAGCCGATCCCGGTCCGGGCCTTCGATGTACACCGACATCGGCACCACCGCGCGCAGCGTGGTCGACTCGATCAGCGCCTCGCCGCGGGACAGCAGCCAGCTGCGCAGCGCCCCGGTGACCACGGCGAGGATCGCGTCGTTGGTCGAGCAGTCGAAGCGGTGGCGGATCTTGCGGTAGTCCTCCAGATCGGTGCGCACCACGTCGAAGCGGCGGCTGCGCGAGGTGCGCGCGTTGAGCGGGCTGTCCGGCGCGCCGATGGCGGCGGTGCGGACTGCCGAGACGACCGAGTCGACCGCGCGGCCCGCCGCGCCGATCATCGCGAAGGCGTCCGCGCTCGCGTCGCGGGCCACCTCCAGCGCCTCGCGGGGCTGGGCCGCCAGATGGGTGAGCGCGCCGACCAGCAGTTCCACGTCGGTGGGTTCGCGCGGAGCGACCCAGGCGTCGTCGGCCAGACCGCGCGGCGACGGGCTGGCGTCCAGGATGACGTGCCCGATCTCCAGCGCGCCGACGCCGTCCACCAGCGCCGAGTGGGTCTTGGTGAAGATCGCGCTGCGGCCCTCGGTGAGCCCCTCGATCAGGTACATCTCCCACAGCGGTTTGCTCTGGTCGAGCGGCCGCGATGCCAGCCGTGCGACCAGGTCGTGCAGCTGTTCGTCGGTGCCCGGACTCGGCAGTGCGGAGCGGCGGATGTGATAGGTGATGTCGAAGCGGCTGTCCTCCACCCACACCGGTCTGCCGAGCGCGAACGGGATCTCGCGCACCTTGCGGCGGTAGCGCGGGACCAGCGAGAGCCTGCTCTCCACCAGGTCGACGAGCCGGTCGTAGTCGAGGGGCGATTCGCCGTCGAGGAGGCCGTCGCCGGTGTTGCGGACGATCGCGAGCGAGCCGATGTGGATCGGATTGCTGCTCGACTCGAGCCGATAGAACGCCGCGTCCTGTGGCGTCAAACGCGTGATCACGCTGCCCGGTGCTCCTTCCGATGCCGTGTCCCCGCCTCATTGTCGTTCGCGACAAGGAAAAGGTGGTGGATCCTGTGGCATATCCAGCGAAATCGGTACATATCTTTACCCCTGGCAACCCGCGTGGCAGGGTTGTCCGAGCTCGTTCGGGCGGGGTGGGGTTTCGATAGAGGTGGGGACTGCACAGTCGGCGACCGTCGCTTTCGCTCGCTCCGCATCAGGGGATCACGAGCCGCACTGCCCTTGCCGTCCCGCGCATATGCCGCTGCCACCGGCGCGTCGGACCCCTGTCATCGTATGGCACCGACCTTCGAAGCGGCTCGGCTCGAGCGTGATTCGCCCCCGGTTTGCGGCGCGACCGCCCGACGCCACGGCGCTGACCCGCGGATTCGCGCCCGCCGCGGGCGTCGCGCGGACCGCGAGGCGAGTACGGTGAGAAGCGACGCCCCGCGGCCGCCGCGGCGATGGCGCCGAGTACCTGCAGCCGGACGCGGTGCGTTCCGGGCCCCCGCACGTGGCCAGGGCGAACGCGGACGTCGCTAGCATGGTTGCAGCATTACCATGAGGCGTGCTGCGGATTCCGCCGTGCCCGGCGGAAGATGTGGGGGCCGACATTTGACACACCGACCAGAGGACTGACGAGACCCGTGCCTGCGCTGACACTGACGAGGTTGCTACGGATTGGTGAGGGTCGCACCGTCAAGCGGCTCGCTCATCTGGCCGACGAGGTCCTCGCGCTCGAAGCGGAGCACGAGCAGCTCACCGACGGCGAACTGCGCGCGAAGACCGACGAGTTCAAGCAGCGCTACGCCGACGGCGAGAGCCTCGACGACCTGCTGCTCGAGGCGTTCGCGGTGGCTCGCGAGGCGTCCTGGCGGGTGCTCAACCAGAAGCACTACAAGGTCCAGGTGATGGGCGGCGCCGCGCTGCACCTCGGCAACATCTCCGAGATGAAGACCGGTGAGGGCAAGACCCTGACCTGTGTGCTCCCCGCTTACCTCAACGCGCTGTCCGGCGACGGCGTGCACGTCGTCACCGTCAACGACTACCTGGCCAAGCGCGACGCCGAGTGGATGGGCCGCGTGCACCGCTTCCTCGGCCTCGAGGTCGGCGTCATCCTCGGCGGTATGAGCCCGGCCCAGCGCCGCGCCGCGTACAACGCCGACATCACCTACGGCACCAACAACGAGTTCGGCTTCGACTACCTGCGCGACAACATGACGCACTCGCTGGACGACCTGGTCCAGCGCGGGCACAACTTCGCCGTGGTCGACGAGGTCGACTCCATCCTCATCGACGAGGCCCGCACGCCGCTGATCATCTCCGGCCCGGCCGACGCCTCCTCGAAGTGGTACGCCGAGTTCGCGCGCATCGCGCCGCTGCTGAAGAAGGACCTGCACTACGAGGTCGACATCAAGAAGCGCACCATCGGCGTGCACGAGGCGGGCGTGGAGTTCGTCGAGGATCAGCTCGGCATCGACAACCTGTACGAGGCCGCCAACTCGCCGCTGGTCAGCTACCTGAACAACGCGGTCAAGGCCAAGGAGCTCTACCAGCGTGACAAGGACTACATCGTCCGCGACGGCGAGGTCATCATCGTCGACGAGTTCACCGGACGCATCCTGGTCGGCCGCCGCTACAACGAGGGCATGCACCAGGCGATCGAGGCCAAGGAAGGCGTCGAGATCCAGCCGGAGAACCAGACGCTGGCCACCATCACGCTGCAGAACTACTTCCGGCTCTACGACAAGCTCTCCGGCATGACCGGTACCGCCGAGACCGAGGCGGCCGAGCTGCACCAGATCTACGGTCTGGGTGTCGTCCCGATTCCGACGAACAGGCCGATGGTGCGCGCCGATCAGTCGGACCTGATCTACAAGACCGAAGAGTCCAAGTTCGCCGCCGTGGTCGACGACGTCACCGAGCGGCACGAGAAGGGCCAGCCGGTGCTGATCGGCACCACCAGCGTCGAGCGCTCGGAGTACCTGTCCAAGCAGTTCACCAAGCGCGGCATCCCGCACAACGTGCTGAACGCGAAGTTCCACGAGAAGGAAGCCGAGATCATCGCCGAGGCCGGTCGGCCCGGCGCGGTCACCGTCGCCACCAACATGGCGGGCCGCGGTACCGACATCGTGCTCGGCGGCAACCCGGACATCATCGCCGACATCCTGCTGCGCAAGCAGGGCTTGGACCCGGTCGACACGCAGGAGGAGTACGAGTCCGCCTGGCATCCGACCCTGGAGCAGGTCAAGCAGCAGACCGAGGAGGACGCCGAGGCGGTCCGCGACGCGGGTGGTCTGTACGTGCTCGGCACCGAGCGCCACGAGTCCCGGCGTATCGACAACCAGCTGCGCGGTCGCTCCGGCCGTCAGGGCGACCCGGGCGAGTCCCGCTTCTACCTGTCGCTGGGTGACGAGCTGATGCGGCGCTTCAACGGCGCGGCGCTCGAGGCGATCATGACGCGGCTCAACCTGCCCGACGACGTGCCGATCGAGGCCAAGATGGTCTCCAAGGCGATCAAGAGCGCGCAGACCCAGGTCGAGCAGCAGAACTTCGAGATCCGCAAGAACGTCCTCAAGTACGACGAGGTGATGAACCAGCAGCGCACCGTTATCTACGGCGAGCGCAACCAGATCCTGCGCGGGGAGGACATGGAGGGCCAGGTCCAGAACATGATCACCGACGTGATCTCCGCCTACGTGGACGGCGCCACCGCCGAGGGCTACGTGGAGGACTGGGATCTGGACAAGCTGTGGACCGCGCTGAGGACCCTCTACCCGGTCGGCGTCGACTACAAGGAGCTGACCGGTGAGACCGGCGTCGGCGAGGCGGGCGACCTGACTCGCGACGAGCTGCTCGACGCCCTCCTCGACGACGCGCACGACGCGTACGACAAGCGCGAGCAGGAGATCGACGGCCTGGCCGGCGAGGGTTCCATGCGCAATCTCGAACGGCAGGTGCTGCTTTCGGTGCTGGACCGCAAGTGGCGCGAGCACCTCTACGAGATGGACTACCTCAAGGAGGGCATCGGCCTGCGCGCCATGGCGCAGCGGGATCCGCTGGTCGAGTACCAGCGCGAGGGCTTCGACATGTTCTCGGCGATGCTCGACGGCCTGAAGGAGGAGTCGGTCGGCTTCCTGTTCAACCTTCAGGTCGAGGTGCAGCAGCCGCAGCCCGCGGGCGTCGCCGTCGACCCCGGCCTGCGCTCCCCGGTCGGCGCCATGTCCGGCGCCCCCGCCCCGCTCCCGACCGAGGAAGCCCCCGCCGCCAACGGCGCCCCGGCCGCCTTGCGCGCCAAGGGCATCGACGAGCGCACCACCCGCGGCTTCAGCTACTCGGGCCCGGACGAGCGCGGCGGCGCGGAAGTCCACAGCGACGCCGAGGAGTACGGCTCCGAAGCCGGCGCCCACTCCACTCGTCGCGAACGCCGCGAAGCGGCCCGCGCCGAAAGCAAGGGCAAGCGCGCTCCGAAGTCGCGTCGTCGGCACTGAGCGACCCGAACACCGAAGGCGCCCCGGGGTTTCCCGGGGCGCCTTCGCCCGTTTTCCGGCTCGACCTTGCTCATTCGATTCGGATTCTCGTAATCGGAGAGGCACTGCCTTCGGTGCCGTTCGTCAGGGCTCGCAAGTAGTGTGTGCTGGTCGAACCCGCGAGTGAGGTGACTCCAGCGGCCAGGAGGGGAAGGACTTGCATTGCGGTACTTCAACACCACGGGGCCCTGCGACCCGAAACGGCATTACATGCTCCCCGCCGCCGAGCGGCTGCCCGATGCTCGCCGGTTCATCGACCGTGGGCAGTACTTCGTCCTGCACGCGCCGCGACAGTCCGGGAAGACGACCAGTCTGGCGGAACTGGCGCGGGAGTTGACCGAAGAGGGGGAGTACCTTGCGTTGCGCTTTTCTTGCGAGTCTGCCGAACCCTTCGGTGATGACGTCGACGTCGTAGAGCAAGTCCTGCTGGATGTGATAAGCAAACGGGCCATGGCGCGTGGGTTCGCTCCCGAGTTGTTACCCCCCGACCCGTGGCCAGAGGCCAAGCTGGGCAACCGCCTCACCGTCGCACTCACCGCGTGGACCGTCCGTTGTCCTCGGCCGCTGGTTTTGTTCTTCGACGAGATCGACGCAATCCGGGGCGAGAGCCTGCGCAGCGTGCTAAGGCAGCTGCGGGACGGCTACACCGATGAACGGGACGAATTCGTGCATGCGGTCGTGCTGTGCGGGCTGCGCGACGTCCGAGACTACAAGGTGGCTTCCGGAGGCGACCCGTCGCGACTCGGATCCGCCAGCCCATTCAACATCAAGGTCGAATCGGTGCGCATCGGCGACTTCACCCATGCCGAGGTGGCCGAGCTGTATGAGCAGCACACCGAGGAAACCGGGCAGAAGTTCACCGCCCGCGCAGTCGATCTCGCCTACTACTACACCCAAGGTCAGCCCTGGCTCGTCAACGCCATTGCGGCCGAGGTCATCGACAAGATGCGGGTGCGAACCACGATCACCGACGACCACATCGACGAAGCCAAGGAGCGGTTGATCGTCGCGCGTGCCACCCACCTGGATTCGCTGGTCTCGAAACTGGGTGAGGACCGTGTGCGGATGGTCATCGAACCGCTGATCGCGGGCACGTTGCTGGATGCGGATCTCACCTTCAACGATGCCGTCTCCTACGTCCGGGATCTCGGCCTCATCGCAGACGATCGACCGGTCCGCGTCGCCAACCCGATCTACAAGGAAGTCATCCTCCGGGTGCTGGGATCGGCGATCGAGAACAACGTGCTCCTCGAGCCGAGCAGCTTCCGGATGCCGGACGGCCGCCTCGACTTCCCCCGCCTGCTCACCGAATTCGCCGCGTTCTGGAAACTGAACGGTGAGGTCCTCGCTGCCCAACAGGGCTACCACGAAGCGGCCGCGCAGCTGGTGATGATGGCGTTTCTGCACCGAATCGTCAACGGCGGCGGCTACATCGACCGGGAATACGGAGTCGGCCGCGGACGTATCGATCTGCTCGTCCGCCAGCCCTATACAGACGCGGACGGCCGCCGGGCGTGGCAGCGCGAGGCGTTGGAGCTGAAAGTCTGGCGGGACAGGGAAACCGATCCACTCGCCGTCGGCCTCGGCCAGCTCGACGGGTACCTGGACCGTTTCGAATTGAGCACCGGAGTACTGGTGATCTTCGACCGCCGCTCCGCAGCCGAGCCGATCGATCGTCGCACCGTGTTCTCCGAGGCGACAACACCCGCCGGCCGAACGGTCACCGTCTTGCGCGCCTGAACTTGCCAGAACCGAAGGCGCCCAGAGGTTTCCCGGGGCGCCTTCGTCGTCTTCAGTCGATCACCCCAGTGCGACTCGGGCGCCGCCGGAGAAAGCCGAGTCGTGGAATTCGATGGCGGCCGGGACGGTGCCTTTCGGGACGTCGAAGGCGAGGATCACCGAGATCTTGTTGCCGGGGTTGATCTCCGCCGCCAGATCTTTATCGAGGTTCAGCTCGGCCGCGGTGTCGTTGGTGTACAGGCGTCCTTGGTCGTCCACCAGTTTTCTGGTTGTCGCCGAAGTAGGTCTGCGGTTTGTCGGCCGTGTTGGTGACGTCGACGTACACCAGGATGTATTCGCCCTGAGCCTCCTTCTTCAGGAACTCGTTGTCACCGACCGAGGCGACGGGCGGATCGACGCGGGTGACGACGAAACCGAACTTCCCGTCGCGAACCTCCGAACCCGCAGGCGCGGCAGAGGTCCGCTTCTCCGTGCTCTCGGCCATCTCGTCGGCCGCGCTGCTCAACAGCGCGACGTAACCGCCGAAGGTGATACTCCGGCGGGCATCCTCACCACGGCCCGGACACGCCGTTGGAGGGTGGCGTCGGCCCCGCTGCCAGCGGGGGAAACCGGGCGGTACGCCAGTGCACGGCCCGTCCGATTCGGAGTACGCGCCGTATCGAGATCGCACGACGAGAGGCGTCCGGGTCTTTCCGGGCACCTGAGTGTTTCGTTGTCGAGCGACCGACGCGAAAATGTGGGTCAGATTGGGCGGTCCAGTTGATCGGGGATAGGCCGAAGCGAATATTCGGCGCTTTCGCCCGCTGCGGGAGTACCGTCTGCGGCATGGATCGCGATACGGTTCGCGCATGGGTGGCGGGCTATGAACGGGCTTGGCGCACATCGGGCACCGACGCGCTCGCTGAGCTGTTCGCCGCCGACACCCACTATGTGGTGTCTCCCTGGGCGGAGCCGATTGTCGGCCGCGCGGCGCTGGCCGAGTTCTGGGAAGCAGGCCGGGACGGAGCGGACGAGCTGTTCGCGATGACCTTCGACCTCGTCGCGGTGGACGGCGACACGGCCGTGGTCCGTGTGCAGGTCGAATACGAGCGGGACGATCCCGCGCGCTGGCGTGACCTGTGGGTCATCCGCTTGGACGATTCCGGCCGCTGCGTCCACTTCGAGGAGTGGCCGTTCGCGCCGGGGCAGCCGGACGGTCAGTGACCACGGCGTCGTGCGGCGTTCGATCCGAACGCTCCGACAAGCGCGCGAACTGCCCGCCCCGACGGCGACGTGCTCGGCGCTTATACGCGATTCACGCGCTGTACTGAAGTATTTCGCTGACGAGCGCGGACGCGGTGTCGTGCGCCTGCGGTAGTCGGTCGACCCACACGTCCTCGGCGTCCCCAACGTAGACCGCGCGGGCGTGCGCGAGCGCCGGCCGGTGTTCGGTGGGGAGCCGGTCGAGGGCCCAGCTCGCGGCCTCGGATTTGGCGCGAATCTCGCCCGTTTCCAATGTCATCCAGACACGGGCCAGGCGGAGCAGCACGTTGCGGGTGTCGCTGTCGAGTTCGGCGAGCAGGTCGGTGACGCCGTCGAGCAGCACGCCGCGCAGATGCTCCGGCGGGACGGGGTCGAGGAGCTCCGCGGGCGGCGGGCCGAGCAGCGGCGAGTCGGCCTGGAGGGTCATCGTGATCAGGACGGCGAGGTCGGGATCCGGTGCGGCGGTGGGCAGCATGCCCCGTTCGTAGTCGTCGCGCAGCCATTCGCCGTACTGGAAATCGAGGGTCGGCGGGTACTGCCACGGCCGCACATCGGCCTGGGCGACCGTGCTGAGCTCGATCGGTCGCCCCGCGCCGGGGACGCGCGGATCGCCGGAAACGGTCAGTAGTCCGTCCATCAGCGCGCGGCGTCGCGCACTGTCCAGACGCCCGTCGGTGACGACGAGAACGTCGATGTCGCTGTGCGGCCGCAACCCGCCGAGCGCGGCCGAACCGTGGCGGTAGGCGCCGAGCAGCAAGGGCCCGAGCGTGGTGCGGAGCAGGTCGGCGACGGCGGCTTCCTGGGTCACCCGGTCCACCCTACTGCCGTAGGGCGCGTCAGCGGGGGAAGCGCTACCAGGGCTCGTTGGAGTTCAACGCCACCAGCAACCGCCGGATGGCGGCCACCCGCCGCTCCTTGTCGGGCAGCGTGTCCAGCGCGCACTCGGGATCCGCGGGCGGCCCGAGGTGGGTGCAGCCGCGCGGGCAGTCCTCGATCGCCTCGGCGAGATCGCTGAACGCCAGGATGACGTCGTCCGGGGTGATGTGGGCGAGGCCGAAGGAGCGCACGCCGGGTGTGTCGATCACCCAGCCGCCGCCGGGCAGCGGCAGCGCGATGGACTGAGTGGAGGTGTGCTTGCCTTTGCCGACGCCGGAGACCTCGCCGACCGCCCGATCGGCGTCCGGCACAAGGCGATTCACCAGGGTCGACTTGCCGACGCCGGAGTGCCCGATGAACGCGGTGAGGTGGTCGGTCAGCAGGCCGAGGACCGGATCGAGTGGATCGTCGATGCCGCCGTAGACGATCGTGAGATCGAGATCGTCGAAGGCCGAGGCGAATTCGGAGTCGGCGGCCAGATCGTGCTTGGTGAGGCACAGCACCGGACGCAGCCCGCCGACGTAGGCGGCGACCATGCACCGCTCCACGAAACCGGTGCGCGGCGGCGGGTCGGCCAGCGCCACCACGATGAACAGCTTTTCGGCGTTGCCGACCACGATCCGCTCGAACGGGTCGGTGTCGTCGGCGGTGCGGCGCAACACCGTCCCGCGTTCGCCGACGCGCACGATGCGGGCCAGGGTGTCGGGTTTGCCGGACAGATCGCCCACGACGTCCACCTGGTCGCCGACCACGATCGGGGTGCGGCCGAGCTCACGCGCCCGCATGGCCACGATCCTGCGTTCGGGGTCGCCGCCCAGCACGCAGCCCCAGCGCCCGCGGTCGACGGAAACCACCATCGCGGCCTCGGCGTCGTTGTGCTGCGGGCGAGTCTTGGTGCGGGGACGCGAACTTCGGCCGGGACGAACCCGCACATCGGATTCGTCGTAGCCCGCGGCGGAGCGTCGTGGCCGGCTCAGTGCGCAGCTCCGTCGTTCAGCATCCGCTCCCACAGCGCGACGAAATTCGGCAGTGTCTTGGCGGTGGTGCCGATGTCCTCGATCTCCACGCCGGGCACCTTCAGGCCGAGGATCGCGCCCGCGGTGGCCATCCGGTGGTCGGCGTAGGAGTGCCAGGCGCCGCCGTGCAGTGGTGCGGGCACGATCTCGAGCCCGTCCTCGGTCTCGGTGACCTTGCCACCGAGACGGTTGATCTCGGTGGCCAGCGCCGCCAGCCGGTCGGTCTCGTGCCCGCGCAGGTGCGCGATGCCGCGCAGCCAGGACGGGGAGTCGGCCAGCACGGCCAATGCGGCGACGGTCGGGGTCAGCTCGCCGACGTCGTGCAGGTCGATGTCGATGCCCGCCAGGCGTTCCGGCCCGCGCACGGTGAGCACACCGTCGAAGACCCTGGCCTCCGCGCCCATGCGCACCAGGATCTCGCGGATCACGTCGCCGGGCTGGGTGGTGAGGCGTGGCCAGTGCGGAATCCGCACCTCGCCGCCGGTGACCGCCGCCGCGGCCAGGAACGGCGTGGCGTTGGACAGGTCGGGTTCCACGTCCCAGTCGACGGCGCGGACAGGACCGGGCTCGACGACCCAGGTCTGCGCCTTGCGGCTGTCGGCGGGCGCCTGCACCCGAACATCGGCGCGCCGCAGCATTTCCACCGTCATCTCGATGTGCGGCATGGACGGCAGCGCTTTGCCGTCGTGATGCACGGTCAGGCCCTCGTCGAAGCGGGCGGCGGAGAGCAGCAGTCCGGAGACGAACTGCGAGGATCCGGAGGCGTCGATGGTGACCGGCCCGCCGCGCAGTGCGCCCTTGCCGTGCACGGTGAACGGCAGCGCGTCGCCGTCGATGTCGGCGCCGAGCCCGCGCAGCGCGTCCAGAATGGTGCGCAGCGGCCGCACCCGAGCCTGGGCGTCGCCGTCGAAGGCCACATCGCCGACCGCAAGCGCCGCCACCGGCGGCAGGAACCGCATCACGGTGCCCGCGAGGCCGCAATCGACCGCGCCGCCGCCGAGCGTCGCTGGGGTGACGCGCAGCGTCTCGGCGTCACCCGCGATGTCCGTGCCCAGCGCGCGCAGCGCGGCGATCATGAGATCGGTGTCGCGGCTGCGCAGCGCCCCCGTGATCGTGGAGGGTCCGTCGGCGAGTGCCGCGAGGATCAGTGCGCGATTGGTGATCGATTTGGATCCGGGCAGGGTGACGGTCGCGTGTACCGGGACATCGACGTGGGGCGCTGGCCAGAAAGTCACCAGTCCATCTTGGCCCATCGGGTGATCGGACACACCGGCGGTCGTGAACTGCGGCCGAATCGGTGCCGGGAGGACAGGCACGCGGGTATGCGCGAACCAGCCGTCCGCTGCGGCCGGTTCGCGCATACCCGGCGTTGTCTACTTTTGCCTGCCGTGCAGGAACGGAACCAGCTTGCGCAGCAGCTTCATGGTCGAATCGGTGCGGGTGTAGCTGAGCAGCGCCATACCGGGAACCGTGAAGCGCTGCACCGCGATCGAATGCGGCCGGACGAACTCGCGCAGGCCCGGTTCGCCGTGGATGCGGCCGATGCCGGAGTCGGCGACCCCGCCGAACGGCAGACCGGGGATGGCGGCGAAGGCGAGCACCGAATTCACCGAGGTGGCGCCGACGCGCAACCGGCGCGCGATGTCCAGGCCGTTCTTCTTCGAGTACACCGCCGAGGACAGGCCGTACTTGGACTTGTTGGCCAGTTCCACGGCCTCGTCGACGCCGTCGACGGTGCGGATGGTGACGGTCGGCCCGAAGGTCTCCTCGGCCACCGCCTCGGAGTCCTCGTCGACGTCGACGAGGACGACCGGCTCGATGAACGGACCCTTGATCGACTCGGGCCCGCCGAGCACCGCGGTGCCGCCCTTCTTCAGCGCGTCCTCGATGTGACGGCGCACGATATCGATCTGGCTCGGCATGGTCATCGGGCCGTAGGCCGCCTTGTCGTCCGAGCCGGGCTTGATATCGGAGAGGATCCGCTTGACCTCGGCGACGAATTCCTCGCGCACCGAGCGGTCCACGTACACCCGCTCCACGCCCGCGCAGGTCTGGCCGCTGTTGGCGGTGGCGCCCCAGGCCACCGCGTCGGCCGCGGCCTTGACGTCCGCGTCGCCCGCCACGATCACCGCGTCCTTGCCGCCACACTCCAGCAGGACCGGGGTGAGGTTCTCGGCGGCCGCGGCCATGATGCGCTTACCGGTCGCGGTGGAACCGGTGAAGGCGATCTTGTCGACGCCGGACTTCACCAGCGCCGCGCCGGTAGCGCCGTAACCGTTGATGGTCTCGAAGACGCCCTCGGGCAGTTCGGGGTTGGCCTTCTTGAACGCCTCGGCGAGGAAATTGCCGATGCCCGTGGAGAATTCGCTCGGCTTGAACACCACGGTGTTGCCAGCGGCCAGGGCGTAGGCGATGGAGCCGTTCGGGGTGTAGACGGGGTAGTTCCACGGTCCGATCACGCCGATGACGCCGAGCGGGCGCTGCTCGAGACGGGCGGCGAAGTTCGACATCAGCACACCGGGGGAGACCTTCTTCGGCGACAGCAGCTTCTTGGCGTTCTTGGCCGCCCAGGCGATGTGCTCGAGCGCGAGCATCAGCTCCAGGAACGCGTCGTCGAGCGGCTTGCCGTTCTCCTTGTGAATCAGCGCGGTGAATTCCTCGGAGTCGGCGACCAAGCGGCTCGACCAGCGCAGCAGATGCTTGCGGCGTTCGTCGAAGCTCAGCGCGCCCCAGGTGGTGGCGGCGGCACGGGCCTTGGCGACGGCCGCGCGCACCGCGTCCTCGTCGGCGATGGGATAGGTGGCGATGACCTCGCCCGTGGCCGGGTCGACAGACTTCAGCAGTGTGTCGGGTGTGGCGGGGGTGGTCTCGGTGGTTGTCACGTGGGCTCTCCTCTTGCCTCTACGGTGGCCGGTCGGTGCGCGTGCCGGAGCGGATGGGTGTGATGGCCGTCCCATCCGTTGAGAGAATGCTAGGTCAAAACTCTCACCAGGTCACCACTCGGTATCGATTGTCCCCGAGCTTGTCGGTGTGGGGTGGGAGTATCGGAGATATGTGCGGACGATACGCGACGACGACGAACCCGGGCAGGCTCGCGGTCGAGCTGGACGCGATCGACGAGACCGGCAGCGAAAACGATTCGCGCGGAGGCGGTTTCGAGAACTACAACGTGGCGCCGACGAACCGGGTGCTGACCGTGGTGGAGCGGCACGACCACGACCACCCGGACGACGATCCGACGCTGCGCATCCGGCGCATGCGCTGGGGACTGATCCCGACCTGGACGAAGGCATCCGAGCCCGGTGTCCCGGCCAAGGGCAAACCGCTGTTCAACGCCCGCGCGGACAAGGCGACCACCACCGCCTCGTTCCGCGACGCCGTGAAATACCGGCGCTGCCTGGTGCCGATGGACGGCTGGTACGAGTGGCTGACCGAACCGGACCCGATCGGCGGCGCGAAAGGCAAGGCCGTCAAGCACCCGTACTTCATGGCCAACGCGGACGGCTCCCTGCTGTACATGGCCGGGCTGTGGTCGGTGTGGCGGGACCGCTCGGTGCGCGACAGCGAGCCGCTGCTGTCCTGCACCATCCTGACCACCGACGCGGTCGGCGACCTGACCCGCATCCACGACCGGATGCCGCTGCCGATGCCGCGCGAGCACTGGGATGCCTGGCTGGACCCGGACCACCCGGCCCCGGCGGAGCTGCTCGAGACGCCGAGCGTGGACGCGGTGGCGGGCATCGTCGCGCGACCGGTGTCGCCGCTGGTGAACAGCGTGAAGAACAACGGCCCCGAACTACTCGCCGAGGTGTCGGGAGGCGGCGGAGAGAAAGCCGGGCAGATCAGCCTCTTGTGATCGCCCGGCCGTCGCGCTATCGGCGGTTCGCGTAGCTCACAGCTTGCATTTCACCGCGTCGGTGGCGATGTTGAGCCCGCACTTGATGATGTTCGCCATCAGATCGATGATCGCGGAGGTGACGCCCCCGCCGTTCTTCTCGGCCTTGTCCGACTGCTCGTTCTGCTCCTCGTCCAGGCCGGACTTCTTGTCGGACTTGCCGTCGGACTTGTTGTCGGACTTCCCACCGGACAGCCCGGCGAAGGGATCGTCGTCGGACTCGTCATCGGCCAGCCCGTCGAACGGGCCCTCGACCTGAGTCGCGGACGGGCCGCCCGGCGCGGCGGCGGCCTCGGGCGCCTGCAACGCGGCGGAGCCGACGGTCAGCAGGGCGGCTCCGGAGAGGGCGACGATCGCGGTGCGCAGACGGTAGTGCTGGGACATTTCGCATCACATCCTCGGGTCGGACGAATCGGACCTTGTTCGGTAACGCAGCTATCGGCGACGTGGAACGGGTGACGCACAGATCAGTAACGCACAGAAGAGGCGGCGCGCCCGCCGGTTTCACGGCGTTGCCGCCCGAGGCGTTACACAAGCAATTCGACGCCGCCAGCGCGCCGGTTGGGCCGTCCTTCTCGCCGATACGGTCCGTTCTCGCCCGCTCGTCGCAATCCCGGAGGCGGAGCCCACCGGCCCGATCGTTCAGGCCGTGATGGATGCGCTCTGTTCGTGCGCTCGACGCGTCCCGGGGCCCTGCCAACAGGAGCCGACCGGGCGCTCCGCTCAGGCCGTGATGGGCGCGGTGACCGCTGACGCGGCGCGGACGAGGTCGGCGGGTGCGAGCTCGATCTCCAGCCCACGCTTGCCCGCGCTGCACAGCACGCGGTCCCAGCTCAGCGCCGAGTCATCGATCACGGTCGGCAACTGCTTGCGCTGCCCGAGCGGGGAGATGCCGCCGAGCACGTAGCCCGTGGTGCGTTCGGCCTTGGTCTTGTCGGCCATGGCTGCCTTCGGTGCACCAAGCGCCGCGGCGGCGGCCTTGAGCGAGAGGGTGTTCGGCACCGGAAGCACCGCGACGGCGAGCACACCCGTCGACAATTCGATGATCAGGGTCTTGAAGACCTGCGCCGCGGTCACGCCGAGCTCGGCGGCCAACGCGTCGACGGCCTCGGCGCCGTAGGAGTCGGCGCGCGGATCGTGGGCGTAGGAGTGCACGCGGTGCGCGATGCTCGCCTTGGCCAGGGTGCGGATCGCGGGGGTCGAGGCGCCTGCCATGGGCGACAGATTAACGGCGCTCGGCGCCCTCGCCGCAACTCGTTTTCCCGGGCGGTGGCCGCGCGGGAAACCACGGCGCGCCGGATGCGGGAACACAGCGTGAGTCGGGCATGTTGCATGCGATACAGGCGCGGCGGACCGCCGTCGCGCCGGACGAACAGTACGAGGGACGACGTGAAGGAGATGTCGGTGTCCGTTCTGCTCGACGAACGTCCGGTGTGGACCGTCGCGTCGCCGACGAAAGCCGGGTTCCCCTCCGATCTGGACTTGCCGGTAGATTTGGCAGGTACAGCTATCGAAGGGACAGGTGTGACGAGCGACGAAGGCGTGGTGCACGACGACGGCGAGGTCGGCACCGCGGTCGATGATGCCGAGCTGGCGCAGCGTTTCGAGCGGGACGCGCTCCCGCTGCTCGACCAGCTCTACGGCGCGGCGCTGCGTATGACCAGGAACCCGGCCGACGCCGAGGACCTCGTGCAGGAGACCTACGTCAAGGCGTTCCAGGGGTTCAAGTCCTTCAAGGAAGGCACCAACCTCCGCGCCTGGCTGTACCGGATCCTGACGAACACCTACATCAACTCCTACCGCAAGAAGCAGCGCCAGCCCGCGCAGTACCCGACCGACGAGATCACCGACTGGCAGCTGGCCGCCACCGCGGAGCACAGCTCGACCGGCCTGCGCTCGGCCGAGGTCGAGGCGCTCGACGCCCTGCCGGACGACGACATCAAGGCCGCGCTGCAGGAACTGCCGGAAGAGTTTCGTATGGCGGTGTACTACGCGGACGTCGAAGGCTTCCCGTACAAGGAAATCGCCGACATCATGGGCACTCCCATCGGTACGGTGATGTCCCGGCTGCACCGCGGCCGCAAGCAACTGAAGGGTTTGCTCGCCGACGTGGCGCGCGAACGGGGGTTCAACCGCAGCGAGCGCCAGGAGGTCAAGCAGTGAGTGTGGAGCGGGACCCCGACATGGAGCTCGACTGCACGGCGGTACTAGCCGACGTCTGGCTCATACTGGACGGTGAATGCGACGACGCGACCCGCGCTCGTCTGCAGCATCACATGGATCACTGCTCGCCGTGCATCGAGGCGTACGGCATCGAGGAGAAGATCAAGAGTCTGCTCAGCCGCAAGTGCGGCGGCGACAAGGCGCCGGACTCGTTGCGCGACCGGCTGACTCTGGAGATCCACAAGTCGATCACGGTGATCAGGTCCGACACCACCGAGGCCTGACCACCCGAAAACGACCGAGCGGCACGCTCTTCCCCATGGGGAGCGTGCCGCTCGGTCGTTTCGTGCGCTACAGCTCAGGCGTTGGGCCGCTTGCCGTGGTTGGCCGCGTTTCCCTTGCGGCTGCGCTTCTTACGTCCGCGCTTACCCATAGGTAGTCTCCCTTCTGATTGAAGGTCATTCTTTCACGTGTGGTTGGCTGTACCTTCAGCGGATACAGGCGCGGTGCGGCGTCGCCGTCGGAGGTCCGGCGGAGCCGCCCGATCAACCGAGTGAATGAGGTGTCATGGCTGAGGAAGTGCGCGCGGAGATGGTGTCCACGGTCCTTACCGTCGAGGTGGCTGTGGGCGATCACGTCGAGGTCGACCAGACGCTGATCCTGCTGGAGTCGATGAAGATGGAGATCCCGGTCATCACCGAGAACGGCGGCGAGGTCACCTCCATCGCGGTGAAGCCGGGCCAGGTCCTACAGCAGGGCGATCTCATCGCCGTCGTCTCCTAGCGCGAAGCGGTAGACCGAACGTGGCGACACTGAGCGAGCTTCTTGCCGAACACACCGACCTCCCCGGCGTCGCCGTGGATCACCTGCAACGGGTGGTGGGAGATTGGCAGCTGCTCGCCGACCTGTCCTTCGCTGATCTGCTGCTGTGGGTCGGCGCCGGACCGGTGGTCGAAGGCGCGGACATCGTCTGTGTCGCCCAGTGCCGCCCCACCACGGCAGCCACCGTGCACGTGGAGGATCTGGTCGGCACCACCGCCGTCCAGGCCGATCACCCGCAGGTCTTCGACGCGTTGACGACCGGCAAGATCGTGCGCGCCGACAGCGATGTGGAGGCGCAGGGCGTCTATCACCCGCACCCCGTGCACGCGATCCGCGAGGCCATCCCGGTGCGCTGCGGGGACGACGTGATCGCGGTGCTCTCCCGCGACACCGACATGCAGCGCTCCCGGGTTCGCAGCACCCTCGAGATCGCCTATGTCGCGTGCGCCGACGACCTGTGCCAGATGATCGCCGACGGCAGCTTTCCGACCACCGAGGACCGGGCCGCCACGCACTCCAGCCCGCGCGCGGGCGACGGCTTCATCCGGCTCGACACCGACGGCACGGTCGTCTACGCCAGCCCGAACGCGCTCTCGGCCTATCACAGGATGGGCTTGCAGAGCGATCTGGCCGGACAGGATCTGGCCGTCACCACCCGCTCGCTGATCACCGACCCGTTCGACGCCCAAGAGGTCGTCGGCGACATCCAGGCCGCGCTGGCCGGGCGCACCGGGCGGCGCATGGAGGTCGAAGCGCGCGGCGCCACCGTGCTGCTGCGGACCCTCGTGCTGCGCCCGCACGGCGAGCTCGCGGGCGCCGCCGTGCTGGTCCGCGACGTCACCGAGGTGAAGCGGCGCGACCGCGCGCTGTTGTCCAAGGACGCGACGATCCGCGAGATCCACCACCGGGTGAAGAACAACTTGCAGACCGTCGCCGCGCTGCTCCGTTTGCAGGCCAGGCGCACCGAGAACGAGGAGGCGCAGGTCGCGCTGACCGAGTCGGTGCGCAGGGTGACCTCGATCGCCTCGGTGCACGAGATGCTGTCGATGTCGGTGGACGAAGAGGTCGATCTGGACGAGGTCGTCGACCGGCTGCTGCCGATCATGGCCGATGTCGCGACCGTGCACACCACCCGGATCAAGGTGCGCCGCGCGGGTTCGCTCGGCGTGTTCTCCGCCGAACGCGCCACCCCGCTGGTGATGGTGCTGACCGAGCTGGTGCAGAACGCCATCGAGCACGCCTTCGACTCCGGCCAGACCGGCACCGTGACGATCCGTTCCGAGCGTTCCGCACGCTGGCTCGACGTGATCATCAGCGACGACGGCCGCGGCCTCCCACCCGGCTTCAGCCTGGAGGCCTCCGACCGCCTCGGCCTGCAGATCGTGCGCACCCTGGTGACCGCGGAACTCGGCGGCTCCATCGGCCTGCACCCCGGCGCGGACGTGGGAACGGACGCCGTCCTCCGAGTCCCATTGGGCCGTCGTTCCGGCCGCTGACCTGCGATTTTGGTCGGCTGACCCGCGGTTTCCGTTGGCGTTCACGGGCCTTGCAGGAGGCGCAACGAGGCCACCCAATCCCTCGACCGCCTACCGTCATGTGACGAAGATCTCCCGATATGTCGGCGTGTCCCGGCACACTTCTGGCGTGTCACCGTCCATCGCCCCGCAACCACCACAATAAGCCTGTCCAACAACAGGTTTCGAGCGAAGCGAGATCGAGCATCAGCGTTCGCGGCCGTCTCGCGCCCGAGCGACTGAAGCGCACGCGACGCAGTCGCAAGTCTCGGTCGCTCGGGCGCGAGACACTAAGGGCCGCGAACCGCCGCGACGAAGTCGCGGCAAAACAATAGAGCCCGGCACCTCTAGGGTGCCGGGCTGAATGCTTTACCGGGCCGGGCTGGACAAGGCCCGGTAAGGCCGGTCGTCTTGTCAGACGACAGTGCGGGTGCGGGTGCGCGCGTTGCGACGCTTGAGCGCCCTGCGCTCGTCCTCGCTCATACCACCCCACACGCCGGCGTCTTGTCCGGACTTCAGGGCCCAGGACAGGCAGTCGGCAGTAACGGGGCAGCGAGCGCAGACCAGCTTGGCATCGGCAATCTGCGCGAGCGCAGGACCACTGTTACCCACCGGGAAGAACAGTTCGGGGTCCTCATCGCGACAGATGGCCTTGTGGCGCCAGTCCATTCCTCTGCTCCTTTGCTGGGCGCCGCAAAGGGCGCCTGTCGTTAGTGGATCGTTCACTTGTGCGACTCGAATGTTTCCGCACGGTTGCTTGTGAATGCTTTCACGAACACCGTAGATGTCAATAGGTATCCGGTGCACCGTGGGGAAGCTCACGCCATCGAGGTGTCCCCAAGGGGGACCTGCCCGGTCCTTTGTACTCGCTCCATGTGGTTTTCGCAGCACAACCGCGAGTTTTTCGCGGCGTTTCGTCAGCGGCGAGGCTGCGGCGCGACCACTTCGAGCACGTCGGGGACCGCCGTGAAATCCACCACGTTGCGCTTCCCGATAAAGTCGCCATCGATTTGCAGGCCGATGGGCTGCTTGGTCTCGATACGCACCGAAGGCACGTCGTCTTCACGAAACAAATTGCGGGACTTGGGATTTCCGTTTTCGGACAGGAGTTGCCGGGCGAGCATCAGTGTGGGCAGCACCGCCATGGATCGGACGGCGAACAGCCCGAGACCCGTTTCGAAGCTCGTGCCGGGGTTGGTGCGCACCGGAGTGGCGTTCAGGTACGTCCACGGACTGGCGTTCGTGACGAACGCGTAGTGCACCTCGTCAACTACTTCGTGCCCCGGAATTTCGATGCGAATGTCCGGTTCCCGACGCTTCGCGCGAAAGAATTGTCGCACAGTTGTTCGAACATATCGACCGGGAGTGGCGGCGTGGCCTTTGGCGCGACTGGCGTCGATGGCCTCGCACACGTCGGCGTCGAGCCCGACGCCCGCGCTGAACGTGAACCAGCGGTCGTCGGCGAGACCGAGGCCGATGGTGCGATCGTGTTCCAGGGTCAGCAGGTCGATCAACTGGTTGGTCGCGGTCACCGGATCGGGCGAGATGCCGAGCGCTCTGGCGAACACATTCGCCGAGCCGCCGGGGATCACACCGAGCCGGGGAATCCACGCCTGTCCATCGTTCAGTTCGGGCAGCGGGAGGAAACCGTTGATGGTCTCGTTTACTGTCCCATCGCCGCCGTGCACGACGATCAGGTCCATCTCGTTGGTCGATGCCCACTGGGCCAGTTCGGCCGCGTGGCCGCGATGCTGGGTGTGCGCAACGGTCAGCTGAGTGCGGCTCTCCAAAGCATGGGCCAGTAGGTCTCGGGTCGCCGGTGTGGTCGAGGTGGCATTCGGGTTCACGATCAGCAACGTCCGCACGTTCGCAGCCTAGTAGGCGCGGCGGATCGCGTTCGCCGGCAGCGGGCGCACGACCGGGGTACGCCAGGACGCGACGGCGGGCGCGGCCGTGACCGGGCGCACCCTACGACGCGTCGTAGGCTTGGCGCGTGGCGGAAAGCGGCAAGGCAGAGGTTTCGGCGGACACGGTTCCCGCGACGGTCCGCGGCGCGGGCGGACTGGTCGCGCTGGAGGGTGCGGTCGCGGTGACGGTGGCGATCGTGCTCGTGGTGCGCGGGCTGCTCGGTCACGACCAGTCGCAGGCCAGCGGCTACGGCACCGCGGCGTGGTTCGGCATCCTCGGCGGCGCGGTGCTCGCCGCGGGCGTCGGGCTGCTGCTCGGCCACCGCTGGGGCCGGGCCATCGCCGTCATCGCCCAGATCCTGCTGCTTCCCGTGGCGTGGTCGCTGCTCACCGATTCGCACCAGCCGGTGTACGGCGCCCTGCTCGGCGTCGTCGTGGTCGCCGCGCTGATCCTGCTGTTCGTGCCGTCCTCGACGCGCTGGATGGCCAGGGACTACGAGGTGGCGCCGGACTAGCCGGACGCCGCCCTGCCGCGTCTAACGCGCGGCCGCGATCGCCGCGCGCAGCGCCTGCCGGCACAGCGCGTCGGCCCTGCGGGTGGTCTCGGGCTGGCGGTACTGCGGCGTGAGCGCGAGCACCTGCGCGCAGGCGGTGTCGAGATCGATCAGGTGCCCGACCGAGACGAAGACCGGCTTCACGCCCGTCCTGGTGCGCAGCGCCCTGCCGACCACCTCGCCATCGATGACCAGATCCGACGCGTCGCCGCGCTCCGGACCCGGCTCGGCGTAGTCGCCCCACGCGTTCTTGGCGACCCCGATCGTCGGCACCCCGGCCAGCACGCCGACGTGGCAGGCCAGCCCGAAGCGGCGCGGGTGGGCCAGTCCCTGGGCGTCGCAGATCAGCAGATCCGGTGCGGCGCCGAGTCTTTCGAGCACGCCGAGGGTGGTGGGCAGCTCGCGGAAGGCGAGCAGGCCCGGCACGTACGGGAAGCTCACCGCGCCGTGCGCGACGGCGGTGTCGACCGTCGCGAGGGTCGCGGCGTCGAGCACGACGACGGCCGCGGCGACCACGCCGCTCTCGTCGTCGTAGGCCGAGTCGAGCCCGGCGACTGTCCCGAATTGCGGCGGCTGGGGATTCGCGGCGACCACGAGCGGGCGCAGCGAATCCTGGATCGCCATCGCCTCCTCGGCGTCGGCGGGCCAGCGATCGGGTGTGTCGATCAGCACCGATGCTCCGCGCGGGCTCAGGACGCTTCGGCGGCCAGCTTCACCAGCTCGCCGCCCGCCAGCCGGTACCCGACCCACTCGTCCTGTTCGACGGCTCCGATCGAGCGGTAGAAGTCGATGGACGGCGTGTTCCAGGTGAGCACCGACCAGGAGACCCGGCTGTAGCTCTTGTCGACGGCCTCTTTCGCCAAGGCCGCGATCAGCGCCTTGCCGTAGCCTTTGCCGCGCGTTTCGGGCTTGACGTACAGGTCCTCCAGATAGATGCCGTGCACGCCGTCCCAGGTGGAGTAGTTCAGGAACCAGATCGCGCAGCCGACCACGCCGGTCTCGTCCTCCGCCACGTGCGCGAACAGCGCGGGCGCGGGCCCGAACAGCGCGGCGCGCAGCTGCTCCAGCGTGAGCGTGCACTCGTGGCGCGCCTTCTCGTACTCGGCGAGGTCGTAGACGAGGTCCACCAACGCCGGGACGTCGGCGGGGGTGGCGCGGCGGATCAGATCGGTGGTCACTCGGCTCCCTCGATGGTCGAAATGATGTTGTGCGCGTGGATGGTTCGCTCGTCGTGCTCGTAACCCAGCAGGCTCAGAGCGGCGGTCGACATGGCGAAGCGCCTGCCCTCGACGACCTCGAACTCGGCCCACCGCGCGATGAGCACGCGAGAGAAGTGCCCGTGCCCCACCAGCACCACATCCCGCTCCGGCAGGACGGGCTCGACGGTCGCGAGCACCCGGTCGGCCCTGACGCGGACCTGCTCGGCGGTCTCGCCGCCGGGCGTCACGCCGGTCCAGACGGTCCAGCCGGGCGCGGTCTCCCTGATCTCCTTGGTGGTCGTGCCCTCGTAGTCGCCGTAGTCCCATTCGGCGAGGTCGTCGTCGACGGTGGACTCGGGGAGACCCGCCAGCGCCGCGGTGCGCACCGCGCGCTGCCGCGGGCTGGTCAGGACGAGCGGATCACGCAGCTTCAGCTCGGCGAGCACCCGTCCCGCGGCCTCCGCCTGCCGCTCGCCGCGCTCGGTGAGCGGCAGATCGGTGCGACTGGTGTGCCGCAGATCGCGCGACCAGGAAGTCTCGCCGTGCCGGAGCAGAACCAGCCGGGCGTCGTTGTGTGCGGACATGTTCTCCATCATGGTCAGGCGCCGGACTCGCCGCCCGCCCGGTGCGTCAGCCGAGCGCGTGCAGGTCCCCGTCGTGCAGTTCCAGCACCGTGGTGCCGAGGACGGCGAGGGAGATCGGACCGCCCGCGTAGCCGGCCCGCTCGACCGGGATGCGTCCGACCTCGGCGCCCGAGGTCGTGTCGAGGACGGCGAGGCCGTCCGCGACCGGCATCAGCATCCGTCCCGCCATCAGCGCGGGCGAGCCGAGCGCGTTGGGCGCGACCCACAGCGGATCGAAAGTGCTTGCGTTCAAGGCGATCAGGCTGTTGCCGGTGAACACCAAATAGGACGAACCGATCCGGGTGGTGGTCGCGTTCGCCGCGAGTGGCGCGGAAAGCTGATGCACCACAAGGGGATTGCCGGTGCTGTCGTACACGGCCAGGCGCGGCGGCGTGGCTTCACCTGTGCCGGAGGCGGTTCCGCCGGGCAGGTAGAGCACGATCCGGTTGTCCGACACCGCGACCACCCTGGCGTCGGGTGAATCGGCGCCGGAACCGGCGAGCACGTGCGAGCCGTACTCCTCGGGCACCGTGTTGTCCTTGGGCGCCGGATTGAGCACCGTCAGCCGGGCCGCCGGATCCTCGGGGCAGCGTTCCAGCACGGCGAGGCGCGACGAGCTGGAACCGGCCGAGAGCAGCGTGCAGCCTTTGCGCGGTTGGGTTTTCACGTTCACCGGCGCGTCGACGTAGCCGTACTCCAGCGTCCGCACCAGATCCGAGCGCCACATCTCCAGCCGCCGCTCACCCTGCGCGAGCACGTAGGTGCCGTCCACGGAGAGGCGCACGCTCGGATCCATGTAGCTGCTGCGTGCCGTGCGTCGTTCCCCGGTGTCGCCCGCCAGCAAGGTGGCCTGGCTGCAGCCGCGCTGATCCCGGTACACCGCGACCACCATGCCGAACTGCGCCTCCACCCCGCACAGCGGCATATCCCGCCGGTAGCGCCACAATTCGGCGCCGGTGAGCGGGTCACGCCCGGTGACGGCGCCGTCCGAACCGGTGATCACCGCGCCACCGGAGACCAGCGCTCGCGCGGAGGCGTCGTCGGGCGTGTGCCACAGCTCCCGCAGGTTCGCGGGGAGCTTGTCGGCGGTCGGCGGCGTGGTCGCCGGGGTCGGCGCGGTCACCGATTCGGTGCCCGTCGCGTCGCCGCGCGCCCACACCACCAGCGCCGCGACCACCACGAGCACGGCGATCGCGACTGCGGAGATGATGTCGGCGCGCGTCCGCCGCTCAGGTGCGAGCACGATTGCGAGACTAGCGGATCCGCCGAACTACGCCGAAGCAGCCGTTCCCGCCGTGGCCGCCTCGGTCTCGCTCGCCTCGGTCTCGTCGGCCTTGCGCCTGCGCCTGCGCACCGGCTTCTCGGGGGCCTCCGCGTCGGCGGGAGCGTCGCCGTTCCCGTCGACCGCCGCGGCCGTCTTGCGAGTGCGGCGGCGCTTGACCGGTTCGGCCGGGGCCTCGCCGTTGCCGTTCTCGGCGGCGCCGTTGTCCGTCGACTCGGCCGTGGCTGTCTTGCGGGTGCGGCGGCGCTTGACCGGTTCGGCCGGGGCCTCGCCGTCGCCGTTCTCGGCGGCGCCGTTGTCCGCCGACTCGGCCGTGGCCGTCTTGCGGGTGCGGCGGCGCACGGGCTTCGCGGGCGCTTCCTCAGCGGTCGCCTCGGCTGCGGCGGTCCCGGCTGCCTCGGTCGCTGCGGTCTCGGCCGTGACAGGCGCCGAGATTGCGGCCGCCGCGGTTTCGGCCGCACCGGCCGTCGTGCTGTCGGCCGTGACAGGCGCCGCGGTTTCGGCGGCGACAGGGGTCGCAGTTTCAGCCGCGACAGGCGCCGCAGTTTCAGCTGCGGCAGGAGTCGCGGTTTCGGCTGCGGTGGATGTCGCCTTCTCGGGCGCGACGTTCTCGGCCGTGACGGACGCGGAGTTGTCGGCCGTGACAGGTGCGGCGTTGTCGGCCGCGACGGGCGCTGCGTTCTCGGTCGCCTCGGCGGTTTCCGCTGCGCCGTTCTCGTCCGCCGCCTTGCGACGACGACGCCTGCGCCGCGCCGGAGCCTCGGCGGTCTCCGTCTCGGCACCGCTGTCGGCGCTCTCCGCCTCGACGGACTTGTCGGCGTTCTCGGTCGGCTCGCCTTCGGCGCTCGTTTCCGTCACGCCGTTGCCGGCGCCCTCACCCGCGCCGGAGCGGCGGCGACGGCGGCGACGGCGGGGCTTGCCCTCCTCCGCGTTCGGTCCGGCGGCGGTCTGCTCGGCCGCGGTCTGCTCGGCGTCGTTTCCGTCGGCCTCGACGGTCGACTCGGTGCCGACCTCCGCCCCGTCGACCGGCTGGCCGCCGCGGGTGCGCCTGCGGTTGCGCTTGCGCGGGCTGCGCGCCTCACGCTCGACCACCACGTCGTCCTCGTCGCGGACCGGGCGCGCCTTGCGCACCGTGCCGGTGACGCCCTCGGGGATGCCGAGATCGGCGAACAGGTGCGGCGAGCGCGAGTAGGTCTCCACCGGATCGGGGATGCCGAGGCCGAGCGCGTTGTCGATGGCGGACCAGCGGTTGAGCTCGTCCCAGTCGATCAACGTCACCGCGACGCCGGTGCGGCCGGCACGGCCGGTGCGGCCGATCCGGTGCACGTAGGTCTTCTCGTCCTCGGGGCACTGGTAGTTGACGACGTGCGTGACGTCGTCGATGTCGATGCCACGGGCGGCCACGTCGGTGGCGACCAGCACGTCGACGGTGCCCTTGCGGAACTTGGTCAGCGCCTTCTCGCGGGCGATCTGACCGAGGTCGCCGTGCACCGCGCCCACCGCGAAACCACGCTCGGCCAAGTCGTCGGCGACCTTCTGCGCGGTGCGCTTGGTGCGCGTGAAGATCATGGTGGCGCCGCGGCTCTCGGCCTGCAGCACCCGCGCGATCAGCTCGGCCTTGTCCAGTGCGTGCGCCCGGTACACGAACTGCGCCGTGCGGTCGTGCACCGCGGAGTCGTGCGGCTCCTCGGCCCTGATGTGGGTCGGGCGGGTGAGGAAGGTGCGGGCCAGGGTGATGATCGGGCCGGGCATGGTGGCCGAGAACAGCATCGTCTGACGCTTCTCCGGCACCATGTTCAGGATGCGCTCGATGTCCGGGAGGAAGCCGAGGTCCAGCATCTCGTCGGCCTCGTCCAGCACGAGCACGCCGATCTTGCCCAGGATGAGATGGTTCTGCTTGGCCAGGTCCAGTAGTCGGCCCGGGGTGCCGACCACGACGTCCACGCCCGCGCGCAGCGCCGCGATCTGGGACTCGTAGGGGCGGCCGCCGTAGATCGAGGCGACCTGCAACTTGCCCTGGTGGTTGCTCAGGTACTTGCTCGCGTTCTCCAGGTCCTCGGTGACCTGGATGCACAGCTCACGGGTCGGCACGATGACCAGCGCCCGCGGCGTGCCGTCCAGCGGCGTGGTGCCGGAATCGGCGGTGGCGATGCGGTGCAGCAGCGGTACGCCGAAGCCGAAGGTCTTGCCCATACCGGTGCGGGCCTGACCGATGAGATCCTCGCCGGCCAGCGCCAGCGGGAGGGTCAGTTCTTGAATGGCGAAGGTGCGTTCGATGCCGATCTCGGCGAGCGCGCGGACGATTTCCTCGCGCACCCCCAATTCGGCGAATGTCGGGGCGGTATGCGTCGCGTCCAGTTCGGCCGTCAACAGCGTGTCCGCCACACCGGGTTCCTGCTCGACAGTGATCTTGCTCAGGTTCGTGCCTTCCTCGTTATCGCGTCACGCGCGCACGAGGCGTGGGGCGGACCGGCCGGTCCACGACAACCACGTATCCGCCGGTATTGCTCGCCGCAGCCGGATGTCGTCGGGTGCCGTCTTCGAACAGCAACTACCGGGGAACATCGGCGCAGCGCAGTCGCGGTGCGGATCTGGTGCGCGCACATTTTCCTGGACATCGGAACCCCCAGCGCCGCGCCAAGCGGCGGACGCGCGGGTAACGAAAATTTCCGTTGTCCGCAGTGATTGTAGCGTGATATTGTGCACGGCTCGAATTGCCGTCGTCGTTATTGCGCGGCAAAAGCCTCATTTCCGGCGAGCTCGCGCCGACCGCCGTTGCGCGACTTGACAATTCAACGCCGAGCTGGAATCCGCCGCAGGCCGCGGAAAGCTGCCGTCCGATGCTATTCGCGCGTGCCGCGCGCGGCCGCTCGCGGTGGTCGGCGACCGTGGCGCCCGCGGGCGGGAAACATCGCAAAACGGACTTGCCTGTTACCAGCGGTACTCCCTTGTGAGACATTCTTGTGGTGAGCATCGCAGAGACCGTCACCATCGCGGCCCGCAACGCCTGGGCGCTGACCTTCGGCCCGGGCGTCGAGGCGCCGGACCCCGCGCCCTCGACGGTGCTGTGGGACGAGCCGCATCGTCAGCTGCGCCGCTACGACGGCGGCGGGTCGGACGGCGCTTCCGCGGTGCTCCTCGTGCCGCCGCTCGCGGCTCCTGCCAGCTGCTTCGACCTTCGCCCCGACCAGAGCCTGGCACGCTTCCTGTGCGAGACCGGCCGCGCCACCTACATCGTCGACTACGGCGAGATCACCTTCGGCGACCGCAGGATGGGCTTCGAGGACTGGATCGACGACATCCTGCCGGAGTCCATCATGCGAACCTCCGCCGACACCGGCGGCAAGCCGGTGGACCTGGTCTGCTGGTCGATCGGCGGAACGCTGGCGCTGCTCACCGCCGCCGCGCACGCGCACCTGCCGATCCGCTCCATCACCGCCGTCGGCTCCCCGCTGGACTACGACAAGATGACCGGCATTCCCCAGCTGCGCGCGGTCGCGAAGCTGACCGGCGGCATCGCCACCTCGACCGCGGTCAGGGCGGCGGGCGGCATCCCGGCTCGGCTCACCCGCGCCGCCTACCGGATCACCGCGTGGGACCGCGAACTCACCAGGCCGTGGTTCGTGGCGAGCAATATCGCCCGCACCGAGACGCTGGCCAAGATGGAGTCCATCGACCGGTTCATGGCCGCGATGCCCGGCTACCCCGGCCGCTTCTACGGCCAGCTGTGGGGCCGCCTCATCCTGAACAACGACATCGGCCGCGGCGTCGTGCGGCTCGGCGATCGGCGCATCGCGCTCGCCGATGTGACGGCGCCCGTGCTGCTGGTCGGCGGGCCGACCGACGTCATCACCCCCGCCGCGGCCGTCGAGGCGGGCGTCCGCACGCTGACCGGCGCCGCGTCCGTCCGCTACGAGACGGCCCCCGGCAGCCACCTCGGCATCCTCACCGGTGAGACCGCTCGCGACACCACCTGGGTTTACCTCGACAAGTTCCTCTCGGAACAGAACTGACCGCAGGGTGCTGTGTTGGCGGACTTCACCCTGCCGCGCCTATTAAGCTAGCGGCATGGGAGCACAGTCATCTGCAGCGCTTGGCGTTTCGTTCGATCCGGCAACCTCGCCCATCGCCGCAGATCATCCCGGCGTGACCGATCTGTTCGCGGTGCTCGCCTACGGTGAGATCTCCGCGTTCTACCGGCTGGCCGAGGAGGCCAAGCTGTCGCCGACGCTGCGCGGGAAGGTCGCCGTCGCGAAGATGGCCTCCGCGGAGATGGACCACTTCAAGACCCTCGAGGCGGCCCTGGCCGAGCGCGGGATCGAGGTGTTCGACGCGATGGCGCCGTTCGTGCGCGCGCTCGACGCCTATCACGCGTCCACCGATCCCTCGACCTGGCTCGAGTCGATGGTGAAGTTCTACGTCGGTGACGGCATCGCCGCGGACTTCTACAGCGAGATCGCGGGCGCGCTGTCGCCGGACGTGGCCGCCGTCGTGCGCGATGTGCTCGCCGAGACCAGCCACTCCGAATTCGTGGTCGAGGAGGTCCGGCGCGCGGTGTCGGTCAGCCGCTCCCAGCGCGACCGGCTCACGCTCTGGGGCAGGCGACTGCTCGGCGAGGCGATCACCCAAGCCCAGTACGTCATGGCGCAGCGCGACGAACTCACCGATCTGGTGCTCACCGCGACCGGCGATCTGAACGGCATCGCCGCGCTGTTCGAGCGCATGCAGGACAGCCACGCCCAGCGGATGGCTGTTCTCGGGATCTGAGGCTCCGCCCGAAAAGGAACCCGAACAGGCGAAGCCGGACGGAGTCCGTCGACAGCCCTGAGCACGGCCGGGGTACGCCTTACTCGTTCGCGGCCCGGTTGTGCACCAGCCGCAGCCCCTGAGAACGGGTCGCGGCCTGGTCGAGCAGCCAGACGACGACGCTCTGGTCGCGGTCGGTCTCCATGGTCTCGAACGGCACGTCGACGTGACCGTGCACCGGGTGATCGAACTCCAGCACGCTCGACACCGGTCCGCCGCCGATTCGGTGCGGTTTCCACCGCTCCAGGAACTCCGGCTCGCGCCGGAGCGCGTCGATCATCCTGAGCAGTTCGTCGTCGCCGGGCCAGCGCAGCTTCGCCCGCAGGAGCGCGGTCACGAACGTGTCCGCGGCCGCGGGCCAGTTGCGCAGCGTTCGCCGCGCCCGCGGATCGGCGAACGTGTACCAGACCAGATTGGCCTCGCCGTGCTCGCCGATCAGGCCGAGCGGGGTCGCGAAGTCGGCCCACGCGTGGTTCCAGCCGAGCACGTTCAGCCGCCTGCCGATGACGAACGCGGGGGTCGGCTGCAGCGCGTCGAGCACGGCGCGGATCGTCTCGCCGAGCTGCTCTTTGGGGGATTCGCTACCCGGACAACGGGATTCGTTACCGGAAGCGAGCGCGAGCACGCCGAAATGATGCCGCTGCGCGCCCTCGAGCAACAGCGCGTCGGCGAGTGCGTCGACCACCGCCACCGACGGATTGGTGTCGCGGCCTTGCTCCAGCCGGGCCAGGTAGTCGGCGCTCACGCCCGCCCGTACCGCGACCTCCTCGCGGCGCAGCCCCGGCGTGCGGCGCCTGCCGCCCTCGGGCATTCCGACGTCGGCGGGCCGGAGCTCACCGCGGCGGGCGACGAGGAATTCGGCGAAACCGTTACGTGCCATGCCTCCATCGTGCCTGTTCCCCGGATATTCAGCCTCGCCCTGGCAGGTCCAGGATAACGGCGGTCTGGTTAACGGACCGCGGTCCGGACAAGGTCGATGGCATGACGAACACTTCCGCACCCACCACCGACACCCAGCAGCTGAAGCCCGGATCCTGGGCGCTGGACACCGCTCACTCCTCGGTCGCCTTCACCGTCCGTCATCTCGGCATCTCGAAGGTGCGCGGCGGCTTCACCCGCTTCGAGACCGAATTCGTGGTCGACGAGGCGGGCGCCGCGACCCTCGGCGCCACCATCTACCTCGACTCGTTCGACACCGGCAACCCCGACCGCGACGCTCACATCCGCACCGCCGACTTCCTCGACGTGGCCAGCCGTCCGACGCTGACCTTCCGCGCCCCGCAACCGGTGCAGGTCGCCGAGACGTTCACCGTCGAAGGCGAGGCCACCCTCGGTTCGGTCACCAGGCCCGTCACCCTCGAGGTCGAATGGGGCGGCGTGCAGGACTTCGGCCCGACCGGCGACCGGCACGCCGGATTCTCCGCCACCGGCACCATCAAGCGCACCGACTTCGGCGTCGGCGGCCCGATGCCCGGCATGCTCAGCGACGCGGTGAAGATCGAGCTGGAGATCCAGCTCATCGAACCCAAGTGACCAGCCGCCGCACCGACCGGGTTTCGCGGTCAGCGTAGGCAGTGCGGTGCCGCGCAGCCGTTGCCCTGCACTAGCCTTGGACCGGACAGCAAGAGCGCACGGGCGGACGCGACGTCCGACCGCCGCACAGGACTCTAGGTTCGGAGGTTGGCCGTGGAGGTCAAGATCGGTATTTCGGATAGCCCGCGCGAGCTCGTGATCAACAGTGGGCAGACTCCGGAAGAGGTCGAGGCGATGGTGTCCGAGGCGCTGAGCGGCGCGGGCGGCGTTGTGGCGCTCACCGATGACAAGGGCCGCAAGTTCCTGATCCAGGCCTCGAAGGTCGCCTACGTGGAGATCGGCACCGCGACCAGCGGCCGGGTCGGTTTCGCCGCCGTCTGACGACAGAGCAACGAGCCCTCGGATTCCCGGTCATCGACCGGGAATCCGAGGGCTCGTTCGCGTTCGCTGCGTGGTGGACCGCGCCGCCGATCAGAAGCGCTGGGAGTTGCCCGAGTAGTCGATCGGATGCAGCGGGACGTGCGACAGACCGCCCCAGGCCAGCGCGACGGTGGTGTCGACGGCCTCGTCCTTGGGGATCGGGCGGTCCGCCTCCAGCCAGTAGCGCGCGGTGAACTGGCTCGTGCCGACCAAGCCGACGGCCAGGATGCGCGCACGGTAGGGATCCAGGCCGGAGTCGTGCGCGACCAGGTCGAAGACGGCGTCCACGCATGCCTCGGTGGCCTGCTCGACCCGGCGCTGCACCTGCGGTTCGCTGGTCAGGTCGGATTCGAAGACCAGCCGGAAGCCCTGCATCTCGTTGTCGACGAAATCGAAGTAGGCCTGCACGGCGGCGCGCACGCGCTGGCGGTTGTCGGTGGTGGAGCGCAGCGCCTGTCGCACGCTCGACACCAGCATGTCGACATAGTTCTGCAGGACCGCGAGGTACAGCTCCAGCTTGCTGGTGAAGTGCTGGTACAGCACCGGCTTGCTGACACCGGCGACCTGCGAGATCTCGTCCATGCCCGCCGCGTGATAGCCGCGGAGCACGAACACCTCGCTCGCCGCGTGGAGTAGCTGCTGCCGCCGTTCGTCGCGCGGCAACCGCGTACCGCGTTTCGCCGGCACCATGGCCTCGGACGACATTCTGCGGGACGTCATCCGGTCCACGAGCTCTGTCATTTCGGCTCTCCCAGTCGATTCCCCGGCAAAAGGGGTTGTGCACCGGGTATCCAAAGAACGATACCCGGTTGTAGCTCACAAGCCGATCGGGGCCGTCGATCTCGTCAACCGATGAGACGTGGCGCACACCAGGAACGCGGTCATTCCGGCGCACGCGCGGGCGGATCGGCGCGGATCGGCCGCGTATCGCGCCTACCCCCGGTCAGGACGCACTCGACCGGCTGTCGTCGGCTCTGTGAGAACCTGTCTTATGTGACCCTGCGTGCAAACGGGGATCGGGCACGCGATTCCGGCCCGTCCATCGTCTCCGGCGGCGGGCGCGATGCGCTCGGCCCCGCTGGCTCCGGGTCGCCCGATTCCGTAGTCTCTGGACCCGTGGCAAGGTCCGGTCCCGAATCGCGTTCGGGTGCGGCTGCCCGATCGGGCGCTGTACCGCGGTCCGGGATCGCAGGTCGGCCCGGCCGATCCAGACCCGAGCGCGGGAGCCGCATCGACCCGTGGCCGCGGAAACCCGACGGCGACGAGGCGGAAACCGCGCCGACACCCCTGCCGCCACGTGACGCCAACGGCGTCGAGATCTACGACCCTCTCGGTCTCTACCCGGGCGCCGCCAACCGCTCCCACCAGCCCCTGCGGGCACGCTGGGATCCCACGGCGCCCGATCCGAATCGCGCCCGCGGACCACGACCCGAGCGCAACACCAAGAAGCAGAGCGCCCTCGGTCGTTTCGTCTCCACCTACGGCTGGCGCGCGTACGCACTTCCCGTGCTGTTCGTGGTCACCGTGCTGGTGATCGTCGACGCGGTGCGCGGCGGCGCGGGCGGCCCTGGTTCGAGCGTGGCCCCCAGTTTCGGACGGCTCAGTCCGCGCGCCGCGACCGCGGGCATCATCGGCGCACCGCCGGGAGACGGGCAGTTCCCCGCCGACCTGCCCACCGGTGCGCTGCCCGAGGGCGGCCCGTTCACCGAGAACGGCGTGGGCAACTGGCGGGTGGTCCCCGGCACCACCGCCGAGTTCGGCGCGGGCACCGAGTACCACTTCAGCTACACCGTCGAGATCGAGAACGGCGTCGACACCTCCGGCTTCGGCGGCGACGAGTCGGTGGCCAAGATGATCGACAGCACCCTGACCAATCCGAAGAGCTGGGCGAACGACAAGAAGTTCGCCTTCCGCCGCGTCGATCAGGGCAACCCGGATTTCCGGATCTCGCTCACCTCGCGCCAGACCACCAGGAAATCCTGCGGTTTCGACATCCCCATCGATTCCTCGTGCTTCAATGCCGACCTGGACCGGGTGGTGCTCTCCGAGGTGCGCTGGGTGCGCGGCGCGCTCGCCTTCGAAGGCGACATCGGCTCCTACCGGCAGTATCAGATCAACCACGAGGTCGGCCACGCCATCGGCTACCACCAGCATCAGCCGTGCGAGACCGACGGCGGCCTGGCGCCGATCATGATGCAGCAGACCTTCGGCACCAAGAACAACGACATCGCCGCGCTCGATCCCGACGGCCTTGTTCCGATGGACGGCAAACGCTGTCGCTTCAACCCCTGGCCGTACCCGCGCGGCTGATCGCGGACCCGGTGCGCGACGATAATGGGGAAGAACGGCTCGATCGTCGGCGTTGCACATCGCGATCGGCCAATTCGATTCGAGGAGTCCTGGACGTGTCATCACCGAAGTCCCTGCCGCCGCTGGTCGAGCCGGCTGCGGAACTGAGCAAGGACGAGATCGCCCGCTACAGCCGTCACCTGATCATTCCCGATGTGGGTGTGGACGGGCAGAAACGTCTGAAGAACGCCAAGGTGCTGGTGATCGGCGCGGGCGGCCTCGGCTCGCCTGCCCTGCTGTACCTGGCCGCCGCGGGTGTCGGCACGCTCGGGATCGTGGAGTTCGACGAGGTCGACTCCTCGAACCTGCAGCGCCAGATCATCCACGGCGAATCCGACATCGGCCGTCCGAAGGCCGACAGCGCGCGCGACTCCATCCTGGAGATCAACTCCGGCATCGACGTGCGGCTGCACAAGATCCGCCTGGAGCCGGAGAACGCGGTCGAGCTGTTCCGCGACTACGACCTGATCCTCGACGGCACCGACAACTTCGCGACCCGCTACCTGGTGAACGACGCCGCGGTGCTGGCGGGCAAGCCGTACGTGTGGGGTTCCATCTACCGTTTCGAAGGCCAGGTCTCGGTCTTCTGGGAGGACGCCCCCGATGGCCGCGGCCTGAACTACCGCGACCTCTACCCCGAGGCCCCACCGCCCGGCATGGTCCCGTCCTGCGCCGAGGGCGGCGTGCTCGGCGTGCTGTGCGCGTCCATCGGCTCGATCATGGTGACCGAGGCGATCAAGCTGATCACCGGCATCGGCGACCCGCTGCTCGGCAGGCTGATGGTCTACGACGCACTGGACATGAGCTACCGGACCATCAAGCTGCGCCGCGACCCGGAGCGCCAGCCGATCACCGAACTGATCGACTACGACGCGTTCTGCGGTGTGGTGTCCGACGAGGGCCAGGCCGCCGCGGCCGGGTCGACCATCACCGCGCGTGAGCTGAAGGAACTGCTCGACGCGGGCAAGGACATCGAGATCATCGACGTGCGCGAGCCGGTCGAATGGGACATCGTGCACATCGAGGGCGCGCGGCTCATCCCGAAGGACCGCATCCTGTCCGGTGAGGCGCTGTCCGAGCTGCCGCAGAACCGCCCGATCGTGCTGCACTGCAAGACCGGCATCCGGTCCGCCGAGGCGCTCGCGGTGCTGAAGAACGCGGGCTTCTCCGACGCCACCCACGTGCAGGGCGGCATCGTCGCCTGGGCCAACCAGGTCGACACCAGCCTGCCGGTGTACTAGGCGTACCTCCGCTCGCGCGCCGACGTCCGGCTCTTCGGCGCGCGGCGGGGTTCGCTTGGCGGACGCGCACGGGTGCGATACGACGGATAAGGGCCGTACAGGGCCTGGATCCGTGCGGTAGCCAGCTGCGCGCCCGGACCGGCGCGGCGTCCGAATCCGGCCCCTCACCGGCGGTACCGTACGGCCGTGACTTCTGTGGAACCCCCCGAGCACGTGCGCGCCACGTTCGGTCTGCGCGAAGTGACGCCGGTTTCGCTCGGAGACTGGGACGGCGGCTGGCGCTGCGGCAACGTGGTGCTGACCCCGGTCGCCGATCACGCGCGGGCGGCGTGGTCGGCCAAGATCCGCGAGACGCTGAAGGTCGACGGGTTGCGCGTCGCCCGTCCGGTGCGCGCCACCGACGGCCGCTACGTGGTCTCCGGCTGGCGCGCCGACACGTACCTGGAGGGCAGCCCCGAGCCGCGCCACGACGAGGTCGTCTCGATCTCGCTGCGCTTGCACCAGACGACCACGAAACTCGAGCGCCCGCGCTTCCTCGTGCAGCCGCCGATCGCGCCGTGGGTCGACGTGGACGTCTTCGTGGCCGCCGACCGCGCCGCCTGGGAGGCGGTACCGCTGCGCAGCCTGCGCGCGGGCGGCGCGATGCCGGCCACCTCGCCCGACGGCAGGCGCAGCATGGAACTCATCGGCCAGCTGGCCACCCTGCGCAAGCCGGTGCAGACCCCCGCCCAGCTGGTGCACGGCGACCTGTTCGGCACCGTCCTCTTCGCGGGCGCCCACACGCCGGGCCTCACCGACATCACCCCCTACTGGCGCCCGGTCGCCTGGGCCGCGGGCGTCATCGTCATCGACGCCCTCTCCTGGGGCGGCGCCGACGACGGCCTGGTCGACCGCTGGTCCGACCTCCCCGAATGGCCCCAGATGCTACTGCGCGCCGTCATGTTCCGCTTGGCCGTGCACGCCTTGCATCCCCGCTCCACACCCGAGGCATTTCCCGGGCTGGCCCGCACCGCCGATATGGTCCGGCTGATGCTCTGACCGGTACCGGTTTTCGCCGCAATCCGACAGCGACTCAAAAGCCAATCGGCGGAGCGCGATTGGCGGAATGCCGCCCGCGTCGCGTGATATCTTGCGCAGCAAGCGTTGGCGCCGCGCCCGTTCTGCGATGATCGATGCCGCGACCGATCGCCCACGGCGAACCAGGATGCGGCAAGGGGGTGCTGAGCCGATGATCGTGATCGCCACATCGGACAAAGGCGGTACCGGGAGGTCGGTCAGCAGTGGCAATCTCGCGTATCGGCTGAGCACGGCCGGACAGAGTGTCGCCTACCTCGATTTCGATTTCGGTGCGCCCACCGCGGGCGCGATCTTCGAAATCGGTTCGGCACAACGCGGGGTCTCGGGTGGCGCCGGGCTGCATTCATATCTGCTGGGGCGCAACACAACTGCCGCACAGATCGACGTCTACGCGGCCACCGATCGGGTAACGCTGCGCAAACAACGCCACCGGCGCGGTCGATTGGTGTTGCTGCCGGGCGACGAGGGCGGCGGCCAACTGGCGCGCGCCGATCAGCACGACGCGATCACGCGATGCGCCGCATTGCTGCTCGAGCTGCAGCATGCGTTTCAGACCTGCATCATCGACCTGAGCGGCGGCCGGTCGATCGCGATGGAAGTGGTTCTGCGCGCGACCGCCCTGCCGCAAATGCGCGAGTCCCGCATGCGTTGGATCGTGTTCCACAGATGGACGCGCCAGCACATCGTGGCGACGAGCGGCTTGGTCCACGGACCGCACGGGCTGCTGGAAAGCGGTGCGGCCTACGGCCACGATCCGACGAAACTGCTGGAGTCGATCCGCTATGTGCGAACGCTTGTTCCAGCGGCAAACGAGCTCGGCGCTACGACTGCGGCCAGCGCTGTGTGGATACAGGAACAAAACCACGGCTTGAAACGGCTGGCGTCGACCGCGCGGCTCGGCGCGTCCGTGGTGCTCGGCGAAATTCCCTTCGATTCGCTGTTGCAGTGGCGCGAGCAGATCATTCTGGATGCCGACGTCGCCGCCGGTCTCGCGAAGGGCGAGACAGTGGACGCTTTCCAGCAGCTGGGTCGTCGACTGTTCGACGACGCCACCTGGGAAACGCTGTGAGCAGTTCACGGACAGGAGTTCGACACTCGTGAACGACATCGAAGGCTACACGGAGGCCGCCGAGCGGATCCGGGTCGCGGAGGTTCCGCTCTCGCACCTGTCCATCGAGGTCGGGCACTTCTACATGACCGACTTCGACAACGGCGCGGAACACATTCGGGCGGAATTCCGCCGGCTGGCTCCGCTGGTCGGCGCCTTCACCGCTTTCGCGCGGCGAGACTTCGGCCCGCGGGCACGGGTGAGTACCTGTTTCCTGATCGATGACTACTTCCGTCCGGACGCGGACCCCGCGAGGATCCTCGAGCTGCTGCTGGGCGCGGCGGACGAATGCGGAGTCGCGATCGATTATCTGGCACGCGAGTCCGCCTGCTGGGAGGCCCCGGTCGGTACCCCGGAATCGGCGAGCGCCGAGCGAATTCCGTTGGCGGAGATGGTCGCCGCACGCATCGTCGCCGAGCCCCCGCGGAACTCCACGGGCAGCAGGCCGCCGACAGCCGAATCCGGTTGGCTGTGCAACGGAGTGCGCTCCTCGGACGACGAGCCCGGCGAGGCGATGCATCATGCCGGTCCGTACCGCCCGCCGGAGGAGTTCGGCCGACGGGAGCATTCGATCTTCCTCGACGTCCAGATGTGGAGCAGGGACAACAGCCGAGGCAACGGCGGTGATTCGCGGATCCGGTGGTCGTGCCCCTTCCTCGCGTCGATCTGGCAGCTGTTGCGGCTGGGCATGCTGCGCTACGAAGGCGCGGCCGTCGTCGATCCGCAGCCGTGGCGATGGGAGGACGGGTGGCCGAAGGAGTGGCGGGAGCTTCCTGCGGTGATCCAGCTCAATCCGGCGGCGAAGCCGTTCGCGGCCTATCGGACGCTCTCGCTGCTGCCGCAGCGCTATCTCGGAATCGAGCACGCGGTGCAGGTCATTCTCGACCACGTCGATGTGGATCCGGAAGTCACCGAACAGATCACCCGGCGCGGGTTGGCCGACGGAATCACGGTGCCGCGCAGGGTTGCCGAGCGGATTTCGCACACGATGCTCGGCCCATGGTGATCCCATTGTGGTGTCGCGCTTGGTGTTCGTATCGGTGACCGAACGAGGGGAGTAGTCATGAGGACGATTCGGATCGCGGACGAGAACGACATCGCCACCCTGGACGCGCTGGACGCCCTGTGTTTTCCGCCGGGGGATGTCGACAGGGAGCCTGCTTCCGGCGACGAGCTTCGCGACGGGGTTTCGGGGAGAAGGGTTTTCGTCGCCGAGGACGATATCGGCATCATCGGCTTCATCCACTTCGAGCGCCCCTCGCCGAGTCACATCTACATCAGCTCGCTCGCGGTACATCCGGATCGCCGTCACCGGGGCATCGGCGCTCTTCTCCTCGACCATCTGATGCAGCGGCTGCGCGGATCCGAAAACGGGCGCCTGCCGTCGATCTCGACGGTCACCAGTCCACGGAATTATCCGATGCTGCGACTCTTGTTCTCGCGCAAGTTCGTTGCTCGTACCATGATGCGCGGATATTTCGGGCCGGGGCGAGACCGCGTCTATTGCCAGTACAAGCTGCGAATCGACTACGTGGATCCGGACGAGCGTTACCTGGTGCCGATCGAGGCGGAGGGGCATGTCGATCGACTCCTGTCGGACGAGAACTATGTGATCACCGCGATAGTCGAGCTGCCGTCCGGCTCTGCCTTCGAATTCTGCCGATTCGATCGGGACGATCTGGCAGGCCTGGAATCGGACGAGACATCGACGAGTGTCACTTTCGCGGGAACGATTCTCGCCGCGATCACCTTCGTGCTCGGTTTCTCGCTCTCCTCGAACAACTTTCCCAATCTGGCCAAGGCGCTGCTGCTCGGTTCCACGCTCGCCACGACGATGGCGCTGGTCGTCTACACCAACGCCGCGGGCGAGATCGCGCGGCTGCGTTCCCATATGTTCGAATTGCATATGCGGACCGGGAATGTCTTGTCCGAGTACGGGGGCGTGTATCCATTCCTGATATCCCTGCCGATCGCGTTCGAGCACGCGACGGATTCGTTGCCCGCGGGTCTGGCCGCGTCCGCCTTCTTCGTCGTGAGTCTGGCCTTGTACGAACGGTCGAGATTCTCGATATCGTCGAGATTCCAGCAGAGCATCACCACCAGACTGCTGTTGCTGATTACGGTGACCGGCCCGGTGACCGGTGTGCTCGCGATCCGCTCGGAGATCGGCTCCTGGGTATGGACCGTCGGCACCTTCCTGGTGCTCGCGCTGCTCTCGCTGATCTTCCTCACGCGGCGCACCGGCGAACAGCGTCGCGTCAATCCGAACGATCACTGGGATGTGCGTGATTGACCGTGCCGACGCCTGAATTCGTGTCCGATCCGCAGACCCGGCCGCTGGTCGTTCTCGGGGAAGTGCGGACCTGCCTGGTGCCCGACTCGGCAGCATTGAGCCAGGGTGTCGTCCAAGATCTGCTCGCCTTGGTTCCGGGACGGCGCGTGGTGTCTCGTTCGCGCCCGGTGGCTCTGGCGAGCTCGCCGAGCACCGCGGTCGGCGTGGACTGCCGGCTGGCGACCGCCTCTGGCACGACCCTGCGCGCGGTGGGGACGGCGGCCGCCAAGGCGGTAGTGGTCGGCGGCAGGGTGCTGCAGAGCTCGGTCCATACCGGGGTGGTCCGGTCCTTCAGCACCCGCAGGCAGGCATGGTCGCACTATCTGGGGCGAGCCGGTGTGACCGAGGTGCTGACGCGAGTGTCCGATGGCGACCGGGTCGGCGCCGACCTGGTCGAGGCGGTCATGCTCTCGGGCGTACCGCCGCCGGAGACGCTCGATCTGGGATCGATCAGCGAGCACCTGCTGCGGCGGGTTCGGATGAACGCGGCATTGGACCAACGTGTCCCCTTCGTGGCCGAGACGACGAGGCTGCGCTGGGCCGCACGGGTCGTGCCCGATGCGCAGCCGAGCCTGCGGTTCCTGCTCGACGACGAGGCAAGGCGGTGCGCGATCGTCACGGTGGGTGACGAGCGTGAACTGGCCGTGGTACCGCGGTTCTGCGAGGATCTCGCGCTCCACGATTGGCTGCTCACCGTCGTCGGCGCCGAGATCGAGCGAGCGGATCTGCTGACACACAACGGCTCCGAATCGGTGAAGATCGTGGCGACGATGCTCGAGCACGTCGTGCATCTCTGGCTGCCCGGCGCGCACTCGCCCGCGGCATTGCGGGGCGTATGGCGCCAGCTGGAATCGGACCCGGGATTCTCTCGCCAATGGGAATCGCGGATCTACCAGCTCCGCGATCGGCTGTCCGTGGCGACCCTGTCCGCGCTGTACCAGGCGGACCTGAGCAGAACGAACTGGTAGCGCGGCGGGATCACAGCCTGAACCATCGTCGGACCAACAGCGCGAAGAAGACCGAAGTGGCAACGACGCTCAGCCAGGATTCGAACACCAAGAGGGCCCGCCCGGACGAACCGAGCGTTTCCTGATCGTCGGCGCCGAGCGGCGCAAGCGCGCTGACCACGCACAGACGCAGCGCCGTGGTGAGCGAAACGCCCTCGATCGCGACGAGGGCCACGGTGCTGAGGATCAGCACGACACCGATCCAGCCGAGCAGCCGGAACGGGCGAAAACCATAGCCGCACAAGAGATCTGCGGCACGCCCCGCAGTGCGCTGCCACCACGGATAGATTCTTGTCGTCCGTATTCTCGCACTGGCCAGTTCGCAGCGGTCCTGCGCATCGCGATCCTCGTTCACGCCGTACAGCCAGGCGGCGCGGCGGAACGCCATGCGCGCGTGCGCGGGCAGCAAGGCACCGCTCAGCGCGCTTCCGAGGCGCTCATAGGTCTGGGCCAGCCGCTCCCGCTGTACGTGGCTCAAGCTGAGCGGCCCGCGAAATTCGGTCTCCGCCGCCACCAGCGCTTCGATGACCTCACCGAGGAGGCTTCCGGTCGTTTCGTCGTCGGCGTCCGATGGCCGTTCGAAGACAGCGGTATAGAGATGCTGAAAAGTCAGGCTGTCGCCGCGTCGCCGGACGCCGGGTGGCTCGTAGCTCACGAGGATGTTTTCCACATGGGCATACAAGTCTTCGAGAATTCGTTCCTCTGCACCGACGGCCCGTGGCGCCGACTCGCGAAAGCGCTCGACCTCGACCGAGTAGGCGTCAGCGTGGCGCGCGATCCTGGTCGTCATCGACGCGACGAACGGCGAGATCGCCGTTCGGCCCACGTCATCGTCCATGATCGGGCTCCCCAGAATCGAAACGACTCGGATGGTCGTCGCTGTCGACCATAGCAACGGAATTCGCCGACGAAGCCGAAACTTTCACGATTACGCGCGATGGTGCGAGCACGGCAATGCCGAATGCCGCTGGGAGGCCCTTGTTCCCAGCGGCATTCGGGGGCTCGGCAGCCCGGAGGGGGTTTCGGGCTGCCAGACCCGGACCGGTATTCGGGGTTCGGGTTCGAATACCGGACGTCGGTTGCGGTTTACACCTTCGCGTAGGCCAGCGAGGGGACGCGGCCGATGGCGAAGGAGGACCGCAGGTAGAAGAACCAGGTGACGGTCGCCATCACGAGGAAGGCCACCGCGTAGGTCCAGAAGGCGGGCGCCATGCTGCCGAAGTTGATGTTGGACAGGCGAAGCGCCTGCTGCAGCAGGTAGCCTCCGGAGGCGCCGACCGCGCCGATGACGCCGATCGCCGCGCCCGCCTGTCGCTTCGCCGACGCCGCGGCTTCGGCGATGTCCAGGCCGTGCTCGGAGGCGTACTTCTTGGCCTCCGCGCTGAAGATGGACGGGATCATCCGGTAGGTGGAGCCGTTGCCGATGCCGGTGAGGATGAACAGCGCGAGGAAGGCGGTCAGGTAGAGCGGGAAGCTCTTCAGCTCCAGCGCCGCCATGATCCCGGCGACCGCGACGGACATGCCGCAGAAGACGAACAGGGTCATCTTGGCGCCGCCGACCTTGTCGGAGATCCATCCGCCGAACGGACGGCTGAACGAGCCGACCAGGGCGCCGAGGAAGGCCAGGTTGCCCAGCGTGGTGATCCAGCTGATCTTGGCCAGGTCGGGGAAGTTCGCCTTGATGAGGGTGGGGAAGGCGAAGGAGAACCCGATGAAGGAGCCGAAGGTGCCGATGTAGAGGAACGACATCACCCAGGTGTGCCGGTTGGTGAGCGCCAGCTTGTAGGACTTGCCGTCGGACTTGGCGGTGCTGATGCTGTCCATGTAGCGCAGCGCGCCGAAGGTGGCGATCAGGATGAACGGCACCCAGACCAGCACCGAGAGCGTGATGCCGAAGCGGTAGCCCGCCGGATCCTTGGCCGTGAGATGGGTGCCGAGGGTGATCAGCAGCGGCAGCACCAGCTGGGTCTGCGCGACACCGAGATTGCCGCCCGCGGCGTTGATGCCGAGGGCCGCGCCCTTCTTCCCCTCCGGGAAGAAGAACGAGATGTTGGCCATCGACGAGGAGAAGTTGCCGCCGCCGAAGCCGGCCAGCGCCGCGAGCACCATGAACACCCACATCGGCGTGCCCGGCTGGTTCACGAAGTAGGCCAGGCCGAGCGTCGGGATGAGCAGCATGGCCGCGCTGAAGGCGGTGAAGGCGCGCCCGCCGAATTTCGGAATGGCGAAGGTGTACGGAATGCGCAGTGCCGCACCGACGAGCGTCGGGGTGGAGGTGAGCAGCAGGGCGTTGCTGACCGCGGTGGGGTTACCCTTGCCGAGTCCGGCGAGGAAGTCGAAGCCGGCGGCGCCCATGCTGGTGACCACCGTGCCCCAGATGACCCACACGCTGAAGCCGAGATTCTCGGCGAATACCGAGAAGATCAGGTTTTTGCGCGCGGTCAGTTTTCCGCCCGACTCCCAGAATTTCGTGTTGTCCGGTTCCCAGTGCTCCAGCCAGCGGCCACGCTTCTGGTGGCTGAACGATTCCGACTGCTGGCCGGTGGCAGCAACTGTGGCAGTCATCGGCTTCCTCTCGATCTGTCTCGACCGACCCTCATCGCGGCAATCGTCGCGCCGTTGCGACGTTGTTCGTCTCGGGACGCCCCTCCATTCGACAGAGGGGCCGTCGAGTTGCCTTGTACGGTCGAGACAAAGGTAGAAGCCGGTTGTTGCGAGCCAATGGCGTTCCGTGACGTTCCGGGCAAATCCGACTCACATGGGGGAAGAGCCCTCGGTGACCGGTTGGTTACCTGGTCGCCTGCTCTAGAACCGGTTGGAACTATCGGGCGTCCGGGTATTCCGCGATGAGCGAGCCGAGGAAGCAGCGCGCGGCCTGCGCGGCGCGATCGGCGTCGCCGTCGACGACGGCTTGCACCAATTCATTGTGCTCCGCGTCGTAGGAATCGTCGGATTTCGAAGTCCGCGAGCGGATCACCTGTTCGATGGTGGGCAGCAGCGAGTCGTAGAACTCGAGGTACACCGCGTTGTGGCTGGCGACCACGATCGCGCGGTGCAGCGCCACGTCGGCGGCGATGGCGGTGCGGGTGTCCTCGTCCCAGTGGAGGCTGCGTTCCTCTAGCAAACTGCGCAGGTTCGCGATGTCGGCGTCGTCGCGACGGCGCGCCGCCAGCGCGGCGGCGGTGGTGTCGAGGGCCAAGCGCAATTCGAGGACGTCGCGCTCCTCGGCGTCGGCGAAGTACTTGCCGAGCGTGCCACCGACTTCCGAGGCGGCGATCACATAGGTGCCCGAGCCTTGGCGTCGTTCCAGCATGCCGGCGTGCACTAGCGCCTGGACGGCCTCGCGCACCGTATTTCGACCCGTCCCGGTGAGCTCGGTGAGCTCCGGTTCGGTCGGGATGCGGGAGCCGATAGCCCAACGGCCGGAACGAATTTCGGCACGCAGCTGTTCGGTTACCTGGGCGATGAGGCTGGTGCGCCGGACGGGTTGCACCGGAACAGAGTACCGCCCGTCACAAATTGTTGCCGCCAATCATAGGGTCATACTATGATTTTTCGGTGACAGCGACCCTTCCGGACACCGCGACCCGCCACGAATCCGCCGCCCCCGAGCTGCGCGAGCGCGCGCTCGTCGAGGGCAGGCTGCTCGTCCTCACCGCGATCGTGATGTCCGCACTGGTCCTGCGAGTCGCCGTCACCGCGTTCAGCCCCCTGGCCGAACGGATCGGCGCCGACATCGGTTACTCGACCGCCGTCGTCGGCGTGTTCGGCATGATCCCGACCGCGATGTTCGCCCTCTCGGGCCTGCTGACGCCGCTGCTGGTGCGCCGCATCGGCCTGGAGCGCACCGCGCTGACCGCGATGCTGATGGCGGGCCTCGGCATGCTGATCCGGGCCTCGGTGCACGGCACCGCCGAACTGCTGATCTTCTCCGCGCTCGCGCTCGGCGGCATGGGCATCGGCAACGTGGTGATCCCGCCGCTGGTCAAGCGGTACTTCCCGGACCGGCTCGCGATGATCAGCTCGCTCTACATCACCATGGTGCAGCTGGGCACGGTGGTGCCCGCCCTGATCGCCGTGCCGGTGGCCGAGGCGCACGGCTGGCGGATCTCGGTCGGCCTGTGGGCGCTGCTCGGTTTCGCCGCCGCAGTGCCCTGGCTCGGGGTGCTGCGCGCCCGGCGCGGCCGCGACCTGGCCGACAGCACCGGCGTGGGTGCGGACCACAACGAGCCCGCAGGGCAGGTCTGGCGTTCGCCGGTCGCGTGGGGGATGGCGGGCATGTTCGGCATGACCTCGCTGACCACCTACGCGATCTTCGCGTGGCTGCCCACGATCCTGAGCGAAGCGGGCGCGAGCGCCGCGTTCGGCGGCACCATGGTCGGTCTGTTCGCCCTCGTCGGGTTGGTGGCCGCGCTCTCGGCACCGACCCTGGTCGCGCGTTTCCGTAATCCTTTCCCCGTCGTCGTGGTCTGCGCGGCTCTGTTCTTCGTCGCCTTCGCAGGTCTGCTGATCGCGCCGATGAGCGCGCCGGTGCTGTGGGTGCTGATCCTCGGCCTCGGCCCGAGCGCCTTCCCGATGGCGCTCACCCTCATCAATCTGCGCACCAGAACCCCGCGCGGCTCGGCGGCGCTGTCCGGATTCACCCAGGGCGTCGGTTACGCGGTGGCGTGTGCGGGACCGTTGCTGTTCGGCATGCTGCACTCGGCGACGGGTGGCTGGCTCGCGCCTTTCGCGATGCTGAGCGTCGCGGTGCTGATCTTGCTCGCGGGCGCTTGGCAGGCGTGCAAACCACGCATGCTCGAGGACAGCTGGGCTTGACCGCCCGCGACTCGCCTCATTCGAGTTGCGGGTCGGCACGACGCAGCGCATGCTGTGCGCGTCACACCTCACCGGCCGCTGTGCGCGAGATCGGCTGTTTGTCACCCGTGGAAACCCTTATGTCACACGGGTGAAACATTCGGTTGAAACTCACCCCGATATCCGGGTAATCGTGAGCAACCGTTGATTTGACGGTCATTTCCCGCAGCATTTCGGCAATACCTGTTTCCTACCGTTGGGGCCAACCGATTTTGGGAGGCCCTTGTTGAGCACGCTGACGCGTAACCACAACATCGAGCACTGGGATGCCGAAGACGTCGCGGCCTGGGAGGCGGGCGGCAAGGACATCGCCAAGCGCAACCTGATCTGGTCGGTCTTCGCCGAGCATGTCGGTTTCTCGGTCTGGTCGATCTGGTCGGTGATGGTGCTGTTCATGCCCACCGACAAGTACGGCATCGACCCCGCGGGCAAGTTCTTCCTCGTCGCGATGCCGACGCTGGTCGGCGCGTTCCTGCGGATCCCCTACACCGTGGCCACCGCCCGGTTCGGCGGACGCAACTGGACGATCTTCAGCGCCTTGATGCTGCTGGTCCCGACGCTGTTGACGCTGTACTTCATCAACCAGCCGGGCACGTCCTACACCACCTTCATGGTCGTGGCGGCGTTCGCGGGCTTCGGCGGCGGCAACTTCGCCTCCTCGATGACCAACATCAATGCCTTCTACCCGCAGCGGCTCAAGGGCTGGGCCCTCGGCCTGAACGCGGGCGGCGGCAACATCGGCGTTCCGGTCATCCAGCTGCTCGGCCTGCTGGTCATCGCGACGCTCGGCAACGGCTACGCCTCGCTGATCTGCGCGATCTACCTGGTGCTCGTCGCGCTGGCCGGTGTCGGCGCCGCGCTCTACATGGACAACCTGAAGAACCAGAAGGCCGACCTGTCCTACATGATCACGGCGCTGAAGGTGCCGCAGTCCTGGGCGATCGCCTTCCTCTACATCGGCACCTTCGGTTCGTTCATCGGCTACAGCTTCGCCTTCGGCCAGATCCTGCAGATCAGCTTCAAGGCGGGCGGCGACACCGCCGCGCAGGCCGCGCTGCACGCCGCGCAGATCGCCTTCATCGGCCCGCTGCTCGGTTCGCTGGCCCGCCCGTACGGCGGCAAGTGGGCCGACCGGATCGGCGGCAGCAAGGTCAGCATGTACGTCTTCGGCGCCATGATGGCCGCCGCGCTGCTGGTCGGCCTGGCCAGCACGGCCGCCGACGGCAACAAGGGCGTCGCCACCGGCGCCGTGATGACCGTGCTCGTCATCGGCTTCATCGCCCTGTTCGTGCTCTCCGGCATCGGCAACGGCGCGGTCACCAAGATCATCCCGTCGGTGTTCGACGCCAAGTCCAAGAGCCTGGACGCCGGCCCGGCCGAGCAGGCCGCCTGGTCGCAGAACACCTCCGGCGCGCTCATCGGCTTCGTCGGCGCCATCGGCGCGCTCGGCGGCGTCGGCATCAACCTGGTGCTGCGCACCTCCTATGCCTCGACCAACTCGGCCACCGCCGCCTTCTGGGTGTTCATGGTCTTCTACGTGGCCTGCGCCACGGTGACCTATCTGGTCTTCCTCCGCCGTCCCACCATGGCCGCCGACACCGACGTCGTGCACGAGGCCGAGGCGCTGGTCCTCGAAGCCGAGGCCGCCGCAACCAAGTCCAACTCGTCGGCTCGCGCCTGACGCCCGAACCATTCCCAGGGAGGTCACCATGAACCCCACAGTCGATCCCGCCCAGCGCAAGACCGCGGTGGTCGTCGGCCACGGTATGGTCGGGCACCGTTTCGTCGAGGCACTGCGCTCGCGCGACGAGGCCGACCAGTGGCAGATCGTCGTCCTCAGCGAGGAGCAACTGCCCGCCTACGACCGCGTCGGCCTGTCCTCCTACGTCGGCACCTGGGACGCGAGCGCGCTCGCGCTGCCGGGCAACGAGTACGCCGGTGACGCGCTGGTGGAGCTGCGCCTCGGCCAGCGCGCCGAGACCATCGACCGCGAGGCGCGCAAGGTCGTCACCTCGGCGGGCGACACCATCGCCTACGACGCGCTGGTGCTGGCCACCGGTTCCTACGCCTTCGTGCCGCCGGTGCCGGGCCACGATCTGGATGGCTGCTTCGTCTACCGCACCATCGAGGATCTGGACGGCATCCGGGCCGCCGCCGAAGCGGCGGGCCCCGGCGCGATCGGCGTGGTGGTCGGCGGCGGTCTGCTCGGCCTGGAGGCGGCCAACGCGCTGCGCCTGCTCGGTATGACCCCGCACGTCATCGAATACAACGACCGGCTGATGCCCGCGCAGGTCGACGCGGGCGGCGGCGCGATCCTGGAGCGCTTGGTCACCGACCTCGGCCTGAACGTGCACACCGGCGTCGGCACCCAGGCGATCGAGGCCGTGGGCGAGAGCAAGCTGAAGCTGACCCTCTCCGACGAGTCGGTCATCGAGGACGCCTCGCTCGTGGTGTTCTCCGCGGGCATCCGTCCGCGCGACCAGATCGCCCGCGACGCGGGCATCGAAGTCGGTCCGCGCGGCGGCATCATCACCGACCTGGGCCTGCAGACCTCGGACCCGAACATCTGGGCCATCGGCGAGTGCGCCGCGGTCGAGGGCATCTGCTACGGCCTGGTCGCCCCCGGTTACAGCACCGCCGAGGTGGTCGCCGACCGGCTGCTCGGCGGCGCGGGCGAATTCCCCGGCGCCGACATGTCCACCAAGCTGAAGCTGCTCGGCGTCGACGTGGCCAGCTTCGGTGACGCGCACGGCACCACCGAGGGCGCGCTGTCGGTCGTGCTGCACGACGCGGCCAAGGGCACCTACGCCAAGCTCGTCGTCTCCGACGACGCCCAGATCCTGCTCGGCGGCATCCTGGTCGGCGACGCCTCCGCATACTCGGCCCTGCGTCCGCTGGTGGGCCGCCCGCTGCCCGCCGATCCCGCCTCGCTGATCTCCCCGGCGGGCGCGGAACTCGGCGCGGACGCCCTGCCCGACGACGCGCAGATCTGTTCCTGCAACAACGTCAGCAAGGGCGCGATCTGCGGCGCGATCGCCGAAGGCGCCTGCGATGTGCCCGCCATCAAGAGCTGCACCAACGCGGGCACCTCCTGCGGTGGCTGCGTGCCGATGCTCAAGAAGCTGCTCGAGCAGTCCGGCGTCGAGGTCTCCAAGTCGCTGTGCGAGCACTTCACCCAGTCGCGCGCCGAGCTGTTCCAGATCGTCCAGGTCACCGGTATCCGCACCTTCTCGGGCCTGATCGCCAAGTACGGCAAGGGAACCGGCTGCGACATCTGCAAGCCGACCGTCGCCTCCATCCTGGCCTCCACCTCGAGCGATCACATCCTCGACGGCGAGCAGGCCGCGCTGCAGGACACCAACGACCACTTCCTGGCCAACCTGCAGAAGAACGGCACCTACTCGGTGGTGCCGCGGATGCCGGGCGGCGAGGTCACCGCCGAGCAGCTGATCACCATCGGCGAGGTGGCCAAGGAGTTCGGCCTCTACGTCAAGGTCACCGGCGGCCAGCGCATCGACCTGTTCGGCGCGCGCGTCGAGCAGCTGCCGAAGATCTGGCAGCGCCTGGTGGACGCGGGCATGGAATCCGGCCACGCGTACGGCAAGTCGCTGCGCACCGTCAAGAGCTGCGTCGGCTCCACCTGGTGCCGTTACGGTCAGCAGGATTCGGTCGGCATGGCCGTGCTGCTCGAAAAGCGTTACCGTGGACTGCGTTCCCCGCACAAGCTGAAGCTGGCCGTCTCCGGCTGCGCCCGCGAATGCGCCGAGGCGCGCGGCAAGGACGTCGGCGTGATCGCCACCGAGCACGGCTGGAACCTCTACGTCGGCGGCAACGGCGGTCTGACCCCGAAGCACGCGGTGCTGCTCGCCGGTGACCTCGACGACGAGACGCTGATCAAGTACATCGACCGCTACCTGATGTTCTACATCCGCACCGCCGACCGGCTGCAGCGCACCGCGCCGTGGCAGGAGGCGCTCGAGGGTGGCCTGGACTACCTCAAGGCGGTCGTCTGCGAGGACAGCCTCGGCATCGCCGACGAGCTGGAGGCCGCTATGGCCAAGCACGTCGACGGATATAAGGACGAGTGGGCCGCAGTGCTCGACGACGAGGAGAAGCTCTCGCGCTTCGTCTCCTTCGTCAACGCGCCGGAAGAGTCCGACCCGACCATCTCGTTCGACGACAGCGGCGAGCGCAAAGTGCCGGTGCTGTTGGGTGTGCCACAAATGCCGGCCGCCACGCACGGGAAATAACGTCTTAACCGTGTGGAAACAGGACGCCGGTACCAATGAGTATGGCGTTCGGAGGAGGAACCCGATGACCGTGATCGATACACCCAGCATCTCGCCAGCTACGGCCACCGGTTGGACGCAGGCATGCCGACTCGACTATTTGATCCCCGGCCGCGGCGTTGCGGTGTTGCTGAAGGGTGGCCAGCAGGCCGCTCTGTTTCGACTGACCGACGGCAGCGTCTACGCCGTCGGCAATATCGATCCGTTCGGTCGCGCGGCCGTCATGTCGCGCGGGATCGTCGGTGATCGCGGCGGCGTGCCCGTCGTGGCCTCGCCGCTGCTGAAGCAGGCGTTCTCGTTGCTCGACGGGCGATGCCTGGACGACGAATCGGCGGCGCTGCCGGTGTACGCGGTGCGTGTCGACGACAGCATCGTTTCGGTTTCCAACGAGCCGGCGGCGCTCGACTCCTCGGACGGGTGAACATCCATGACGACAACTGAGGCGGGCGCCTGTCTCGCCGGATTCACGGTGGGCATCACGGCGGCGCGGCGGGCCGAGGAGTTCGCCACCCTGCTGGTCAGAAGGGGCGCCACCGTCGTGTCGGCGCCCGCCATCCGGATCATTCCGCTGGCCGACGACAACGAATTGGAGCGGGTCACCCGGACGCTGGTCGCCGAGCCGCCGCAGATCACCGTGGCCACCACCGGCATCGGTTTCCGCGGCTGGATGGAGGCGGCCGAAGGCTGGGGTCTGGCCGAAGACCTGCGCAGCACGCTGGCCGCCACCCGCATGCTGGCCCGCGGCCCGAAGGCCAAGGGCGCCATCCGCGCCGCGGAACTGCGCGAGGAATGGTCGCCCGCCTCCGAATCCTCCGCCGAGGTGCTCGATCACCTGCTGGCCGAGGGCGTGGAGGGCGTGCGGATCGCGGTGCAGCTGCACGGCGCCACCACCGAGTGGGAGCCGGTCCCCGACTTCTGCGAGGTATTGCGTTGCGCCGGAGCGGATGTCGTTCCGGTGCCGGTGTACCGCTGGACTCCGCCCGCCGATCAGGGTCCGATGGACCAGCTGATCGAGGCGATCGTCACCGCGAGCCTGGACTGCGTGACCTTCACCAGCGCTCCCGCCGTGGCGTCGATGTTGATGCGCGCCAAGGAAACCGGACTGTTGGAGGGTGTGCTGCACGCCCTGCGCGGCCGGGTGCTCGCGGCGTGTGTCGGGCCGATCACCGCTGCGCCGCTGGAAGAGCTCGGCGTGCCGACCTCGATGCCGGGGCGTGCGCGGCTCGGCGCCCTGGCCAGGCACGTGGCCGAGGAACTGCCCAGGCGGGCCAACCGGATTCATGCCGCCGGACACAACATCAGCGTGCGCGGCGCCTGCGTCGTCGTCGACGGTCAGGTGCGTCAGCTGGCGCCCGCGCCGATGGCGCTGATGCGGTCGCTGGCTCGCCAGCCCGGTCGGGTGGTCTCCCGCGAGGACCTGCTCTCGGCGCTACCCGGCGGCGGTGACGACACGCACGCCGTGGAGACGGCGATCGCCCGGCTGCGGGCCGGGCTCGGCACGCCGAAGGCGATCCAGACCGTGGTCAAGCGCGGCTACCGGCTCGCCTTGGATCCGGCCGAGTGCACCGACAACAATCCGCGCCAGCTGCCGCCGACGCGGCCGCAGGGACCCGGTATCGGCGCGCCCGTGCGTGCTCCCAAATACGCCCCGCAAGCGATGGGAAGCTGGTGAGCACGCCGGCCCTGGTGCTGGTGGCGCACGGCACCCGAAGCACCAGGGGTGTGGAGATGATCGCCGCGCTTGCCGAGGCGGTCTCCCGTGAACTCGGTGCGGCGCAGGCTGTTCCGGAGCTGGGCGCCGCGATTTCGGGGCGCGGCGCCCACACCGGCGCGCCCGTCGTCCGCACCGCTTTCGTCGACGTGCTCGGCCCGTCGCCGTCGGAGGTGTTGCGCGACCTGAGCGGCGCGGCGGAATCCGTTCCCGCCGTAGTGGTTCCGGCCTTCCTCGCCTCCGGTTACCACGTCTACCAGGACGTGCCGCGCGAGGTCGCCGAGAGCGGCAACGACGCGGTGGCCGTCACCCCGGCCATGGGGCCGGACCCGGCGCTGGCCAGGATCATGGCGATGCGGTTGCGTGCGGCGGGCTGGCGGCCCGGTGACGCGGTCGTGTTCGCCGCGGCGGGCTCCTCGGATGCGCGTGCGCGCCACGATGTTCGGCGCGCGGCCGCGATGCTGGCCGAGCACCTCGACGCGCCGGTGCGCATCGGCTACGTCGCCACCGGCGCCCCCCGCGTCCCCGAGGTGGTCACGGATCTTCGTGCCTCCGGCGCGCGGCGAGTGTTCATCGCGTCCTACCTGCTCGCGCACGGCCTGTTCCAGCAGCGCCTGCACGACGCGGGCGCCGACGGCGTCGCCGAGCCCATCGGCGTGCACCCCGCGGTCGTCCGGCTCATCGCCGACCGCTACCGCGCAGCCGTCCTTGACCTGGCCAAAACCCGCGTACGCTGAGCACCGCCCCGGTCAGGGCCGCTGAGGGAGGCGGCCCTGACCGGGGATGCTTACGGCTCGGCCGACGTGTACTCCCCGCAGCCTCGCACCTGTCGCTGATGGCGTGAGGCGGCGGAAACTTCTGTGTCGTCAGAGGATTGGATACCGCCGAAGTACGGACGTCCGCGTTCAATACTCGAGTTCGGACCAGGGAATGCGAATCGGGAACGGGTGGTCGATATCGATCCCATCCGTGTCGCCAGGGATCCACTCGCCTGCCACGATGTAGTTGGTTCGCCGCAGCGGGCGGACGCCTTCGGGGAGTTGGCCCGGCGCGGTCTCCAGCACGTACGCGCGAATGCTGGCGATGCCGCGAGGGTCGCGCGCCAGCCGGACCTCCCAATACCACGGGATACCACTGCCCGCATATCGGGCTTTCTTGGCTTCGATGTCTGTCCCGAGGTCCACACTGTGACCCATGGCTTACGACGAGGAACTGGCCGAGCGGATCCGCGACCTGATCGAGCCCGGCCCTGACGTGACCGAGAAGAAGATGTTCGGCGGCCTCGCCTTCCTGATCGGCGGCAACATGGCGGTGGCGGCCAGCCGCCAGGGCGGACTGCTGGTCCGCATCGATCCCGCCGAGGGCGGCGCCTTGATCGACGACGACTCCGTGAAGCCCATGATCATGGGCGGCCGCGAAATGGACGGCTGGGTCCGCGTCACCGGCGCAGCGATCCACAACGACACCACCCTGCGCGAGTGGGTCGACCGCGGCGTCGGCTACGCCCGCTCCCTCCCGGCCAAGCGCTAGCCGATCGCCGTCTCGAGGTGCGCTTGTCACTGCGCGACGTTCCACTGATAGGGGCAATCTCGTTTCGAATCGGACAGTTTGGACGGATTCGTTGTCGGCCCTTCCGCGACTGTCGCGGGCTCGATACGCTGCGGCGATGATGCCCATTGTGCGCGGGGTCGTCGTGGTGGCGGCGCTCGGCGGGTCGCTGGTCGGGGTGGGGCGGGCGGAGGGTACGCCCGGGTCGGAGATCACGGCGGTCACCCTTGGGCAGGCGCAGATTCCGGCGGGGCTGTTGCCGTTCGTGGCGGGGACCGATCTGGTGGCTCGGGAGATCACGATCGGGCCGGGTGGGTCTACCGGGTGGCACTTTCACGACGGGCCGGTCTTCGGGTTCGTTCGATCCGGCACGCTCACTCATCCCGGGCCGGATTGTGTGGCGCCGGTGTATCGCGCCGGGGATTTCATCTACGAACCGGCGGGGGAGTGGAACGTGCACATCGGCCAGAATCTCGGGACGGAGCCGTTGGTTCTCGACGTCGTCTACGCTCCGCCGACGGGCGATCCCCTGTTCCGGGACGCGCCGGCTCGGGACTGCGCCTGAACCGCCGGAAAAAAATTCTCGAGATTTCCGCCGAAGTATGTCGAAGCCCTCGAATCGGCTCCGACCAACGGGTGACAGCAAGGTCAAACCATTCAAAGGAGCCCATCATGGCCGTCACCACCTTCTTCTGGTTCGAGTCCGAGGCCGAGCAGGCCGCCACCCGCTACGTCGAACTGGTGCCCCGCTCCCGCGTCACCGACATCACCCGCCACCCCGACGGCTCGGCCTTCGTGGTCTCCCTCGAACTCGACGGCCAGTCGGTCACATTCATGAACGGCGGCCCCGGCCACCCGCAGACCGACGCCGCCTCTATCCAGGTCACGGTCGACACCCAAGACGAGGTCGACCGCCTCTGGGACGCCCTCACCGACGGCGGCGCACCCGGCGAATGCGGCTGGCTCGTCGACCGCTACGGCATGCACTGGCAGGTCGTCCCCGCACCCCTCCTCGACCTGCTGTCCGGCACCGACCCGCCCAAAACCGCCGCCGTCGGCACCGCCCTGCGCACCATGTCCAAACTGGACCTGAAAGTCCTGCGCGACGCCTACGACAACGCCTGAGCTGCGAACGACTGTCCCCACCAAAAGAATTCGCCCCCACCCGATCGCGGTGGGGGCGAATTGGCATCGGAATTCAGCGCCAGCGGTCCGGGGTGACCGGGGCGTCCCAGGCGCGCGCGTAGCGGCGGGTGTCGGTGGCGTTGGGTTGCTTGTGGCGGTAGACGATGTAGGGGCGGGTGAGGTAGCCGACGGGGGCGCTGAACATGTGGACCAGGCGGGTGTAGGGCCACAGGGCGACCAAGGTCAGGACGACCAGCCCGTGGAGCTGGAACGGCCACGGGGTGTCGACCATCAGTTCCGGTTGCGGGTTCAGGGTGAACAGGCTGCGGAACCAGGGAGAGACGGTTTCGCGGTAGTTGTAGGTGCCGAACAGCAGGTTGGCGCCCCAGGTGTTCGTCAGGCCGGTGACCAGCGCGGCGGTGAGCAGGGCGTACATCAGCTTGTCGTTGGCGGTGGTGGCTTTGCGTACCGCGGTCACCGTGAACCGGCGGTAGAGCAGAATGCCGACACCGGCCAGCACGGAGAGCCCCGCCACCGAACCGGCGCCGACGGCGATCAGGTGATAGGTGTGGTCACTGATGCCGACCGCCGCGGTCCAGGACTCCGGGATCAGCACGCCGAGCACGTGCCCGAAGAACACGCCGAGCATGCCGAAGTGGAACAGGGGGCTGCCCAGCCGCAGCAGCTTGCTCTCGTAGATCTGCGAGGACCGGGTGGTCCAGCCGAACTGATCGTTGCGGTAGCGCCAGATGTGCCCGAGCACGAACGAGGTGAACGCGACGTACGGCAGGATCAGCCACAATTCGACGGGCAGGTGCAGGACGGCGTTCATCGACGGCCTTCCGATTGAGCGAACATCGTGGGGTCCATGGCGAAGGGCTCGAGGCCGACCTCTTCCTCCGGCGGTCCCTCGGCCGCGAGCTCGGCGATGCGCCGACGATCGGCCGTGGTGAGCGGCGGCAGCGTGGCCACCACCGCGGCCAGCGCTCCCGCGTACGGAGAACCGCTGTCGGACAACGAGAGTCGTAGCAATTCGATAACCGGAAGGTGCTCGCCGAGCAGGCGCTCACCACCGATCGGGTCCACCGTCGCGGCGAATTCGAGCAGCACGGGCAGGTGGTCGGGCAGTTCCTGATCCCCCAGCTCCACCCCGGCGTGCCGGTAGGCGTGCTTGAAACGCAGCAGCGCCATGCCCCGCTTGCGGGTGTCGCCGTAGGCGTAGAAGGTCAGGTGCAGGCTGGCGCGCCGCCGCAGGTCGAAGGTCGCCACGTAGTCGGCGGCCAGGTCGATCGGCGACGTCGTGCGCAGATGAGTCAGCAGTCCGGCCAGCTGCGGCCGCACCTCGTCGGGCAGTTGCTCTGCCGCACTGGACAATTGGTCCAGCATGGCGAGCGTCTCCCGGCTCGGGTAGTCGAGCAGCAGTGCGACCAGCCGCCACACCAGTCGGCGCTCGCGCTCGGCCATCCGCACGGCCGGCTCGGGCCGCCGCCGCAGCTTCAGCAGACTCATCGGGACGCCCCGCTAGACGTCGCGGACACGTCGGACGAACCGTTCCCGGCAGCGCCGTTACCGCCGTTCACGGCCTCTCCCGCGGCAGCGCCGTTGCTGCCGTTAGCTTTCGCGCCGTTGTGCCCGGCGCCGTTGGCTGCCGAGCCGTTCGATCCAGCGCCGTTGGACTCAGCACCATTTGACCCAGCGCCGTTCCCGGACGGAACCAACCCCGTGGTGCTCTTCCCGTCCCAGTTGAGCAGATTGATCCGGTTCGACTTCTCATCCGGTGCGGCGCCATTGGTGTCGGTCAGGTGGAACTTCTCCACCATCTGATCGAACGCCGTCATGCCCGGCCCGCCGTCGGTGTCCAGGCTGCACCCGGTGGCCAGCGAATCCAGTTCGTGCGCCTGCGAAGTCGCGCCCTGCGGGATCACGTAGCGGTGCTCGTACTTCGCGATGGCCAGCAGCCGGTAGAGCGACTCGATCTCCTCGGGCTCCAACCGCACCGACGGCGCGATCGAGGGGTCCGGCTCCTCGCCGAGATTCACCGACCGCATGAACGACCGCATGGCGGCGAGCCTTTGCAGCGAAGCCCGCACCGGACCGATCTCACCCGCGGTGAACAGTTCGGCCAGGTACTCCACCGGGATGCGCAGCGCGTCGATGGCGCCGAACAAGTTCGCGTGGTTCTCTCCGTCGTGCCCGGTCTCGGTGAGCACGTCCACCACCGGCGACAGCGGCGGCACGTACCAGACCATCGGCATGGTGCGGTATTCCGGATGCAGCGGCAGCGCGATCTGGTAGTCCACGATCAGCTTGTAGACCGGCGAATCCTGCGCCGCCTGAATCCATTCCGGCGAGATCCCGGCGCGCTCGGCCTCGGCGATCACCCGCGGGTCGTGCGGGTTGAGGAAGACGCCGAGCTGCGAGGGGTACAGATCCTTGGTGTCGGTGACCGACGCAGCCTCCTGCACCTTGTCCGCGTCGTAGAGCATGACGCCGATGTAGCGCAGCCGCCCGACGCAGGTCTCCGAGCACACCGTCGGGATGCCGACCTCGACACGCGGGTAGCAGAAGGTGCACTTCTCCGCTTTGCCCGTCTTGTGGTTGAAGTAGATCTTCTTGTACGGGCAGCCGGTGATGCACTGCCGCCAGCCGCGGCACTTGTCCTGGTCCACCAGCACGATGCCGTCCTCGGCGCGCTTGTAGATCGCGCCGGACGGGCAGGACGCCGCGCACGACGGGTTCAGGCAGTGCTCGCAGATGCGCGGCAGGTAGAACATGAAGGTCTCTTCGAACTCCAGTTTCACCTTGTCCGAGAGCCGGTTCAGCAGCGGGTCCTTGCCCACCTGCTCGGGGCCGGAGCCGAGGTCGTCGTCCCAGTTCGCGCCCCAGGTGACCTTCGTGTCCTCGCCGGTGATCAGCGATTTCGGCCGCGCCACCGGCGTGGTGTCGATGGCGGGGGAGGACAGCAGGTTGTCGTAGTCGTAGCTCCACGGGTCGTAGTAGTCCGACACGGTGGGCAGGTCCGGGTTGGCGAAGATATTGAGCAGCCGCTTCATTCGCGAACCGGACTTCAGGGTCAGCTTGCCGCGCTTGGTGAGCGTCCAGCCGCCCTTCCACTTCTCCTGGTCCTGGTACTGGCGCGGATAACCCTGTCCGGGACGGGTTTCCACGTTGTTGAACCAGACGTACTCGGTGCCGCCGCGGTTGGTCCACGCCTGCTTGCAGGTGACGCTGCAGGTGTGACAGCCGATGCACTTGTCCAGGTTCATCACCATGGCGAGCTGAGCCATGACACGCATATCAGTACTCCACCTTCTGCGAGCGCCTGCGGATGGTTGTCACTTCGTCGCGCTGATTTCCGGTGGGGCCGTGGTAGTTCAGTGCGAAGGACTGCTGCGCGTACCCGCCGATGAGGTGCGAGGGCTTGATCATGATCCGGGTCAGCGCGTTGTGGATACCGCCGCGCTTGCCGCGCGCGTCGTTCACCTCGGGGGTGCCCTCGATGCGCGGCACGTCCACCGCGCGGTCCTGCGCGTGGTACATGAACACGGTGCCCTCGGGCATGCGGTGCGAGACGATGGCGCGCGCGACCACGATGCCGTTGCGGTTGATCGCTTCGATCCAATCGTTGTCGGCCACACCGATCTTCGCGGCGTCCTTGTCCGACATCCAGATCGACTGACCGCCGCGCGAGAGCGTGAGCATGTGCAGGTTGTCCTGGTAGGCGGAGTGGATCGACCACTTCGAGTGCGGCGTCAGATACCGCACGGTGACGCCCTTCTCGGTCACCGAACCCACGCCGGGCTCGCTGAACAGCGCGGTCATGTCGAGCGGCGGCCGGAAGATCGGCAACTGCTCGCCGAGCTCGATCATCCAGTCGTGATCGAGGTAGAAGTGCTGGCGTCCGGTGAGGGTGTGCCAGGGCTTGAGCCGTTCGGTGTTGATGGTGAACGGCGAGTACCTGCGCCCGCCGGTCTCGCTGCCCGACCATTCCGGCGAGGTGATCACCGGCACCGGCCGAGCCTGGGTGTCCGCGAAGGTGATTCGCTTGCCCTCGTGCTCGGCGGCCAGGTCGGCCATCTTGGTGCCCGTGCGGCGCTCCAGCGCCTCGAAGCCCTCGACGGCGAGCCGGCCGTTGGTGGTGCCGGAGAGCGCCAGAATGGCCTCGGCGGCGTGGGTGTCCTTGGCCAGCGACGGGCGACCCTGCGCCACACCCGAGACCACGGTGCCGTTCATCCCGGCCAGGTACTCGACCTCTTGGTCGGGATAGGTCGTGACGCCCTTGGTGGTGACGCCGAGGGTGTCGACCAGCGGGCCGAGCGCGGCCATCTTCTCGGCCACCTTCGGGTAGTCGCGTTCGACGACCACCAGCTTCGGCATGGTCTTGCCCGGAATCGGTTCGCAGTCACCGGCTTTCCAGTCCAGCACGCGGCCGCCCGCTTGCGCCAGCGCATCCGGCGAGTCGTGCTGCAACGGCACCGCGACGATGTCCTTGCGCTTGCCGAGGTGCTTCTCGGCCATCCAGGAGAAGCCGCGGGCGATCCGGTGGAACGCCTCGAAATCGGTCTTGGCCTCCCACGGCGGGGAAATCGCGGGGGAGAAGGCGTGCACGAATGGGTGCATGTCCGTGGAGGAGAGATCGTGCTTCTCGTACCAGGTGGCCGCGGGCAGCACGATGTCGGAGAAGAGCGTGGTGCTCGTCATCCGGAAGTCCAGGGAGAGCAGCAGATCCAGCTTGCCGGACGGCGCCTCGTCGCGCCAGACCAGCTCTTGCGGCCGCACGCCGGTCGCCTCGGTGGCCTGCAGGTTGGAGTCCGCGCCGAGCAGGTGCTTGTGGAAGTACTCGTTGCCCTTGCCGGAGGAACCGAGCAGGTTCGCACGCCAGACGGTCAGGCAGCGCGGGAAGTTCTCCGGGTCGTCCGGGTCCTCGCAGGCGAAGCGCAGTTCTTCCGACTTCAGCCCGGCCACCACGTGGTCGGCCGGGGTGGCGCCCGCGGCCTCGGCCTCGTCGACGAGGTCGAGCGGGTTGCGGTTGAAGGTCGGGTAGCTCGGCATCCAGCCCAGCCTGCTGGCCAGCGCGATGTTGTCGGCCGCGGTGCGGCCCGCGAACGCGCCCTTGCCGAGCGGCGAGGCGAACGACTGCGCGGTGAACGGGTCGTAGCGCCACTGATCGTTGGTCAGGTACCAGAACACGGTGCCCTGCATCTGGCGTGGCGGGCGCTGCCAGTCGAGGCCGAAAGCCAGAGTGGACCAACCGGTCACCGGGCGGCACTTCTCCTGCCCGACGTAATGCGCCCAGCCGCCGCCGTTCACGCCCTGGCAGCCGGTGAGCAGCGTGAGGGTGAAGAAGGCGCGGTAGATCTGATCGGAGTGGAACCAGTGATTGGTGCCCGCGCCCATCAGGATCATCGAACGTCCGCCGGAACGGTCGGCGTTGTCGGCGAATTCGCGCGCGATGCGCTCGGCCTGCTTGGCCGGGACGCCGGTGATGGTCTCCTGCCATGCGGGGGTGTACGGGGTGGAGGCGTCGTCGTAGCCCGTCGGCCATTCACCGGGGAGTCCGTCGCGCCCGACGCCGTACTGCGCGAGCAGCAGGTCGAACACGGTCGTCACGCGCTTGCCCGCGACCGTGATCGTCGGGACGCCGCGCAGCAGCACACCCGCCTTGTCGGTGTCGAAGCGCGGCAGGCGCACCGCGACGGGTTGATTGCCTTCCGCGCCATAGAGACTCAGCAGCGGGTCGACGTCGCCCAGGTCCAGGTTCCACTTGCCCGCGTCGCCCTCGGTGAAGCGGTGGCCGAGGGAACCGTTGGGCACCACGGGGTTTCCGGCGTCGTCCAGCAGCACGGGCTTGTGCGCCGCGCCCTCGGCGGTCTCGCCCAGATCGGCGGCGGTGAGGAACTTGCCCGCCAGCGCGCCGTCGTGGTGGTAGACACCCTCGGCGTCCCAGCCCTCCGGATCGTCCAGGCAGACCAGGTACGGCAGATCGGTGTAGCGCTTGACGTAGTCGAGGAACCGCGGGGTGTCGCGCTGGAGGAAGAACTCCTTCAGGATCACGTGACCCATCGACATGGCGAGCGCCGCATCGGTTCCCGGCCGCGCGGCTACCCACTCGTCGGCGAACTTGGTGTTGTCGGCGTAGTCGGGGGAGACCACGACCACCTTCTGACCGCGGTAGCGGGCCTCGGTCATGTAGTGCGCGTCCGGGGTCCTGGTGACGGGGACGTTGGAACCCCACATGATCAGGTAGCCCGCGTCGAACCAGTCGGCCGATTCCGGCACGTCGGTCTGATCGCCGAACACCTGCGGCGAGGCCACCGGCAGGTCGGCGTACCAGTCGTAGAACGACAGCATCGATCCGCCGAGCAGCGAGATGAACCGGGCGCCGACCGCGTGGCTGACCATCGACATGGCCGGAATGGGCGAGAAGCCCGCGACCCGGTCGGGGCCGTAGCGCTTGATGGTGTGCACGTGCGCGGCCGCGGCGATCTCGGCGGCCTCCCACCATTCCGCTCGCACGAAACCGCCCTTGCCGCGGGCGGACTTGTAGCGCTTGGCCTTCTCGGGGTCCTCGACGATGGACTCCCAGGCCAGCACGGGATCCTTCAGCCGTTCCTTGGCCTCGCGGTACAGCTCGAGCAGGGTGCCGCGCACGTACGGGTAGCGCACCCGGGCGGGGGAGTAGGTGTACCAGGAGAAGGACGCGCCGCGCGGGCAGCCGCGGGGTTCGTACTCGGGCTTGTCCGCGCCGACCGAGGGGTAGTCGGTCTGCTGCGATTCCCAGGTGATCACGCCGTCCTTGACGTAGATCTTCCAGGAGCACGAGCCCGTGCAGTTCACGCCGTGGGTGGAACGCACCACCTTGTCGTGCGCCCAGCGGTCGCGGTAGAACTCGTCGGCCTGGCGGCCACCGACCTTGTGCAGGCTGCGCTGGTCCGCGGAGACCTCACCGCGCTGAAAGTATTTGCCCAGCCGGAGCAATGCGTCACCGGCGTCGGAGGAAAGCGCGCCCGCCGGATCGGAGGGTGCCGAAACATGAGTGCGTGAGTTAACCACGACGCCCCCTTCGAGCTGTGAAATCGGGCTGTTGCACCGACTGTAAGGAGGTGAAGACGCGCGGCCAAACGATTCTCTCACAGCGCGCGAGAGCCGCCGGTGAGTTGTGAGGTCGCGGCAACCTGGCGGTCACTGGGCGGTTGCGATCGGCTGTCGATGACATTCACGTGACCTGGGCCGATGAGGGCTGACCGGGTTGAATGCGGCAGCGGGCGGGTGTTTCGGGGCCTTGCCGGTGAAGCTTTGGAAACCGGGGGTTCTCGGGCGGTTTACAATCGTTAACACAACCGACAGGGGTTGTTCGGGCCGAATTGTGGCGCCGCCCACTGCCCTCGTGGCTACCATGTCGAACCCCGATTCGTCCAGAGACTTGTGGTTCGCCATTTGTTTGCCGTCGTCCGGCGACAGCCCTCGGTGAGATGATTAGGTTCCGCGTATGCAGCGATTCGAGGCCGAAATCCAGACCGCGCGGGGTGGCGGCGCGCGTATATCGCGGTACCCGCCGACGTCGTCGCCGCGCTCGGCGGCGGAGGGCGGATTCCGGTACGGGCCGCTTTCGACGGCATCGAGTACACCGGCTCCATCGTGTCGATGGGCGGCGGACCGTGTCTCGGCATGCTGAAGGCGATCCGCGAGCGGCTCGGCAAGGGTCCCGGCGACACCGTCGTGGTCACCCTGAGCCGCGACACCGCCGAGCGGACGGTCGAGGTGCCCGAGGATCTGGCGGCCGCGTTGGCCGCGGCGGGCGTGCGACCGGCCTTCGACGCGCTCTCCCCTTCGCGACGCCGACAACTCGTCGACGCGATCGAGTCCGCCGAGCGCCCGCAGACGCGCGCTCGGCGGATCGGTGAGGCGGTCGCCGCGGCCGGATGACACGCGCACTCGTGCGTCGATCCTTTCCCGGCTCGGCCGCCTTTCCCGGTGCGAGAAATCTGACCGGCCGAATGTGCTTGGGCGCGGCGACTTTTCGCGAATAGAAAACCGACCGGTTGGAAATGGCGTGGAATCTGGTCCTGGGACCGATCGGCCCGGTCGTTCGGACTACTGCCGAATCGGCGGCTCGATGTGAATGGCCGTGGTGGAGGTCGATTTTCACGGCCATGAAGATTGCCGAATTGTAGCCATGACACGAAGCTTGTATGGAATATAAAGAAGGGATATCAGTTAATATCGTCCGCTATGAGTAACAGTCGAGATCGTTGAACGATTGGAGCCATGGACAACCCCCTTGTGGCCGCGGCGCCGACATCTCGGGAGCTTCGACACCGCTGCCACCTGGAAGTAGCCAATTGGTTGATACATCTACGGTTTCATAGGAGCGAATAGCTGTGTCACGCAAGTCGACCGAAGTCAGTCCAGGAGATCTGCTGCGTCCGCCGACCTTCGGCGGGTTGTTGCGTAGATTCCGCGACGACCGGCGGGTATCCAGGGAAAAGCTGGCATTCGCGGCGGGGGTCAGTTCGAGCTATATCACGCACTTGGAAGGCGGCGACCGAGCGCACCCGACCAAGGTGGTGGTGGAGGCGCTCATCGGATACCTGCACCGGGTCGCGCCGCTCTCCGATGCCGAGCGCAGGCACCTGTTCGACCTGGCCGGACTGGCCGAGGCCTCGGCTCCGACGGTCGCCGAGCTGCGTGCCGAGATCACCGAGGACATGCGCAACGGTCTCGTGGTGCACGAGCCGAACGCGGCGGGCTACCTGGACACCCGATGGAACGTCCTGTCGTGCAACGGCCCCTACGCCGCGATTTTCCCCGGCTTGCTCGAGGACGTGAACATCCTGCGCTGGTTCTTCGCAAACGAGTTGTCCAGGCGGGTGATGGTCGAATGGGAGCGCGAGGCCGCGCTCACCGTGGACTGGCTACGCGGACTCATCGGGCAGTCTGCGGGTGGTGACTGGTCCACCGAATTGCTCGACGAACTCGGGCAGTATCCGGAATTCCGCCGGATGTGGGCCGCGGGCGGCACCGCGTACGGCCGGGAAAGCCCGCAAATGCGGCTGCGCGATATCGAAACGGGCGAGCGCTTCAGCCTGGACGTGCAGTTGTTCCGGGTGGATTCCGGGAACCATCCGGGCCGGATGCAATTCTTCCTCGGCATCCGCACGCCGCAGGCGGCGTCGCACGGTGTGGGCCGGTCGGCCGCGGTCAACGGCTCTCGGACTGCTAGGTCCGCCGTGAACCCCTAGCGGCAGAGTGGTTTTCGGGTAGCACGTTCGGCACCGCGCCCGCCCGTCGACTTCTCGGCGCGGCGTCCCGTCGGCGTGCCACGGGCCGCGCCTGCGTGAAATCGGTTGGGGCGAAACCTGATCGGGCGAAGGCGGGTAGTGGCCGGGACCGGTCGGGCTACGCTGTCGAAATGTGTTGCGGGATAAATGCCGTGGTGGTGAACGGGTCACCGGCTCGGCGGTACTTCCACTGGACGGTGTAGGTACCTCACAGGGCGCGCGGCAAGTCCCACTTCGCCTGGACAACGGTCCGGGAAACGTATTTGATCCGTTTATCGGCGAGGTCGGGCAATTAGTTGCGACACTGTGGATCGATCTCGGACGACAACGGATTGCGCGAACATTGCGGGGAGTGAGTGCTCATGGTTGATGACATCGGTTTGGTACCGCATATCTCGCTGGCCGCTGCCGCGAACTGTGCCAACGGCACATTCGCGGTCTGCGGTGACGAGGGCAGGGCACTGTGGTACGGACCGTTTCTGGACGGCGACATCGACCATCCGCACGACGATCGTCTAGCGGGGGCGATGGCCGCCGCGAACCGGGCAGTGTGGCTGGCGGGCCGTGCTCGTGCCGACGCGGGCCACGCGGAGGCCACCCTGCGCCTGGTCGTGACCGAACCGGACATCGACACCGTCGCCTTGGCATGCACCGCGTCCATGTCCGGCTTGGTGCTGGATCTGGTCTGCTCGGAGGACAATCCGGCCCTGGATTGGTGCCAGGTCTTCGGCAGCCTGGACTGGAATCCGGGCGCGCTGGTCAGTTTGGTCGACGCCGGGGCGTTCGACCCGAGGTCCGGCAGGCATCTACGCGCAGTCGACACCCAGAGGAACAACGACATCGAGGAAGGGTTGCCCATGATCCGCAACGCAGGAGATATCGGTCCGGTGGGTGGGAAGCCGACGGTGGACCCCGGCGTCGAGCTGCGGGCCGCGCTCGAGGCGCTGCTGCTGCACGACGCCATCGGCCTCGACGCCAAGATGCGGCACGCGATCGCGGCCGCGGTGCACCTCGCGGTGGACACGCCGCACGGCCCGCCGGAGGACGCGGACGAGTTCCTCGGCCGCCTGGACGCCGCCTGGCTGCTGGCCGCCTGGGCCGGGAACGACACCGAGATGTCGCTGATCGCCACACTGGCCGCGGGCGACGTGCCCGCGTTGTCCTGGTGCGAACTGATGTTCACGACCGCGCTGGCGCCCTGGTCGACCAGCCCCATCGCGGTGCACGCGCGCCGGATCTTCGCGACGGTCCAGCACGGCCGCATCGGCGCCGTGCGTGCGCAGGTGCGTGCCTCCGGGGCCTGATACCCGGCACGCCTGTCCGCGTCCGGGTGGTAGGGGCCCGGAACCGGACGATCAGGCCGGATCGATCTCCGCGAAGGAGTCGATCCACCGGTGCGGTGGGCGCGGGGGATTGGGCTCGCCCGGCCGGTGCACTCCGATGGCCGACCATCCCGCCGCGACGGCCGCGTCGAGTTCCTCCGGATGGTCGGAGAGGAACAGGATCTCGTCGGCGGGCACGCCGATCGCGCTCGCGATCTTGTCGTAGGACGCGGCCTCGCGCTTCGGGCCCGCGGTGGACAGATCGAAATACCCGCTGATCGATGAACCGAGCTCGCCGCCGCGCGCGAAGGCGAACCAATCGCGCTGGTTGCGCACCGAACCCGACGAGTACACGTACAGCGTCAGCCCCGCGGCCTTCCATGCCGCCAGCGCGGGCGCGACGTCGGGGAAGAACTCGCCGTGCAGTGCGCCGCTGCGGAAGCCCTCGTGACAGATCAGGCCCTGCGCGGTCTTGAGCGGCTCGGCCTTCACGTCCGAGCCGAGCCAGCCGCGCAGGATCTCGGCCACCTCGGTGGTGTCCGCGTCCGGGCGTCCGGCCAGTTCCCTGGCGCCCGCGAGGACCGGCGCCGCCGCGTCCGCGCTGTTGTCGGCCAGCCACTGCGGCAGCCGATCCCGGGTGTAGCCGTAGAGGTCCTCGCGCACGGAACTGGTCGGGCTGGTGGTGCCCTCGATATCGAGGACGATCGCCCGGGTCACGACGCGGTGAGCAGTTCGTCGAGGGTGGGGAAGCCTTCGCTGATCCGGTCGCCGGTGAAGTCGCCGACCCAGCCGTCCTCCTCCTCGAAGAAGCGGATGGCGATGAAATCGGGCCGGGTGCCCATGTCGAACCAGTGCAGCGTGCCCGCGGGGACCGACAGCAAATCGCCGCCCTCGCAGACCACCGCGAGCACCTCGTCGCCCAGGTGCAGATAGAAGCAGCCGCGGCCTGCGGCGAAGTAGCGCACCTCGTCCTCGGCGTGCCGGTGCTCGTTCAGGAACTTCTCGCGGGCGCCCTTGGCGATCGCGGGCCACTCGGGGTTCGCGTCGTCGGGGTGGATGCGCGCGATATCGATGTGCTTGTAGCGGCCGGCGTCGTTCAGCTCGGCGACCCGGTCGGCGTAGTGGGCCAGCAGGTCGTCCGAGGGGATCGCGGCGGCGTCGTCGAGCGCGGGCCAGCGGTCGAACGTGATGCCGTGCGCGGCGAGTTCGGCGGCGATCACGGTGTCGTCGGTGGTCCGCACGCGCACGTCGGCGGCGTTGTCGGCGGCCATCACCTGGAGCAGGGTCATGTCGGTCCAATCTCGAGTGGCTCGGCGGGGGTGGCGAAGGCGTGCCTGCGCCCGGTGCGAATCACCAGCTCGCACAGGGCTTCCAGGCATTCGGCGCGATCGCGTGCCTGGGAGAGATTCTCCCCCCAGGTGGTGATGCCGTGCCCGGCGATGCACAACACGGGTGGGGCGGAGGGATTGTCGCGCAGATAGCGTTCGATGTCGGCGCCGATGCGCGGCACGTCGCGCCAGTTCGGGAACACCGGGATATCGATCGCCGTCGGATCGGCGGAACCGAGTCCCTTGATGAGTTCGAAATCGGTGATGCGCAGGATGGTTTCCCGCTCGGCCGCGCCCGCTTCGGTCGCCAGCACGGTCGCGTACGGCGAGTGCACGTGGACGACGGCCGCGGCGTCGGTGGTGCGGTACACGGCGGTGTGAATGGTGGTCTCGGCGGAGGGTTTCCGTCGCAGGCCCGGCAGCGGGGTGGAGTCCGCGACGGACACGGTCACCATGTCCGCGGGTGTCAGCTCGCCTTTCGACAGTCCGCTGCCGGTGATCACGGCGGTCGCGCCCGCGCGCACCGAGAGGTTGCCGGCGGTGCCCGGCATCCAGCCGCGCCCGTAGAGTTCCTTCGCGATCGCGGCGAGTTCGGCGCCCGCCGAATCATCTTCTCCCGCTTCGCCGTTCGTACCGTGCACCACGCCGTTCTCGGTGACGACCGCGGTGACCAGCTCGCTCGGCGTCACGTCGAAGGCCGGATTGAAGACCTCGGTGTTCGCGGGAGCCGTTGCGACACCGCCGAATCCGGTCACCTCGGCCGCGGCCCGCTCCTCGACGACGATGTCGTGGCCGGTGGCCGTGTTCGGGTCCCGCGTCGACTCCGGAGCCACCACGACGAACGGGATGCCGTGCCGGTGGGCGGCGAGTGCGACGGCGTAGGTGCCGATCTTGTTGGCCACGTCGCCGTTCGCGGTGACCCGGTCCGCGCCGACCAGCACGCAGTCGACCTGGCCGGTGGCCATCGCCCACGCGGCGGCCGAGTCGATGGTCAGCCGGTGCGGAATGCCCGCTTCGGCCAGCTCCCACGCCGTCAGCCGTGCGCCCTGTAGCAGCGGGCGGGTCTCGTCGACCAGCACGTTCTCGATCGCGCCGCGCTCGGCGAGCACCCGCAGCGCGCCGATCGCGGTGCCGAAGGCGCTGGTCGCCAGTCGGCCGGTGTTGCAATGGGTCAGCACCCGCAGCGGCCGGTCCGCGCACAGCCGCTGTACCAGGTCGGCGGCGTGCGTGGCGGCGGCCCGGTTGACGCGGCCGTCCTCGTCCAGCATGTCCAGGGTCTCGGCGAGCACCGCGTCGGCGCCCGCCGGAACACGGGTGCGGACCCGCTCGACGGCCCACGCCAGGTTCACCGCGGTCGGCCGTGCCGCGGCGATGCGGTCGGCCTCGGCCTGCACCCGCGCCTCGTCGACGACGCCGTCGGCGGTGTGCGCGGCGGTCGCGATGACCACGCCGAACGCGCCCGCGATCCCGATCGCGGGCGCGCCACGGATGGCCAGCGTCTCGAGCGCCTCGATGATCTCGTCCACCGTGCCGAGGCGCAGCTCCCGCACCTCGTGCGGCAGTCCGCGCTGGTCGATGGTGACCAGGGCACCGTCGTCCCAGACCAGGGAACTGTCGTCCATTCAGGCGCATCCTTTGTCGCGAATAACTGCATACTGCCTGGTAAACGGTATCCGACCGGCCCCGGTGGCCGACACCCGGCTCAGTGCTCGGCGGACTCCGCGCGCAGCTTCGCGGCTCGTTCGCGCGGGTCGTAATCGGGGCCGACGCCCTCGATGAGCAGCAGGTCGCCGTCGATGTGATCGGCCCGCAGGCGCAGGATCGCCTGGTACGCCGGGGAGTGGTACCAGGCCCTGGCTCGCGTCAGGTCCGGGAACTCGATCAGCACCATGCTGCCCGGCCAGTCGCCTTCCACCACCTCGACCGGCGGTCCATGGATCACGAACCGGCCGTCGAACGGGTCCAGGGTGTCCTGGATGCGTTCCAGATACTCCAGGATGTCCGGGTGCGGACGGCGGCTGCGCAGGTGGGCGAAGCCAAACGCGGACATGATCGATCCCTTCGACGCGGTGGGCCGCTGCGAGGCGAGCGGTGCGCCGAACGTATCGCCGCCCGCGCCGCGCGTCGATTACCCGCGAGGTAATGACGGGGCGTGGAAAGGTCGGTGGAGCAGGGGTTTTCATTCGGCGACGAACTCCGCCTCCCGCTCGACGGCCTCGATGATCGGACGCGGCACCCCGACCGGACCCGGCGTGTAGGTGACCGCGCGCAGGTCGCCGGTGTAGCGGAACGGACCCCGGCGTTCGCGCAGGTCCCAGGACACCGGGCCGCGCGCGTCGACGCCGACGGAGACGCCGGTCCACGGTGACATGCCGACCAGCTGCACCCGGTCGGTCAGCTCGGCGTGCGGGCCGCCCTGCACCTCGACGCGGAAATCCCAGCGCAGTCGCGGCCGCACGCGAGCGGTGACGGTGATCCGTCCGACGCCGGGCGCGAGAGGCGCGGTGGCGGTCTCGGCGTAGTCGCCGTAGCTGTTGACGCCGAGCACCACCCGCCCGTCCTCGATGTAGACCAGGTAGCCGCCCAGCGGATCGCCGTGCGCCACCAGCACGCCCTCGTCGCCCGGCCGGTAGCCGCCCAGCTCGACGGCGATCTCGCAGTCGCGGTTGGCGATCAGGCGCTGGGAGCGGTAGCGCTCCAGCGTCGGGGTGCCCGCCAGCAGGCGCACCGGCGCGGTGAAGCGGGCTTCCTCCGGCCGTCGCGCGACCAGATCCTGGCGGGTGAGCAGCGGGAATACCGTGTTGGCCCAGGCTTATTCGTCCCAGGCGGCGGCCAGCTCGGCGACCTTGTCCCGATGTCGTGCGGAGAGATCGTGCAGCTCGGTCGGATCGGCGCGCACGTGTACCTGGCGAATCGGCGGCGCTCCTCGTCGCTGAGCGAATCCCATTCGGCCGCTTCGTAACCCGGCTCGGTGTTGCGCGGCTTCTGCTCGGTGCACGGCGGGAAGATCCCCGCGGCGAGCTGGGCGGCGAACCTGTTCCGGCGCAGTTCGTCCCACCCCGCGGCGTAGCGGCCGCGATACCTGGCCAGGTCCTCGGGCTTGGCCTGCAAGGGACCGTGCATGGCGACGTGCGCGAAATAGAGGAAGAACGGTTTGGTCGCGTCGTGCGCGCGCAGGTCCTTCAGGTAGCCGATCGCCTTGTCGGTCAGGTCGTCGGTGAGGTAATAGCCCTCCGGGTACTCCTCGACATCCACCACCGAGCTGTCGGAGACCAGCTGATTCGGGTAGTAGAAGGAGTTCAGCCCCTCCAGCGAACCGTAGTACCGGTCGAATCCGCGCTGAGTGGGCCACGAGTCGCGGTGCGCCGCGGGGTTCATCGTGGCGTCGCGCACCAGATGCCACTTGCCCACCGCGTAGGTGGCGTAGCCGTTGTGGCGCAGGATCTCCGGAAGGGTCAGCACATCGTCGGCGAGCTCGAGCCGCAGGCCGGGGTAGCCGGGATCGGCGTTGGCGACGAAGCCGAAACCGGCTCGGTGGGCGTTGATTCCGGTCAGCAGCGAGGCGCGCGAGGGCGAGCAGAGCGGCGTGGTGTGGTAGTTGGTGAGGCGGACACCGTCGGCGGCCAGCCGATCCAGCGTCGGCGTCTCGATCTCGGAGCCGAACGGCCCGATGTCGCTGTATCCCATGTCGTCGACCAGCACCACGACGATGTTGGGCGCGCCCTCCGGCGCGGTGGGCGGGTACGTCCAGTCGGGTGTCGAGTCGGCGGTGGTGCGGCCGACGGCGCCGTTGAAGGATTCGTAACCGCGCGCGGAGGATGGAACAGCCATCTTTTCAGTAGACGATCGAAAAGGTGTGGCTTACCAGGGTTTGGCGCAGGGTGCGCGAAACCCGTGTGAGAGGCGTCGTACCCGGGCCGAGCATCCGAATTGAAAAAGATGGGTAAAGAAAGAACCGCGTCTGCCGGTTCCGCAGAAACCGGCAGACGCAGTTCGGAGTCATTCAGTTTTGGCCGTGACGCCGATCCCGCTCGCGCTGCTCTTCGGTCATGCGCTCGTTGGGATTCGACCCTGACCGGCCGATGCCCTGCTCCTGGCGCTGCTGTTGCTGCTGCCTCGGCATCTGCTTGGGCATTTTCTTAGGCGTTTTCTTCGACTTTTCAGCCATCTCCACTCGGTCCTTTCCGAAGTGATTGGATTCGCCTAACGACAATCACCATAGCGAGCGCGAATCAATCGGGGAAGAGAAGAGTGAAAATATGTAGAGACTCCCCGGTCGGCGACCGTTTTTCAGAGCGGCAGAAGTAGGAATTCCACGGAAATCCCGTCGGACGCCTCGGCGGGCACCACGACGAGGCCGTCGCGGTCGACGAGTCCGCCCAGATGGGCGGTGCGCACGGTCGGGTCGCCGATCCAGCCGCCGGTCGGCGCGATGCGCGCCGGAACGATACGCGGAACCGGACCCGACACGTCGGCGGCGTTGTGCAGCGGGCCGGTCAGCGGGCGGGCCGGGCGTGCTCCGGTCCGTCCCTCGACGATGGCGGGGGCGAGCGCCAACAGGGTGGCGACGGCCGCGAACGGATTCCCGGGCAGGCCGAGAATAGTTGTGCCACCTTCTGTTTCGGCGACAACGGTGGACCCGCCCGGACGCAGGCGGAGACGGGGGACGAGCACGCGGGCCTCGGCGCGCGCGATCGCAGCGCGGAGTTGATCGGCCGCGCCGCCACCCGTCGCGCCGACGATGACGAGCAGATCGCAATCGCTTGCGGCGGCGAGGACTTCGTCGAAGCCGTTGGGGGTGTCGCGCAGGTGCACCCGGTCGACGGTGCGGATGCCCGATCCGGCGAGCAGGTCGGGCAGGATCGGACCGATCGAGTCCCTGGTCTGTCCCGCGCGCAGCGGGCCCTCGCTGCGGATCTCGTCGCCGGTCATCACGATGCGCGCGCGGACCGGACCGCGCACCGCCGCCTCGGTGACCTCGACGCTGGCGGCCGCCGAGATCAGCGCGGCGGTCACCGGGGCGCCCTCCGGCGCGACCAGATCGCCGGGACCGCGGTCCTCGCCGCGGCGGCGGATGTCGTCACGGATCGGTGTGTCGGGTAGCCGGTGCAGGGTCTTGCCCGCGTCCACCCGCACGAACTCGTCACGGACCACGGTGGTGGTGCCGTCGGGCACGTGCGCACCGGTGGCGATGCGCACCGCCTCGCCGGGCAGCAGCCCGACCGGGCGCTGTCCGCCCGCGAAGCCGATGTCGCGGCGCAGCCGCCACGGTCCGTCCCCGGCGACGGCGTACCCGTCCATCGCGGACACGTCGAAGCGGGGCAGCGCGTCCGCCGCGGTGAGCGGCGCGGCCAGTGCCGCACCGCGCACGCTCGGCAGGTCCGTCCGGTAGACGGTGAGCCGGGTGAGGCTGTCGCGCAGCGTGTTCCGTGCCTCGTCGAGTGTCATGGGCGTGGTGTCCGCGGCCAGTGCCCGCGCCTTGCGTACTTCTTCCTCGGTGTCGCAGTCGGCGACACCGGCCAGGCCGACGATCACGGTGTCGGCGGGCACCAGCGCCTTCATCGGCTGGTTGATCAGCGAATCCAGTTCGGCGAGTGCGGAACTGAGCGCGGAGCGCCGCCAGACGCCGATCAGGTACTGCGGGCGGCCCGACTCGTCGGCGGCGAACACCGCCTCGGCGCCGGATTCCGCTTCGTGCCTGAGCAGTTCGGCGATGGCCGAGGGTGTCAGGAACGGCATGTCGGCGGCCAGCACCACCACCAGCGGCGCGGTGGAGCCGGCCAGCGCGCGCAGCCCGGCATCGATCGCGGCGACCGGGCCCGAACCCGGCGGCACCTCGCGGACCTGCCGGATCGCCGGATTCAGCTCCGGCCGGTGCGGTCCGACGACCACGGTGTGCCCACGACCCGCGACCGCGGCGAGCGCCGCGTCCAGCATCGAGCGGCCGCCGATCACGATGGCGGGTTTGTCCACCCCGCCCATGCGGCTGGCCCGCCCGCCGGCGAGCACGATCGCGTCGGCGGCTGTCAACGGATTGGCTCCGCAGTGAGGTACACCATGTCCGAAATGCTAATTCGGGCGCGGGGCGGGCGGGGCAGGCAGCCCGTCGGAGGGGCGATCCCGAGCTCAGACCCTGGACAGGTCGGGCGATCGGCGCAGCAGGCAGAACTCGTTGGTCTCCGGGTCGGCGAACACGGTATTCCGTCCGCCGCCGCTGTCGCCGAGCGGGACGGCGCCCGCCGCGAGCAGCCGCGCCGCCTCGCGCGCGGGATCGTCGGTGGGGAACGCCGCGAGATCGAGGTGCAGCCGATTGCGTCCGCTCTTCACGTCCGGGGTGCGGACGAACTCCAGCCAGGACCCGAGCCCTGTGGCGGAACGCAGACCGGCCACGTGCGGGCCGGAATGCGCGATCGGCCAGCCCGAGGCGGCCGACCAGAACCGAGCGAGCCGCGCGGGCTCATGGGTGTCCATCACGATGGCCGCCACCGCGCCGGTGTCCACGTACTGCTCCCGCGGTTCCAGCACGCAGAATTCGTTGCCCTCGGGGTCGGCGAGCACCGCCCACGGCGTCCCGCCCTGTCCGATGTCGACGTGCCGCGCCCCCAGTACCAGCGCCCGGTCCACCTGGACGCGCTGATGGTCGAGCGAGCGACTGGCCAGGTCGAGGTGCAGGCGGTTCTTGCCGCTCTTCGCGGTGTCGGCGGCCAGGAAGGTCAGCGCGATGTCCAGGCCGTCGGGGTCGGGCGCGGCGACGTCGACCCGGTCGGCCCGGTCGACGGTCACCGACCAGCCGAGCAGCTGCGCCCAGAACTCCGCGACGACGCGCGGCCGCTGCGCATCGAAGACGACACACGCCAGGCGGGTGGACATGATTCCACGTTAACGCCTTGGCGGATCCGGAAGTTCGGGAAACCGGAAACGCGCTTCGCGCAGATCCACCCGGCCCTCCCTGATCGGCACGCCCTCGGCCGCGAGCAGCCGCAACTGGCGGTCGGTCAGGTGGGCGGCGGGCTTGCCGCCCGCGCCGAGCACGCGGTGCCACGGCAGGTCGGCGGCGTCGGTGCGCATGATCCAGCCGACCGTGCGCGGGGTGGAGAGCCCGACCGCGGCGGCGATGTCGCCGTAGGTGGCGACCTTGCCGGAGGGAATGCTCGCGACGAGCTCGCGGACCCGCTCGATATCGGCGTCGGAGGTCGGCACCGGACAAATGTGCCCTGTCGAGCGGGGGTCGTCAACAGCTCGCGCGGACCGGAAGGTCTACAGGGCCGCCTGGATCAGTGCGGCGGTCTCGGCCGGACGCGCCTGGGCGACCATGTGGTCGCAGTCGAATTCGTGCACGGTCAGTCGCGGGCCCAGCTGCGCGACGAGGGCGGCGCGGAACTCGGGCGTCACGAACGGCGGCTGCACCTTCATCGCCTGCACCAGCACCGTCGGCACGTCGGCGGGCGGCAGCACGAACCCGCGAGCCAGCTGGCCCCAGTAAGAAATGACGGCGGGCAGACTCAGCCGCCAGCCGACCCGGCCGTCCTCGGTGGGTGTCAAGTGCTCGGCGAGCTCGGCCTCCAGCAGCCGGGGTTCGACGTCGTGCCAGGCGCTGGCGAGTTTGTCCCGGCGCGCGTCGTCGACATCGGCGTAGTCGGGGTGCGCGACCGTCCTGACCGCGATGTCGGCGAGCAGGCTCGCGTCCTCCGCGATCGCGGGATCGAGCAGGACGAGCCCGCGCACCAGCTCCGGATGGCGAGCGGCCAGGTGCACGGCGACCGCGCCGCCGAAGGAATGGCCGACCACCAGCACCGGGCCGTCGGTCTCGGCGGCGAGCAGGTCGACCAGGTCGGCGACGACCGTCTCGAAGTCCCACGGCGGCAGCGCGGTCGACCGGCCGTGTCCGCGCAGGTCCGGCGCCACGACGCGGACATCGGAGAGGTGCTCGGCGGCCAGCGCGGCCCAGCGGTGGCCGTGCCCGGTCAGCCCGTGCAGGGCGAGCACGGTCGATCCTTCGGCGGGACCGAAGCGGTGAACGTGGAGAGTCGACACCGGCCCATTCTGTCGGGTCGGGCGGCTCGCCGCTCGGAAGGGCCGCCGGGGCGGCGGCGTCCCGGTGTCGCGGAGGTGGCCGTGACGTGGACAACGTCCGGCCGGAGTGGGCCGATGGCGTGTCAGCCCTGTCTGTTGCAATAGCCGACGTGGTGCGATCGGATAGCGCGGTGCGACTTGTTCGCCGGAACGCAACGGCACCCCGGGCAGGGCTCTGGGGCGCCGAGGTGTGCCCGCTGCTCGAGGCCATGGCGGTCGTCGGGCCCGCGCGCCCGGGATGGCGACCGTGGCAGGTGCTCGGCGGTCCGGGGACCGGCAAGACCGCGCTGCTCACCGATCTGGCGGCCACCCGCATCGCGGCCGGGGCCGATCCGGAATCGCTGCTGCTCCTGACCCATTCGAAGCAGGCGGCGGCCGCGGTGCGCGACGCCGTCACCGCGCGACTGAGCGGGACCGGCCCCGACGACGAAGGCGGCGTGCCCGGCGCCACCAGGGAGCCGCTGGTGCGCACCCTGCACTCCTACGCCTTCGCCGTGCTGCGCAGGCACGCAGCCGCGCACGGCAACCCGCCGCCGCGTTTGCTGACCGGTGCCGAGCAGGATGCCGTGCTGCGCGAGATGCTGCGCGGCGACCTCACCGACATCGCCGACGGCGCGACCGGTCTCTGGCCGGAGCGGTTGCAGCCCGCGCTCGGCCTCGCCGGGTTCGCCGAGCAGTTGCGCAATCTCATGCTGCGGGCCACCGAACGCGGCATCGGCCCGGAGGATCTGGTGGCGCTCGGCCGCGAACACGACAAGCCGGAATGGGTGGCGGCGGGCCGCTTCGCGGAACGCTATGAGCAGGCCATGCTGCTGCGCTGGTCGGTCGGCGTCGAAGCGCCGGAGGCCACCGCGCCCGCGCTGGACGCCGCGGAACTGATCGGCGCGGCGCTCGACGCGCTGGCCGCCGACCCGGATCTGCTCGCCGACGAACGGTCCAGGATCGACTATCTGCTGGTCGACGACGCGCAGCACCTCGATCCGCAGGCCGCGACCCTGGTCCGCGTCATCGGCGCGGCGGCGCACTGCGCGGTCGTCGCGGGCGATCCGGACCAGGGCGTGTTCGCTTTCCGCGGCGCCGACCCCCGGTTCGCCGCCGATCCCGGCGCGCCGGAGGAGCGGCGCGTCGTGTTGCGGCACAATCATCGGTCCGGCGCCCAGGTGCGGCTGGCGGTCGCGCGGGTCGCGGCCAGGTTGCCGGGCAGTGCGCCGCAACGGTTTCCGGTGCCGGACCCCGAGGCGACGCAGGAGGACGACGGCGTCGCGGTCCGCGTCCGCGTGCTCGCCACGCCCGCCAAGGAGGCCGCGCTGATCGCCGATCATTTGCGGCGCGCGCATCTCACCGGCGGGGTGCCCTGGTCCGAGATGGCGGTGATCGTCCGTTCGGTGCCGCTGTCTCTGGCCCCGTTGCGGCGCGCGCTGCTCGCGGCGGGCGTGCCGGTGCGACAGCCCGCGCTGGACGTGCCGCTGGCCAGGCGGCGCGGCGCGGCCTGGATGCTGCTCGCGTTGCGCGCGCTCCTCGCTGGTGAACGGTCGCGGCGAGCCGGGGAGGCGATGTTCTCCGCCGAGGACGCGCTCGATCTGCTCTCCGGGCCGCTCGGCGGCGCGGACCAGATCACCCTTCGGCGCTTGCGCCGCGGGGTTCGGCGTGCGGTGCTGGAGGTGGAGCGCGGAACGGCGAAAAGGGCCGAGGGGCAAGCGTGGGCCGAGGCGCTGGCCTCGGACGACGTGCCGCCGCCGGATGACGCTCCGCCACTGGACGATGCTCTGCCGCCGGACGTCGCGCCGCTGCCCGAGGATGCCTTTCCCCTCGATGACGACCTGCCGCCCGATGACGTTTCGGAGAGCTTGCCGCTACCCGCCGACGTGCCCCAGCCGGACGGCTCGCTTCAGGAGCGGCCCGATGCCGACCTCGCCCCCTCGCAGAGCCTCGCGCCGCACGACCCGCCCTGGAATGACGCCGAATCGGACTGGAGCCCAACCGAATCCGAGTGGACCGCCGCCGATCCGGAGTCGATCGTCAGCGAATCCGAGTGGCGGGAAGCCGATCTCGAGTGGGGGTTGGAGGTCGCCGAGCACGCCGACGACAGCTATGTGCCGAGCCGTCCCGGTGACGAGCGTCCGGCCCCCGGCGGGGCGGCCGGGAACGGGGCCGTGCCCGACGATGCCGGTGGCAACGAAACCCGCGGCGACACCGTGAGTCCCACCCTGCTCGAGCAGTCGTCGGCCGAGGTCCTGCGCGATCTTCTCGTAGGCATCGGCGATCGGGCGATCCTCGATCGCCTCACCGACGTCGAGGCCGCGCCGCTGCATCGCGTGCTCGCCGCCCTAGACCGCGGCCGCAAGGCGCGCAGACGGGCCACCGGTCTGGAGGACGTGCTCTGGGCGCTGTGGACCGCTTCCCGCCTGGAACGGCGCTGGGTCGCCCAATCCGAACGCGGCGGCGCGGTCGGCATGCAGGCCGACCGCGACCTCGACGCCGCCGTCGGCCTGTTCGACGCCGCGGCGGCCTACGTCGACCGTATTCCCCGCGCCGGCATCGAGGGCTTCGTGGAATACCTTCTCCAGCAGGAGATTCCGCAGGACACCGCCCCGCTCACCGCGCCGGGGGAGGCCGTCGCTCTGCTCAGCGCGCACGCCGCGGCGGGCCGGGAGTGGGACGTGGTCGCGGTCGCGGGCGTGCAGGAGGGTATCTGGCCCAATCCGCGGCCGCGCGGCACCCTGCTGCACACCGAGGATCTGGTCGACCTCAGCGTGGGCATCGGTTTGTCAGGCGAATCGGTCAGCCGCGCCGCGCCGATCCTGGCCGAGGAGCGCAGGCTGTTGCTCGTCGCGTGCAGCAGGGCCAGGCGCTCGCTGCTGGTGACGGCGGTCGAATCCGTTTCGGGCGAACGGGATCTGGTGCCATCCCGCTTCCTGTCCGAGCTGCTGGGTCACGACGACGACACCGAGCCGGGCGCGCTGCCGGTCGCCGACCCCGGTCGCGCCCTCGTCATGCATTCGCTGGTGGCCGAGTTGCGCGGCGTGGTCTGCGACGCGGAGGCCGACCCGGAGCGCCGTCGCAGGGCCGCGCACCAGCTGGCCAGGTTGGCGCACGCCGGGGTGCGCGGCACCCACCCCGAGGAGTGGTACGGCACCGCCGAACTCAGTTCGGCGCGCCCGCTGTGGGACGACGAGGAGACCGCGGTCGCGCTGTCGCCGTCCACCGTGGAACTGCTACGCACCTGCCCGCTGCGCTGGGCGTTGGAGCGGCACGGCGGCACCGACGGCGACAATCCGCACGCCGTCAAGGGCAATCTGGTGCACACCCTGGTGCAGGCGCTGGCGGGCAAGGTGCCCGAGGCACAGGTGCGGGCGGCGCTCGACCGGGCGTGGCAGGCCATCGATCCCGGCACCGGCTGGCATTCCCGCCAGGAGCTGCGGCGCACCGAGGCGATGCTGGAGACGTTCATGGCCTGGGTGCGCAATACCCGCGGCGAGCTCACCCAGGCCGGTGTCGAGGTGCCCGTCGACTGCGTGCTGCCGCCGCGTGACGACGACGAACCGCCGGTGCGCATCAAGGGCCGGGTGGACCGGCTGGAGCGAGATGCCATGGGCCGCTTCGTGATCGTCGACGTGAAGACCGGCAAGACTCCCATCAGCAAACAGGCCGCCGCCGACCACGCGCAGCTGGCGACCTACCAGGTGGCGGCCGCGCTGGGCGCGCTGGACGGATCGGGCCCCGCCGAGAGCGACCGGACACCAACGGAATCCGAGTCTGTCGGCGAGCCGGGCGGTGCCCGCCTGGTGTATGTGGCCAAGCCGAGCAGCAAAGAGGGCGCCACTCAGCGCATGCAGGAGCCGCTCGACCCCGAGGCGCTCGACAAGTGGCGAACGACGATCCACGACGCCGCCGCGTCCACCCGCGGCCCGAGCTACCTCGCCATGCGCAACGACGGCTGCCGTCACTGCGCGGTGGCCGGCAGTTGTCCGGTGCAGGACACCGGAAGGCAGGTGACCGACGAGTGAGTCACCCCGCCGTGACGCCTCAGCGGATCGCCGAGGCGCTCGGCCTGCCACCCCCGACCGACGAACAAGCCGCGGTGATCGCCGCACCGCCCGGACCCACGCTGGTGGTCGCGGGCGCGGGCGCGGGCAAAACCGAGACGATGGCCGCGCGCGTGGTGTGGATGGTGGCCAATCGGCTGGTGCTGCCCGATCAGGTGCTCGGCCTGACCTTCACGCGAAAAGCCGCCCAGCAGTTGACCGCTCGCATTCGGACCAGGCTGGCGCGGCTGGCGGGTTCGCCACTGCTGCGCGAGCTGGACCCGTCCGGGGAGTTGCGCGCGCAGCTGTCCGGGGCCGAACCCGAGATCAGCACCTACCACTCCTACGCGGGGCGGCTGCTCACCGAGCACGGCCTGCTGCTTCCGGTGGAGCCGTCGGCGACCCTGCTCACCCAGACCCAGCTGTGGCAGCTCGCGCACCAGGTGGTGCGGGCGTGGGACGGTGACCTGGACACCGACCGTACCCCGGTCTCGGTCACCGAGGCGGTGCTCGCGCTCTCCGGTCAGCTCGCCGAACACCTGGTGGAAGCCGAACAGCTCGCCGAGGCCCACACCGAACTGGAGAAGCTCGTGCACACCCTGCCCGCCGGTCCGCGGCAGCGCGGCGGGCCGAGCCAGGCGCTGCTGTCCATCGTGCAGGTGCAGCGCGAACGTGTTGCGCTGTTGCCGCTGGTCCAGCAGCTGGCCGCGGCGCTGCGCCGCAGGGGCGCACTGGATTTCGGCGCCCAGATGTCGCTGGCCGCGCGGCTCGCGGCCGAGCATCAGGAGGTGGCCACCGCCGAGCGAGGGCGCTTCCGGTTGGTGCTGCTCGACGAGTACCAGGACACCGGCCACGCTCAGCGCATTCTGCTGGCCGCGCTGTTCGGGGGCGAAGCGCCCCCGCCGCGCGACGAATCGGGCCGCGCCGCACGGCGTCTGGCGGTGACCGCGGTCGGCGACCCGATGCAGTCCATCTACGGCTGGCGCGGCGCGTCCGCGGCCAACCTGCCCCGCTTCGCCACCGACTTCCCGCTGGCGCCCGGCGTGCCCGCGCCGATCCTGCCGCTGCTGACCAGCTGGCGCAATCCGCCCGAGGCCCTCGCCCTCGCCAACCTGGTCGCCGACCCGTTGCGCCGCACCGCGCTCGACGCGGGCGGTGTCACCGTCGACGCGCTGCGCGCCAAACCGAGCGCGGAACCCGGTGTGGTCGCGGTGGCGCTCACCGAAACCGTCGCGGACGAACGGGATTGGGTCGCCGAGCGGATCGCCGCCGAATGGTCGGCGCGGCACGGCGCGGGAGAGCCGCCGCCGACGTCGGCGATCCTGGTGCGCCGCAACGCCGATGCCGCCCCGCTCGCGGAAGCCCTGCGCGCTCGGGGGCTTCCGGTGGAGATCGTCGGCCTCGGCGGCCTGCTCGCCACACCCGAGGTGGCCGATATCGTCGCCACCCTGCGCCTGGTCGCCGAGCCCGCCGCAGGAAGCGCGGCCGTGCGTGTCCTCACCGGAGCACGCTGGCGCATCGGTGTCGCCGACCTCGCCGCGCTGGCCCGGCGCGCCAGGGCGCTGTCCATCAGCAGACTGTCCGGCGGCGAGAGCGACGAGATCACCGACGGCGCCGCGCTGGCCGCCGCGTTGCGCGAGGTGGCCCCGGAACCGGCCGAGCAGGCCGGGCTGGCCGACGCGATCGCCGATCCCGGTCCGCAGGAGAACTATTCGGCCTCGGGCTACACCCGCATCGAGGCGCTCGGCCGGGAACTCGCCGCCTTGCGGGAACGCAGCGGCCAGCCACTGGTCGAGCTCGTGGCCGATGTGGAGCGCACCATCGGCGTCGGCGTCGAGACCCAGGCGCGCCGTGCCATGGCAGGCACCGGAGCGGGCCGCGAACACCTGGACGCGTTCGCCGAGGTGGTGGCAGGCTACGCCGCCGACAACGGAGCCTCGCTGACCGGTCTGCTCACCTTCCTCGCCGCCGCCGAGTCGGTCGAGAACGGGTTGGAGCCTGGCGAGGTGGAGGTGGCCAAAGACCGCGTGCAGGTGCTGACGGTGCACGCGGCAAAAGGGCTGGAATGGGAGATCGTCGTGGTGCCGCACGTGGTGCGCGGGGTGTTTCCCTCGGGCGCTGCCTCGGCGACCTGGCTCGGCGCGCTGGCCGAGCTGCCCACCTCGCTGCGCGGCGACCGCATCCAGGACGACGCCGCCGAGGGCGTCCCGGTCCTGGATCTCGCGGATCTGTACGACCGGGCCGACCTGGAGGCCGCCATCAAGGCGCACAAGTCGGCGCTGGACCGCAGGCGCCTCGACGAGGAGCGGCGGCTGTTCTACGTCGCGCTCACCAGAACCGAACGGGTGCTGCTGGTTTCGGCGCATCACTGGGCCGAGACCGGCTCCGCGCCGAAGGGGCCGTCGGACTTCCTGCTGGAACTGAAGAACGCGAGCGAGTCGGCCGACGGACCGGCGTTCGGCGTGCTCGACATCGCGAGATGGGACGATCCGCCCGAGGTCGACGCGGTCAACCCGTTCACCGACAATCCGGCGAGCGCCGAGTGGCCCCGCGACCCGCTCGGACCCCGCCGCGATCCGATCGAGCAGGGCGCCGCCCTGGTCCGCTCCGCGCTGAGGGACCTGCGCGCCCAGCCCGCCGACGCGCGAGTCGCCGCCGGAAAGTCCGCCACGGGTGCGCCGCCTGCCGGACCCGCGCCGAGCGTGGCACCCCAGGCGGAACCCGACGCCCTGTTCTCGGTCGACGAACTCCTCGCGCCGACTGACGATTTCGCACCGTTCCCCGACGACTTCGAGCCGCCGCCGGACGAGCTCGCCCCCGAGGATCAGGCCGCCGATCCGGACGATCCGGAAGGCTGGGCCGCCGACGTGGACGCCCTGCTCGCCGAGCACGAGGCGGGCCTGGCCGCGGCCCAGGAGGTGGAACTGCCCGGCCAGATCCCGGCCACCGCCCTGGTGGAGATGCGCGCCGATCCGGCGAAACTGGCTCGGCGCCTGCGCCGTCCGCTGCCGTACCCGCCGAATCCGCTGGCCCGGCGCGGCACCGCGTTCCACGCCTGGGTGCAGCGCTGGTTCGCGGGCACCCGGTTGCTCGGGCTCGACGAACTCCCCGGCGCGGGCGAGCCCGATCCGCACGACGCGAGCGTCGACGCCGAACTCGCCAGGATGCAGGACGCGTTCCTGAATTCGCCGTGGGCGCACCGCAGTCCGCTCGATGTGGAGGTGCCCTTCGAGACCTCGATCGCGGGAACCGTGATCCGCGGCCGGATGGACGCGGTGTTCGCCGAGGCGGGCGGCGGCTGGACCGTGGTCGACTGGAAGACCGGCGCCGAACCCGGTCCCGCCGACGAACCGGCCGTGGCCATGCAGCTGGCCATCTACCGGCTGGCCTGGGCCCGCCTGATGGCCGCCAGGCACGGCGGCACCGAACGCGAGATGCTCGAGATGATCGGCGCCGCTTTCCATTACGTGCGCTCGGGACGCACCATCGCGCCCGCCGAGCTGCCCGGACCCGAGGAGCTGGCCGCGCTGATCCGATCGGCCGCGCCCACCAGGCAGGACGAGTGACCCGTGTGGGTCTTCAGCTCTGGCGCGAAACTTTCAGCGCCGTGGTGACCAGCGGGATCTGCAACGGCAGCCGGAGCACGCTGCCGATCTTCAGCACCCGCGAAGCCTTCTCGCTGCGCGTCACGTCGACGGCCATCTGCACGTTCGCCGGGAACACGGCGACGAACAGCAGCGCCGCCAGCCGTCCGCCGAGACGCCGGGTGCGCGGCGCCGCGAGCGCGGCGGCCACGCCGAGCTCGGCGACGCCCGACGCGTAGGTGTAGTCGCGCGCTCGGCCGGGTAGCAGCCTGGGCACGATGGAGTCGAAGAACTTGGGCCGCGCGAAATGCATGACCCCGCTGCCGAACAGCAGGGCCGCCAGAAACAGCGCGGGCCGCCTGCCGGGGGTCGGTCGAATGTCTGCCATGAGTACTCACCCTGACATTCACCGAGTGTTCGCGTCGAGTCAGGGTGGCGCGACAGCGACCCGGTAGGCTCCCGTGCTGTGCCGGAGGGAGAGACAGTGCCGGAGATAGACCGCGCGGCGAACGGGCGGGCAGGTGAGAACGATGCTCGGTGATTTCGGGGATCGCGCGGGACGAGCAGGTCTGTCGACCCGTCCCGACTTCGCACTCGTCGGTCTGCTGCGAATCCCGGAGACACAGATCAGCCCGTGGGTCTCGCTGAGCCGCAGGATCGCGTTCGCCATCGGACTGCTGTTCACCGCGGCGCTGGTGGTGTACGTCGGGCGGGCGGGTTATCGCGACAACACCGGCGACGAACTGTCCTTCCTCGACGCGTTCTATTACGCGACGGTGTCGCTGTCCACCACCGGCTACGGCGACATCACCCCGGCCTCGCCCGAGGCACGGCTGGTGAACATCGTCATCGTCACCCCGCTGCGCATCCTCTTTCTCATCGTGCTCGTCGGTACCACGATCAGTGTGCTGACCGAACGATCCCGTCAGGCATTCAAGATTCAGCGTTGGAGGCGCAGCGTGCGTAATCACACCGTGGTCGTCGGATACGGCACGAAGGGACGCACCGCCATCGACGCCATGCTCGGCGACGGCGTGCAGGCCGCCGAGATCGTGGTGGTCGACACCGACACGATCGCGTTGGAGGCGGCCGCGAACGCGGGCCTGGTGACCGTGCACGGTTCGGCCACCCAGTCCGACGTGCTGCGGCTGGCCAGCGTGCAGAACGCGGCGTCGGTCATCGTCGCCGCCAATCGCGACGACACCGCGGTGCTGGTCACCCTGACCGCCCGCGAGCTCAACAAGAAGGCCAAGATCGTGGTCGCCATCCGCGAGGCCGAGAACACCCACCTGCTGCGCCAGTCCGGCGCCGATTCGGTGGTGGTGTCCTCGGAGACCGCGGGCCGTCTGCTCGGCATCGCCACCACCACCCCGACCGTGGTGGAGATGATGGAAGACCTGCTGACCCCGGAACAGGGTTTCGCGGTGGCCGAGCGCGAGGTCGAGCCGAGCGAGATCGGCGGCTCCCCACGGCATCTCAGCGACATCGTGCTCGGCGTGGTGCGCGGCGGCGATCTGATCCGGGTCGGCGAGCCGGAAGTGGACGCGATCGAGGCGGGCGACAAACTGCTCTACATCCGGCGAGCGGCGAAGTGACCGCGTTCGGAAGTAATCTCGAAGCGTGTCATTTCAGCTGAACGCCATCCCCCTGCTGTCCCGTACCGCGGTCGACCGCGCCGAGGAGATCCGCGCGGACGAGAACGCGCTGAAGGAGGGGTGGGCAAAGGCCGGGCTGCTCCGGGTGAACCGCCGCGGTCAGGTGCGTTTCGAGGGCGGCGCGCTGGTGTTGGACGCGGCCGTCGAGCTGTCCTCGGAGCCGAGCCCGGCGGCGGTTTTCCTCGGCGTCGGCGAGGGCAGGCACCTGTGGGCGGTGCGTGACAACGAACTCACCGGCGCGCTCACCGACCTGCGCGTCGTCGCGGGCGAGCTGGACGATTTCACCGCGGGCCTGCTCTCCACCGCCATGGCCCTGCTGAACTGGCACGACAAGTCCGGCTTCAGCGCGTACGACGGGAGCACCACCGTCGCCACCAAGGGCGGCTGGTCGCGGGTCACCACGGCCGGGCACGAGGAATTCCCGCGCATCGACCCGGCCGTCATCTGCCTGATCCACGACGGCGGCGACCGGGTGCTGCTCGCGCGTCAGCACACCTGGCCGACGACGCTGTTCTCGCTGCTCGCCGGATTCGTCGAGGCGGGTGAGTCGCTGGAGCGCTGCGTGGCGCGCGAGATGCGCGAGGAGGTCGGTCTCGACGTCCGCGACATCCATTACCTGGGCAGTCAGCCGTGGCCGTTCCCCAGGTCGCTGATGCTCGGATTCGCCGCCGTCGCCGACCCGGAGCAGCCGCTGGCCTTCTCCGACGGCGAGATCGCCGAGGCGCACTGGTTCACCAGGGCCGAGGTGCGCGCGGCTCTCGCGGCCGGAGACTGGTCGGGCCAGCGGGAAGGCGTGCGGCTGCTGCTCCCCGGTTCCATCTCGATCGCGCGCACCATCGTCGAATCGTGGGCGGCGCTGGACTGAGCGTCAGGCCAGGGCGGCGAGGGTCTGCTTGACGGCGGCCAGCGACGGGTTGGTCGCCGTCGAACCGTCCGCGAACTTCACCGTCGGCACCACGTGGTTGCCGTTGTTGACGCTACCGACGAACTCGGCCGAGGCCGGGTCCTGCTCGATATCGATCTCTACATAGCTGATACCGGACTCGTCCAGCTGCTTCTTCAGCCTGCGGCAGTAGCCGCACCAGGTGGTCGAGTACATGGTCAGAACGGGGTTCACGTCAGTCACGGAACCATTCAACGCGGTAAGACCTCGTCGTGTTCCACAGTGCCCGGCGCCACACCGCCCGCGCTTCGCCGTCGAGGGCCGACAGGCGCGGCGGCCGGTTGTCGGACCGGGCTGTCATGATGGTGGCCGTGCCCGCCTTCGACCTCGACGCCCTGGATCCCGAACAGGTCGCCGCCGTCCGGGCGCCGCGCGGGCCGGTGTGCGTGCTCGCCGGGGCGGGCACCGGAAAGACCAGGACCATCACGCACCGGATCGCGCACCTGGTGTCGGCGGGGCACGTCAAGCCGGACCAGGTGCTCGCGGTCACCTTCACCGCCCGCGCCGCGGGCGAATTGCGCGCCCGGCTGCGCGGACTGGGCCTCGCCGGTGAGGCGAAACAGGTGCAGGCCCGCACTTTTCACGCCGCGGCGCTGCGCCAGCTGAAGTACTTCTGGCCGCAGGTCGTCGGCGACGTGCCATGGCGATTGCTGGAGAACAAGTTCACGGTGGTCGCGCAGGCGGCGCACCGTGCGGGGCTGAGCACCGCGACCGACAGCGTCCGCGACCTGCTCGGCGAGATCGAATGGGCCAAGTCCACCCTGCTCGCGCCGGAGGATTACCCGGCGGCGGTGGCCAAGCGGCACCGCGAGCCGCCGTACGACGCGGTGCGGGTGGCCGAGGTCTACGCGGGCTACGAGTCGCTGAAGACCTCCGCCGAGGGACTGCTGCTCGATTTCGACGATCTGCTCCTGCACACCGCGGCAGCGCTGGAGGACTATCCGGCCGTCGCCGACGAATTCCGCGGTCGCTACCGGAGTTTCGTGGTCGACGAGTACCAGGACGTGACGCCGTTGCAGCAGCGCGTGCTCGACGCCTGGCTCGGCGAGCGCGACGACCTGACCGTCGTCGGCGACGCGAACCAGACGATCTACTCGTTCACCGGCGCCACCCCGAGCTATCTGCTCGACTTCTCGCGGCGTTTCCCGGACGCGACGGTGGTGCGGCTGGAGCGCGACTACCGGTCGACGCCGCAGGTGGTGTCGCTGGCCAACCGGGTGATCGGCGCCGCCCGCGGACGCATCGCGGGCACCAGGCTCCAGCTGATCGGCCAGCGCGCGGACGGGCTGGAGCCCGAGTTCACCGAATACGACGACGCCCCGGCCGAGGCCGTCGGGGTGGCGGGCGCGATCAAGGGGTTGATCGCGGCGGGCACCCCGGCGGCGGAGATCGCGGTGCTCTATCGCGTCAACGCCCAGTCCGAGGCTTATGAGCAGGCGCTCACCGAGCGCGGCGTCCCGTACCAGGTGCGCGGCGGCGAGGGCTTCTTCCAGCGCGCCGAGGTCAGGCAGGCCGTGCAGGCGTTGCGCCAGGCCGCGGCCCGCGACGACCTGCCCGATCAGTCGCGGCGCGGCGCGGCGCTGGTCACCCTGGTCAAGGCCGTGCTCGCGCCGGTCGGGCTGACGGCGACCGAGCCCGCGGGCGCGCAGGCGAAGGAACGGTGGTCGTCGCTGGTCGCGCTGGTCCGGCTCACCGAGGAATTGGTCGAGCACGACGCGCAGCTCGAGCTGCCCGGCCTGCTGCGCGAGCTGGCCGCGCGCGCCGAGGCCAGGCATCCACCGACCGTGCAGGGCGTCACCCTGGCCTCGCTGCACGCGGCCAAGGGGTTGGAGTGGGACGCGGTCTTCCTGGTCGGGCTGGCCGACGGCACGCTGCCGATCGCCCACGCGCTGGCCGACGACGGCTCGGTCGGCGATCAGGCCGCGCTCGAAGAGGAACGCAGGCTGCTCTACGTGGGCGTGACCAGGGCGCGCGAGCATCTGCGGCTGTCCTGGGCGCTGTCGCGGGGCGAGGGCAGCAGGCGTACCCGCCGCCGTTCCCGTTTCCTCAACGGCTTGGTGCCCGACGATTCGCCCGCGTCGCGGATCGCGGCGTCGACCGGCCGACCCGAGAACAACGGGATACGCCCGTCCTGCCGGGTCTGCGCCAAGCCGTTGATCGGCACCTACGCCACCATGCTCGGCCGCTGCCGTCGCTGCCCCGCGGAACTGGACTCGGCGCTGCTGGAGGCGCTGAAGGAGTGGCGCGCCGAAAAGGCCGAGGCACTGCGGGTCCGGGAGTTCGTGGTGTTCACCGACACCACGCTCACCGCTATCGCGGAGCAACTGCCCGCAGACGACCGTGCGCTGGAGGCGATCCCGGGCATCGGCGCGAAGAAGATCGTCGACTACGGAGCCGACGTGCTCGCCATCGTCGCGTCGCGTGTCCGCTCGACATCACAAAACCGCAGGTAGAAAATAGGTTGTCGGTTTCGCCGACATTGCTTATGGTGGGAATCACGCACCGGGAGGGCATTCCGGCGCGGAGAGTTTCGGACAACTCGGTTCGATACCAGACAGTTTCGGCACAACGAGAACAGGAGGGAGGCAGACCAATGAACGGCATCAACAACTTCGACGCCATCGGCGTTGCGGGCAATACGTCCATGTCGGCCTCCCGGGGGATCCTCGCCTTGCAGGGGATCGGTCTGTCCTCGGCAGGAGTGTGCGGATTTGGTACGCCGGTGAAGATTTCGCCGGCGCTTCGCCAAGTTCACACCCTTCTCCAGGGCAAGCCCAGCGGGGGCTGGCACCCGACCGCCAACGCGGCAGTCGGCGTCATTGCGCGTGAAGCCGGCTATGAGCCGGCGGCAGAGCCCATGGCAGACATCGATCTGCGGGCAGCACGCCTCCGCACCGCACACCCAGCGACCGTGATCAGGAATCGACACAGGTGTCGACCTAGGTAGGGGACTCACCCCACGCCTCCTGGCCACGGATCGCAAGAAGCGAAACCGTGGCCAGTACTTTTAAGCGGCCCTTCAGCCGTTTGCCACCGGTTTCGTGGACAACTAACGAACCGCTGCAGAACGAACTGAAGGAGAACGACGTGTTCCCCGCAGAGAGCTGGCCGCAGGCCGTCGCTGTCACCCGGGAGGTCACCAGGGTCCTGCCCTGTCGAGCTGGAGATCCCGATCTCTGGTTCGCGGAGAGCCCGGTCCAGCTGGAGCAGGCGAAGGCGCTGTGCGCGTCCTGCCCGATCCGCAAGGGCTGCCTGAACGCGGCCATCGATCGGCGCGAGCCTTGGGGCGTATGGGGCGGTGAGATCTTCGACCAGGGTGTCGTGATCGCCCGCAAGCGTCCGCGTGGTCGTCCGCGCAAGGTCGCGGTCCCGGCATGAGTGCCGGGCCGCGGCCCCACCTCCCTCCGGTCGCTGAGGCCCCACCGTCCGACCCGGACCCCGGCAGGGCCCAGGAACGAGAAAGCAAACAAGCCGCTCACCTCGAGATCAGGTGGGCGGCTCGTTTGCGTTGTGGGGGAGGTTCTTTCAGCTTGCGGAGCGTTCGTCGCGCAGGCCGGGCAACCAGGTGGCAGCCAGCTGCATGAACGGTATCTCGGCGTCCAGCTGGGCGAGGATGCCCACCGAACCGCCCAGCACCCGGAAGATCATCACGTGCTCGGCCGGGAGTTGCAGCGCCCGTGCGGTTTTCATCTCCGAGCTGGTGAAGTCGGTCGCCTTGCCCGCGACACGCTGCATCCATCGGCGGGTGAAGTGGAACGAATCGGTCTTGATCGGATCGGCGAACGGGCGCAGGTAGTCGGCGATCTCCCGATGGGTGATCGTGCGACCGGGGATCACCCAGCCGTTGTCGTACATCAACTGGGTGAGCGCGTCGTAGTCCTCCTCGACGGCCAGCGACAGCATCCGCCCGAGAATCTCCGGAAAACCGTTGGGCAGCGGCGCGCACGCGCCGAAATCGATCACCGCAAGCCTGCCGTCGGCAAGCATCATGAAGTTGCCCGGATGCGGATCGGCGTGCAGCAGGCCGACGGTCTCGGGCGAGGAGAAGTGGAAGCGGCCCATCAGCAGCGCGACCCGATTGCGCAGGGTCAGGCTGCCTTCCGGGTCGGCGGCGCCCGACTTGATGATCTGCGAGACCGGGGTCCCCTCGAGCCATTCGGTGACGATCACCTTCGGCGCGGAGGCCACCACCTTGGGCACCACCAGTTCGGGGTGGCCGTCGAAGGCTTTGGCGAAGGCGCGCTGGTTCGCCGCCTCGTTGCGGTAGTCGAGTTCCTCCTCGGTCCGCTCGGTGATCTCGGCCAGGATCGGCTTGACGTCCGCGCCGGGGATCACCGAGGAGATCAGGCCGGTCATCCGCGACAGCGTCTTGAGATCGGCCCGCAGCGCCTCGTCGGCGCCGGGGTATTGCACCTTCACCGCCACGGTGCGACCGTCCGACCACACCGCCTTGTGCACCTGTCCGATGCTGGCGGAGGCCGACGGTGCGTCCTCGAAGGAATGGAAGCGCTCCCGCCACTGGGTGCCCAGCTGTTGATCGAGCACCCGGTGCACCGTCCCGGCGGGCATCGGCGGAGCGGCGGCCTGCAATTTCGTCAGCGCATCGCGGTAGTGCTCGCCGAACTCCTCGGGAACAGCGGCCTCCATCACACTCAGCGCCTGCCCGAACTTCATGGCGCCGCCCTTGAGCTCGCCGAGCACGGTGAACAGCTGTTCGGCGGCCTTCTGGTTCAGCTGAGCGTTGATCTCCCCTTTGTCACCACCCGCGAGCCGCTTTCCGAAGCCCATGGCGGCTCGTCCGGCGATGCCCAGCGGAATCTTGGCTAACTTGGCGTTGCGGGACGAGCTACGGCGCACGATCTCAGACACCACCCCATCATGGCGGACACACCCGTAGCTTTGCCATGGCAATTCGAAGTTTTCGATCTCACGTTGCGCTCGCCACGCCGATCGTGCGACAACCACACGCGGCGTGTGGCGCCCAGTACCTTCGCTGCAGCAAGTGCGAATCGAGGTCCAACTCGAGCGTGGCGTCCAGGGTGGCGGGCGGCCTGCGCGGCGAGCAGTCCAGGATCGCCTCGAGTTCGCCGAGGGCGAGCGCCGCGGTCGCGGCGATGGCGGCGGGGGAGGCGTGACCGACCCGGCCGAGCAGCTGGGCGGCGAGATGGGGCCAGTCGGCGTCGTAGTCGACCCGCGTCAGGTCGGCGCAGCGCAGGCAGCTGGTCTCGCCGGGCAGCACCAGCGGGCCGACGATGCCGCGGCCGTCGCGAATCCGCGCCGAGAGATGCGGGATGCGGTGCAGCACAAGCTCGCTCGCCAACCGTGGATCGGTGACCACGGTGTCGGCGAGCACCACGAGGTCGGCGCACTTGCCCGCGGGCCGGACCTCGGGTGCGTTCCCGCGCGATCGCTCAGGACGGATGCCGACCCGGCGCAGCCCCGCCGAGATCGCGTCCGAGAGCGGTCCGAGGCCGTGCACGCGCACCGCGCGGATCGGGCCGGGCCGCTCCCGCGGCTGCACCAGTAGACCCGCGGCGTCGATCTCGTCCAGCAGCGCACCGGCGCGTTCGGCGGCGATGCCGCTGCGGCCCGCGTGCCACAGGATCTGCGGCCGGGTCCGCAACCCGTCGAGCAGGCGCAGGAAGCCGAGGACGGTCTGGGTGTCCAGGTCCGGCGGCTCGAGGAGCAGGGCGCGTTCCGGATCCCAGCCGAGTTGGACCACCCCCGAGGGGCGAACCAGGATCGTCACCCGGGGATGCAGCATCGGGCCGTGTGGGCGCAATGTGGTCATGGCCAGCAGTATGCGCACCGCCCGCGCCGCGAACGGCCGCGAATCCTGTCGTTATCCACAGGAATTCGCGCTGTTCACAAGGCGAACTCTCAGGACTTGCCGTTGTCCTTGCCCAGGTCGGGCATGTCCGGTCCGTCGCCGCCCTCGCGATCGGCCTCGGCGCGCTCGCGTGCCTCGGTCTCGGCCAGCTGCGCCAGCGGATCGTCGAACGCGGTCGCGCCGCCGCCGATGACCGAGTCGATGAAGCCCGCGGGGGTGTCCAGGTCCTCGGAGTCGGGCAGCAGGTCCGGGTGCGCCCACACGCCGTCGCGGGCGTCCACGCCCGCGTCGGCGGTCAGCCGCCGCCACAGCTCCGCGGCCTCGCGCAGCTTGCGCGGCCGCAGCTCCAGACCGACCAGGGTGGCGAAGGTCTGCTCGGCGGGTCCGCCGGTGGCGCGGCGTCGGCGCAGCGTCTCGGCCAGCGCGCCCGCGCCGGGCAGCCGGTCGCCGACGGCGTCGGCCACCACGACCTGCACCCAGCCCTCGATCAGGGCGAGCAGCGTCTCCAGGCGTTCCAGCGCCTGCTTCTGTTCGGGCGTGGTCTGCGGTTCGAACGCGCCCTGCGCCAGGATCTCCTCGAGCTTCGACGGGTCGGCCAGCGACATCGGGTCGATGCCCTGGGCCGCCTGCTCCAGCGCGGAGAAGTCCATCTTGATGCCGCGCGCGTAGTCCTCCACCGCGCCGAGCACCTGCTGACGCAGCCACGGCACGTGCGCGAACAGCCGCTGGTGGGCCGCCTCGCGCGCCGCGAGGAAGACCAGGATCTCGCTCTCCGGCTGCTCCAAGCCCGCGCTGAACTCGGAGATCGCGGCGGGCAGCAGGGCGCCGGTGCCGCTCGGGCCGAGCGGCAGACCGATATCGGTGGAGGTCAGCACCTCCTTGGCCAGCTGGCCGAGCGCCTGGCCGAGCTGCGAGCCGAACGCGAGGCCGCCCATCTGGCCGAGCATGCCGACCATCGGCGCGGCGAACTCCTTGGCCTCCTCGGGCAGCTGCGCGGTCCACATGCCCGAGATCTGCTCGGCGACCGGGTCGCACAACCGCTTCCAGGTGGACAGCGTCTCCTCGATCCAATCGTTGGCCGTCCACGCCACCGTCTTGGTCGCGCCCGCGGGCAGCGTCGTCGCGCCGTCCAGCCAGAGTTCGGCCAGGTGCGCCGCGTCGGTCACCGCCTTCCTCGCGCCCGCCGAGACGGGCGTCAGATCGGCGCCGAGTTGCTGGCGGGCCAGGCGCTTGGCGACGTCGTAGTTGACCGGACCCGAGGACGCGCCGCCGGGTTGCCCCATGCCGCTGAGCATTTGACCCAGCGAGGTCAGCATCTGGCCGAGCTGCGCGGGATCGAACCCGGCCCCGCCGCCGCCGATCGGGAACCCGAACGGATTGTTCGCCCCGGGACCGTTCGGCTCTTCGCCGCGCTTGCGCGCGTCATCGTCGTCACGGTTCGAGAATCCGAACGGGAAGTCAGTCATGCCTCTTACGTTACGCGCGGACAATCGGCTCGTGACCCTGGGCGGCCCGCCGCCGGCCCGCGGAGCTCGCATTACGCGCACAGCGAACGACCGGGCGGCGCGCGGCGGCGGATTCCGCGCCTGCGCCGTCCGGCGCCAGGAGAGATCACTATGGTGGGCGGGGTGAATCGTCGGATCCTCACCCTCCTTGCCGCGCTCGTTCCGGTGCTCGTGCTCGGTGTCATCGGCACCGTGGTCAAGGTGCCGTTCGTCGCGCTCGGACCCGGGCCAACCTTCAACACGCTCGGCGAGGTCGAGGGCAAGCAGGTCGTCGACGTCGTCGGCACCGAGCTCGACCCCACCTCGGGGCACCTGAACATGACGACGGTGGCGGTGCGCGACGGGCTGAACCTGTTCGAGGCGTTCGGCTTCTGGGTGAGCGGCCAGCACGGTCTCGTCCCGCGCGCCGAGGTGTACCCGCCCGGGGTGCCGCGCGAGGAGATCGACAAGTCCAATCAGCAGGAGTTCAAGGATTCGGAGGGCAATGCCGAGGTCGCGGCGCTGCACTACCTGAATCTGCCGACCGTGGTGCTGATCCGCAAGGTCGGCGACGACGCCCCCGCCAAGGACCTGCTGCGGCCGGGAGACCAGCTCGTCAGCGTCAACGGTGCGCCGATCGCGACTCCCAAAGACCTGGTGTCCGCGGTGTCCTCGCAGCCGCCGGGCAGCCAGCTGGCGGTGGTCTTCCGCCGCGACAACGCCGAACAGACCGCAACGATCACGCTCGGCGCCCGCCCGGACGATCCGGCCAAGGGCTACCTCGGCGTCACTCCGGGCGAGGGCGCGCTCCCGCCCATGCAGGTCACCTTCAATCTGGCCGATATCGGCGGCCCGTCGGCGGGGCTGATGTTCAGCCTCGCCCTGATCGACAAGCTCAGCCCCGGTCCCCTGGACGGCGGCAAGTTCGTGGCGGGCACCGGCACCATCGATCAGGACGGCGCGGTCGGCCCGATCGGCGGCATCCAATACAAGATGATGGCCGCGCGTGAGGCGGGCGCCGAGACGTTCCTGGTCCCCGCGGCCAACTGCAACGAGGCGAGGCAGCGCACACCCGAGGGCCTGCGCCTGGTCAAGGTGGAGACATTGGACAGCGCGGTGCAGTCGCTCAACGCGCTCAACGTCGGCGCCGAGGCGCCGAGCTGCGGCTGATCACTCCAGGGTGTGGTGCAGCGCCTCGATGAGGTTCGGCGCCAGGTTCGGGTAGGTCCGCAGGTCGAGGTCGCCGAAATCGTCCTCGTCGTCCTGCGGGCGGATCTGCAGCAGCGACAGCGACGCGCCCTCGCGCAGCACAGCGGCGAACAGCCGCGCCTCCCGGCGCTCCGGATGCGCGGCCGCGGCGGCGCGGGCCGCGGCGTCGGCGGCCTCGTGGTCGGCGAGCAGCGGGGCGAGCGCGTCGTCGAGGGTGCTCTCGGCATCCGGCGGCAGCACCACGATCTCCTGGACCAGCACACAACCCTGGACGGCGGGCGGCCAGCTCGTGGTGGCGAGGAATTCGTCGAGCGCGATCGAACCGCCGGTGATGTCGTCGGGCAGCGGCTCCTGCGCGATCGGGGTGAGCTCGTCGCCCTGATCGATCTCATCGAGCAGCCCGGGTTCGGCCGCGACCAGATCGGCGGTCGGCACCAGCGCGAACATCTGCGGCGGCCGCCCCCAGCCTTCGGCGTCGGCGAACTCCGCGACCTCCCGGACGGCGCGGGACAGGACAAGTTCGGCGTGCAGATCGGCGTTCACGGTGGACATCCTCGCATCACCGCCACCGGTGTCTCAGCGAAGCCGCCGAAATCGCTTCCGCCGAGCTCACCGAGGCCACACACGACGGCCCGATGTCCGTTTCCGTAGAGTGGGCGCCAGACGGTCCGCGAGGACCGAACCGCAACGTCGGAATGCGGCGCATCGACCGATTGGGCGTGGGCGCCGCCGGACCCTGGAGAGTGGCACCGTGGGCATGCGGCCCCCAACCGGCTTACCTTCGTTGTCTCGACGCAGCCGCGTGCTGCTGGTGGCGGCCATCGTCGTGGCGGCGTTGCTGCTGTTGGGCCCGAGACTGACCGACACCTATACCAACTGGCTTTGGTTCGGCGAAGTCGGTTTCCGCAACGTGTATCTCACGGTGCTGCGGACCCGCGTCCTGCTGTTCGCCGCGGTGGCAGTGTTCGTCGGTCTGGTGGTGTGGCTCGCGCTGCTGCTCGCCTACCGGACCAGGCCGGTGTTCGTGCCGGTCGCCGGGCCGAACGATCCGATCGCCCGGTACCGCACCACCGTGATGAGCAGGCTCAAGCTCTTCGGCATCGGCATCCCGGTGCTGCTCGGCCTGCTCTCGGGCCTGGTGGCGCAGTCGAATTGGGTGACGGTGCAGCTGTTCTTGAACGGCGGTTCGTTCGGTGAGACCGATCCGCAGTTCGGCCTCGACGTCGGCTTCTACGCCTTCGATCTGCCGTTCTACCGGATGGTGCTGAACTGGCTGTTCGTCGCCGTGGTGATCGCGTTCTTCGCGAATCTGGTGACGCACTACGTCTTCGGCGGTCTGCGGCTGAGCGGCCGCGAGGGCACGCTCACCAGGCCTGCGCGCGTCCAGCTCGCCGTGCTCGCCGGAATCTTCGTGCTGCTCAAGGCGATCGCGTACTGGTTCGACCGCTACGAGCTGCTCTCCAGCGCGCGCAAGGAGCCCACCTTCACCGGCGGTTCCTTCACCGACATCAACGCGGTGCTGCCCGCCAAGCTGATCCTGATGTCCATCGCGGTGATCTGCGCGCTGGCCTTCTTCGCCGGCATCGTGCTGCGCGATCTGCGCGTGCCCGCCATGGCCGCCGCGCTGCTCGTGCTCTCCTCGATCCTGGTCGGCGCGGTGTGGCCGCTGGTGGTCGAGCAGTTCTCGGTGCGCCCGAACGCCGCCGACAAGGAGTCGGAGTACATCGAGCGCAACATCGCCGCGACCAGGCAGGCGTTCGGTATCACCGACGACAAGGTCGACTACCAGAACTACAAGGGCGACGGCACCAAGAACCCGCGTGACGTTCCCGCCGACCGCACCACCATCTCCAACATCCGGCTGCTCGACCCGAATATCTTGTCGCCGACCTTCACTCAGCTGCGCCAGCTGAAGAACTTCTACGGCTTCCCCAACCCGCTCGACATCGACCGCTACACCATCGAGGGCGAGGTCCAGGACTACATCGTCGCGGCGCGCGAGCTGGAACCGCAGAGCCTCAAGGACAATCAGACCGACTGGATCAACCGGCACACCGTCTACACCCACGGCAACGGCTTCGTCGCCGCCCCGGCCAATCGCATCAACAAGGCCGCGGCCAAGGACGCGACCGTCGCGGGCAGCAGTGACAGCGGGTCTCCGGTCTTCGACGACGGCCCGTCGAGCTTCGTCAGCGACATCTCCACGCCGCAGGACCGCCAGGCCATCAAGGTCGACCAGCCGCGGATCTACTATGGCGAGCTGATCTCCCAGTCCGACGCCGACTACGCCATCGTCGGCGCGGCCGGGCAGCCCGCGCGCGAATACGACCTGGACAATGTGCAGTACACCTACACCGGTTCCGGCGGCGTGCCGATCGGCTCCTGGTTCAACCGGCTGGCGTTCGCGGCCAAGTACGCCGAGCGCAACATCCTGTTCTCCGGAGCGATCGGTGAGGATTCGAAGATCATCTTCAACCGCGATCCGAAGGAGCGGGTCGAGAAGGTCGCGCCCTGGCTGACCGCCGACGGCAACGCCTACCCCGCGGTGGTGGACAAGCGCATCGTCTGGATCGTGGACGCCTACACCACGCTCGACAGCTACCCCTACGCCCAGAGCACCTCGCTCGAGGGTGCGGTCGAGGACAGCGTCGACAAGAAGACCGGACGGTTGCTGCCCCGCAAGGAGGTCAGCTACATCCGCAACTCGGTGAAGGCCGTCGTCGATGCCTACGACGGCAGCGTCACCCTGTACGAGGTGGACACCACCGATCCGGTGCTGAAGGCGTGGCGCGGAGTGTTCCCGAACGCGGTGAAGTCGCAGAGCGACATCTCGCCGGAGCTGCGCTCGCACTTCCGTTACCCGGAGGATCTGTTCAAGGTGCAGCGCGAGATGCTCAGCAAGTACCACGTGAACGATCCGCGAGAGTTCTTCACCAACAACGCGTTCTGGTCGGTGCCGAGCGATCCGACGATCGAGGGCGGCACCTTCAAGCAGCCGCCGTACTACGTGCTGGTCGGCGATCCGAAGACCGGACGACCGGAGTTCAATTTGACCAGCGCCATGGTCGGCTTCAACCGGCAGTATCTGTCGGCCTACATCTCGGTGCGCTCGGATCCGGAGAACTACGGCAAGTTCACGATCTTGCAATTGCCGACGGATTCGCAGACCCAGGGTCCGCAACAAACACAGAACACGATGACCATCAACGACGAGGTCTCGCGTGACAAGACTTTGTTGCAAGGGTCGAACAAGATCAAATACGGCAATCTGCTGACCTTGCCGATCGCCGACGGCGGCATTCTCTATGTCGAGCCGCTGTACACCGAACGCAACAGCGGACCGAACACCTCGACCTTCCCGCAGCTGGCTCGCGTGCTCGTGAGCTATCGCGATCCGGCGACGGGATCGGTGCTGGTCGGCTACGAGCCGACGCTCGCGGCGGCCCTCGACAAGATCTTCCCCGGCAGCGGCAGCGCCGCGACGGCGCCGGGCGCCGAGACGCCGAACCAGCAGGGGACGACGCCGCCGCCGAACCAGGGCGTCACCGCGCCGCCGCCCGCCCAGGGGGTCGCACCGCCGTCGCCCAACGCGAAGGACGCGGCGGTCCTGGAACTGGACGCGGCCCTGCGCAACGTGCGTGACGCCCAGCGCAGCGGTGATCTCGCCAGCCTCGGCGCGGCGTTCACCAGGCTCGAGCAGGCGATCAAGGCGTACGAAGCCACCGGTCGCTGAGTTGGAAAAACAGAAGCGGGGGGGGGGGGGGGGGGGGGGGGGGGGAGGGGGGGGGGGGGGGGGGGGGGGGGGG